>CAYXTJ010000025.1:0-23662 GCA_964467715.1 uncultured Sphingomonadaceae bacterium
TAGATGAGGAGCGAATAGACATAGGGCGGCGGAGTGGTGGCAATCCGCTCGCATCCGGCCTGTTGCAGCGCAATACTGGCGAGCCTTTCGCCCAGTGCTTTTGCGCCAAAGCCATCGATCCGGGCGCTGCGCGTTCCGTCGGCAATGATTTCGGCGATCTGGTTGAGTGGGGCGTCTGGCGGATGCGGCGTGTCCATGAAGGCCGTGCCGCGATCCATCGCCTGCTCGTCAGCGGTCAGGCCGCGGAGGTTGGCCCGGTGCAGATGGATGAAGGCAAGGACAAGGCGCAGCATCTCGTGCCGCTTGCCAGTGTCCGACTCGAACAATTCTAGCTCGCGGGCAAAGCTGCGCAGGTCGGCCAGCAAGCCGCCCCACAGCTTGCGCGCTTCCCACCAGCGGCCATAGGCGGCGTTGTTGCGAAAGCCGAGGAACAGCGAGAGGGCGATACCGAAGACTGTAAAGCCGGTGCCGCCGAGCTCCGGAAAGCCGGGCAGGTTGTCATGGGCGAGTACCATCGCAGCCGCGACGAGCATGAGTAGCACGAGGCGCGGGGCGATGGAGGGAACGATCGAGCCGCGCACGGCAAAGGCCAGATCCAGCCTCGTCGGCCTGTCACGGACGATCACGGCTCAGCCCTTGCGTGCGGTGACGATGTAGTTGAGCGCCAGATTGTCTGACAGGTGCAGGCCTTTTCCTACACTGAAGTAAATTCCCTTCGGTTCGGACATCACCAGACCGGCACAGGCAAGCAGATCGCGCAATTCGTCAGGCGTGATGAAATCTTCCCAGTCATGCGTGCCCTTGGGAACCGCGCCCAGCGCTTCTGCAGCGCCGATCAGCAGCGTGCGGCTGGCAGCGGTGCGGTTGGGGGTGGAAAGCACCATCAGCCCGCCGGGTGCAAGGTTGCTGGCGAGTTCGGCCACGAAGGCAGGTTTGTCCGCCACATGCTCGATCACTTCCATGCTGGTGACGAGATCGAAGGTGCCAAGGCCGAGCGAGGAGAGTTCGCCATGGCGATAGTCGACATCAAGGCCAACGCCTGCCGCATGGGCGCTCGCCGCTGCGATATTTTCCGCCGCGGCATCGACGCCGGTCACCTTTGCGCCAAGGCGAGACAGCGGCTCGCACAGCAACCCAGCGCCGCAGCCCACGTCCAGCGCCGCCTTGCCGGCCAGTGGCTTTATCGAGCGGATATCGCCCGCCCAGTGCAGGTCAATCGCCTCGCGGATGAAGGCGAGCCGCACAGGGTTCAGCTTGTGCAACATGGCGCTGGAACCCTTCGGGTCCCACCAGTCTGCCGCTAGCGCACCGAAATGCGCGGCCTCTTCCGCACGGATGGTTACAGTTGCGACAGTTGCATCAGTCATGCCCTGCTACTAACAGCGCGCGATGCTTCGAGCCAGACTCGAATGCTTTACCCCAAGGGCGCGACAAGGAGCATATCTTGGCACGTATCGTGATGAAATTCGGCGGCACCTCCATGGCCGGGACGGAACGCATTCGCCGCGTTGCCAGCCTCGTGCGTGCGCAGGCTGCCGGCGGCAATGAAGTGGCCGTGGTGGTTTCCGCCATGGCGGGCGAGACCGATCGCCTCGTCAACTTCTGCCGTGAAGCCAATCCGCTGTATGATCCGGCAGAATATGATGCAGTGGTCGCCAGCGGTGAGCAGGTGACGGCAGGCCTTCTGGCGCTGACGCTGCAGGCCATGGGCTGCAAGGCGCGCAGCTGGCTGGGCTGGCAGGTGCCGATCAAGACCTTTGGCGCGCATGCCAATTCGCGTATCGATGATTTCCCGGCAGACAACCTGGTGGAAGCGATGCAGGCTGGCGAAATCGCCGTGATCCCCGGTTTTCAGGGTATTTCAGAAGATGGCCGCGTGTCCACAATGGGCCGCGGCGGTTCGGATACGAGCGCGGTGGCCGTGGCTGCGGCGGTGAATGCGGACCGCTGCGACATCTATACCGATGTCGATGGTGTCTACACCACCGATCCGCGCATCGTGGCCAAGGCGCGCAAGCAGAAATACGTCACTTTCGAAGAGATGCTGGAGCTTGCCTCTGTCGGTGCCAAGGTGCTGCAGACCCGCTCTGTCAGCCTTGCCATGAAGCGCAATGTGCGCCTGCAAGTGCTCAGCAGCTTTGTCGATGATGATGCCCCCAGTGCCGATACATTGCCCGGCACGATGATCGTCTCCGAAGAGGAGATGGACGAAATCCTGAAGGAAGCGAACATGGAACGCCAGACTGTGACCGGTATCGCGCTCGACAAGAACGAAGCGCGCGTTGTGTTGACCCGTGTGCCTGACAAGCCGGGCGCGGTGGCCGAGATTTTCCTGCCGCTGGGCGACGCCGGCATCAATGTCGACATGATCATCCAGAACGTGGGCCGCGACAAGGGCGAGACCGACGTGACCTTCACCGTGCCGCAGGCGGAACTCGCCCGCGCACAGGCGCTGCTGGAAGACCGCAAGGACAAGATCGGCTTCAACCGCATCATCACCGATGCCAATGTCGCCAAGGTCTCGGTGGTCGGCATGGGCATGAAGAGCCATGCCGGCGTCGCATCCTCCATGTTCAAGGCGCTGGCTGATCGCGGCATCAACGTGCAGGCGATCTCCACCAGTGAAATCAAGATCTCGGTGCTGATCGACGCTGACGAAACCGAACTGGCGGTGCGTGTGCTGCACTCCACCTACGGCCTCGACGATACCAGCGCGGCTGCCTGATACAGCCGGGCCCGCCGCGATGGCGGGCCCGGCTGTTTATCGCGGCAGCCTGTCTGCGCGCGGCCTAGTCGAACGAGATGGTGAACACGCCGCAGACGTTCACGTCGCGCCGCTCGATCTCGCGGCCACCGGCGGTCACCGCCTTGAAGTCGAATCGGCAGGCACCAGAGCCATCATCGACTGTCACGTTCCAGCTGTCGCCTGACAGCAACACGTCATTGCCCAGCCGGTCATCACCCCAGCCGCTGGCTCCGGTGTTGGACCAATAGATGTAGTAGATCGTTTCCTTGGTATCGTTCACCAGGCCCACTTCACGGTTCCATTCGTCTGCCGAGCTCCCGCCGGTCGAAGCCGCCGCATCGCTGCGGGTGGTCTGCATCGTCACTTCATAGCGGTTCCACACCTCGCCAAGGTTAGTCACCTCCAGCTGGAAGTTCTCGCACTGCGCATCGGCGCGGCGGTAGAGCGTGGTGAAGGTGATGTCGGTGGTGTCGTAATCCGAATGGACGATATTGCCGCGGCCGTCGCGAACGGTGAAATCGAGATCGGTATCCCCGTCACCCCTGACCGAAATGAAGACTTCGGGATTGCAGATATTGAGGTTGATGGTCTGCTCGGATCTCGCTTCCACACGGTAGCTGTCAGACTGTGCCGCAGCAGGTGCAGAGAAAGTGGCTGCCATTGCCGCGAGAAAGGTGGTGGCGATGGTCAGTGTCTTCATAACCGGTCCCCTGTCGAATTTTCAGCCCGTCGCGGGGCTGGAGGATGATGACCAAGAACTGGCAATCCGGCGGCCGGGCGACATTGATGACACGCAATATGTCCAGCAAAGGTGGATGACAACTGAATGGCGCATCCCCCAGGCAAGGTGACAGCGATTGTGTGAAAGTCTGCAACGGAGATGGCCATGCAAGCTTGTCGCCCCTAGCATTCGCGCCTAAACGCGCCTTTCCCAAGGCGCATGTTGCGCCGCAATACCGGTTTGAAGATGTCCGCTTTCCCCAAGACCCACACCCTGATGCAACGCGGCCAGGATTTCCTCGGCAGCGAAACCGCGATCCTTTGCGGTGCGATGAGCTGGGTATCGGAGCGCAATCTGGTGGCCGCCATTTCCAATGCCGGCGGCTTTGGTGTGATCGCTTGCGGAGCGATGACGCCCGAGCTGCTCGATGCAGAAATCGCCGGGACAAAGGCGCTGACGGACAAGCCTTTCGGCGTGAACCTGATTACCATGCATCCCGACCTGTTCGAGCTGATCGCGGTCTGCGCTAAGCACAAGGTGGGCCATGTCGTGCTGGCTGGCGGCTTGCCGCCCAAGGGCAGCCTTGAAGCGATCAAGGAAACCGGAGCCAAGGTGATCGTGTTCGCGCCCACGCTGGCGCTGGCGAAGAAGCAGTTCCGTTCCGGCGCGGATGCGCTGGTGATCGAGGGCATGGAAGCAGGCGGCCACATCGGCCCTGTTGCCACCAGCGTGCTGGCGCAGGAATTTCTGCCCGAACTGGCAGCAGAACACCTCGTGTTCGTGGCGGGCGGCATCGGCCGGGGGGACATGATCGCCAGCTACCTGGAAATGGGTGCGGTGGGCGTGCAGCTGGGCACCCGCTTTGCCTGCGCTACCGAAAGCATCGCCCATCCCGATTTCAAGAAGGCCTTCTTCCGCGCCAAGGCGCGCGATGCCGAAGCCAGCGTGCAGGTGGATCCGCGCCTGCCGGTGATCCCGGTGCGCGCGCTGAAGAACAAGGGCACCGAGGAATTCACCGCCAAGCAGCGCGAAGTGGCCGGCAAGCTCGACCGTGGCGAAGTGGAGATGGACGCTGCCCAGCTGGAAATCGAACGCTTCTGGGCAGGTGCGCTGAAGCGCGCCGCCATTGATGGCGATGTCGAAAGCGGATCGATGATGGCTGGCCAGAGCGTCGGCATGGTGACGAAGGAAGAACCCGTCGCCGATATCATTGCCCAGTTGATGAGCGAATGCGAAGCGGCACTCACCCGGCGCTGAATTTGCAGCGCGCCATCAGGGCGCTGCGCGTGCGGCTGTCATGCTTGTGCCATCGGGACGGGTGATTTCGACAGCGGTCACCGTGCCATCTGCGGCAGTCACAAAGTCGAAGGCGTGTCCTATCAGCCCCACCGCCTGGCGCGCTGATTGCGGGAACACGGGAGTGGTCGTGCTCCTCTCCGCCAGCAAGGGCATGGTCACCCACAAGCGCCCCTCGCGCGCCTCGAATGTGAAGGCAGCGCCGCTCTTTTCATCGACGTAACGGCCGGCAAGCAGCGCCATCTCGCTGGCGCTCAGCTGTGCCGGGGCAGGCATGTCGGGCAGGCCCGTCCTGTTGCTGCCGTCAGCGGAGATCGTGTGGGATCCGTCCTCGAACACGGTGCGATCATTGTTGCTGCCGTCCAGCAGCAGGCTCTCTGCAGAATAGTAGCGCAGCATGGTGTTTTCAACGACCCAGGGCGCGTCGAGATACACAGGGTCGGTGATCAACATGCGCATGGCGATCTTTTCGGGCTCGGCAAGTTGCAGGGTCCACACGAAGTGCGCCTGGTCGGACAAGGGGGCGTGGCCTGGGCTGAAGGTCGGATCGAATTGCATGTAGCGGGTGTCGATCGTGAGCGTATCGCCTTCCCAGCAGCCGACCGAACTGCCCCAGGTAGAGGGGAAGGCCTCGTCTGCGGGAATGTGCTCGCGACCATCTGTATGGATGATCTGTACATCGCGATAGACGTTGAGGATCACCGTCTGGTTGTGGCCGACATAGAAGGACAGCTCGCCAGCGGTATCCAGCATGGCGGGAAAGCCGAAGCCGATAACCCGGTATTCGCCCGTGCCGAACAGCGCCAGATTGGCGCGCACTCGTTCCCATCCGGCCTCGTTCCACGGGGCATCGAAGCCCACGAATTTCGATCCGCGGGACAGGAACCGTCCCGAAATATCGGTGTCCAGTCCCTCCGGCAGCCAGACCCCCTGCCATTCGGCCAGCGCGGAAGTGTCTGACGGAGCGCAGCGGTTATCCGCTTCCTGCGCTGCGGCGGGTACGGCGAGGAAGGCAAGCGCGGCCGCCGTGCCCAGCAATGCAGCCCTGATCATCGCTTGAGAGCCAGCGGCGACCCGTCGGCATAGGAGATCTCGCGGACCTCCCCGCCCTTTCCGCCATCGCGCAGCGGGGCAATCGTTACCCTGATCCGGTCACCCGGGCCCACGGTGTTCCGCCGCCAGCCCAGCCTGTGAAGGTGGCTCGGCGCGGCGAATTCGATGCTCCATTCCTCGTCCTGCCCGCCTTCGCGAACGATGAGCTGGATGTAGGAATGGGGATTGGTGAACTGAAACGCCCGCACCGTACCGGTAAGCTCTCTGGGTTTATCGCCATCGAACATCGTTCCCGCGTGATGCGCATGGGCCGACGCCGAGAGCAGCATCAGGCCAGCCACGCTGGCCAGCGTTTTCAGTTTCATGGTCATCCTCACCCAACGTGTTGTTGTGTCAATTAGACGCTTGATGAGGGTGTTAGTCAATCAGGCGGTCCATCACCGCGCTGGTCGGCCTATGGCAAACCGGTGGTGATGATGACCTGGTTGGGTACGCAGGGATTGCCATTCACCGGCGCATCATAGGCCATGGACACGGGCGGCAGCGATCCGTCACTGCGCCGTGTGCTGACATAGCCCGCGCCGAGGTTGGCCCATTGCGGGCAATAGATGCCGCTTTGTGCCGGGGCCTGCTGGTAATAGGTCTGCTCGCGCGACTGGAGGCGACGCAGGGCCGCGCGCTTGCGCTCGAGACACACGCTGTCATAGCCCGCGAATTCGCCGTCGCGATTATAGACCGCACATTGTTCATAATCGCCTTGCGAGAGCGTCTGCGCGGACGCCGTCGAGGCTCCTGCTGCCAGAACTCCCGCACCGAGCAGCAGCGCGCCGGTGGCGGCTTTCGTGACAATGCGCATCTATCATCTCCCCCGTGTTCGACGTTTTGCGACGCTGCCGGGTAAGCTGGCAAAGTGATAGTGTATCCTGAGTGAACGAGCCCTCAGGCAAGTCCTGCCAGCACCTCCACTGTCAGATCGGGATCGTTTTCCATCACGAAATGGTCTGTGGCCGTTTCGTGATATTCCCAGCCCGCTGACCTGGCCTTTTCCGCAAAGCGCGGGAAAGGCGTGGGTTGGTATCCGGTGGCGAAGATATAGGCCTTGCGCGGGATTGCCTGCTCGTCGCCGGACAGGGGGATGGCCTCTGCCAGCGTCAGCAGCGGCTGGTAGCCACGCTTGCCGGGCAACACGGTGAATTCTCCCTGGAAGCCGATGGGGATGACATAGCCGGGGTTGTGCCGCTGGCTGTCGATATACCAGTTGTGCTCGAAATCGCCGGTAATGTCCCACAGGCTCTGGTCATCATCCGGCCAGAAGGCGTCAATGTAGCAGACCGCATCGATCCGCTTGCCAAGGCGGCTGGAAACCCCGGTGATCACCATCCCGCCATAGGAATGGCCGGCAAGGATGAAGCGGTCGAACCCGGCTTCAGCAATCTGCTCGCACACGTCGTCTATATGGTCGGTCAGGGTGATGCCGCGATGCAGCTCGTCCTGCCGCGATCCCAGCCCGCGTAGGGTGCAATTGATGACATTGTGCCCCAGCGCTTCAAGCCGCGCTGGCACATCCCCGTAAGTGTAATTGCCGCCCCATGCGCCATGGACGAGCACGTAATTAGCCATCTGTGATCCTCGTTATTTCCGGTTGGCCGCGCTTACGCGTAGTCCGGCCCGTGATAGTCATAGTCATGCCCGAAATCGAACGGCAATGTGCTGGCAGGCACCCACCAGCCGTGCACCTGCATGTGCAGGCGGAAAGGCATCAATACGCGCGCCACCGGCCCGTCTGCCAGATGATGCGCGTCTGCGATCACCAGCTCGCTGCGCATGGCGGCATAGTCATTCGCCACGCCGACGATATAGCCATCGCCTTCCGGCGCGCCGTCGCAACGCGGCACGAATTGCGGCTCGAACAGCGCGTGGGTGGGGCCGGCGAAGAACTTGTCGACGCTCTGGTTCTCGTGGTCGAAGCGATACCAGGCGTTGGTTGCGCCGCCCACGGGCACGCCGCTTGCCCCGGCATCCCACGGCAGATCCGGATCGGTGAGAAGGTTGAAGCTCCAGCGATAATCCAGCGTCAGGAAGCGATCATCCATGCGGGCAAAGCTTGTCGGCTGGATGCCTGCGAACAGGATTTCCTCTTCCCAAGTGTCAGAGCTCGAATCGAGGTCGAAGGTCCAGCGGCGGACGGTGTTCTTGCGCTTTTCATGGTCGAAGGGCGAGCCGTCGAAATTCGCGAATTGCGGGTTGAAATTGCCCCCTGCCGCCGGCGTATCGAGGATGACCTTGTTGCCCACGGTGCGGGCGTTCAGCGTGTGGACGATCATTGACCGGTCCGGCGGGCCGCGAAACCAGCGGATGTCCTTGGCCTCGCCATCGCGCGGCATGATGCCGACATAGGCTGGCTGGTTCGGGTCGTAATAGAAATGATCCTCACCCGCTTCCAGCCGCGCGCGGTCAGTCACCATGCCGGTGGTGGGCAGGATCACGTGTTTGTGGGTGATCGCCCAGTCATGCATCATGGTGACGGCAGGCGCCTTCACCCATACGCTGCGTTCCAGCGTGCCATCCGGCTTGAAGAAATGGATGGCGAGGTCGTCGCTGAGATCGCCCTTCGCCTCATAGGAGAAGGCCAGCATCTCGCCGGTCACGGGGTCGATCTTGGGGTGCGCGGTAAAGCTTTTGGCGGTCATCGCGCCGCCGAAGGTGTGCTCCTCATACGTTTCCAGCGTATGCGGGTCCAGCCACATGGGCGGGCTGCTTTCCTTCAGCGCGAAGAGTTTGCCGGCATGGACGATGGGCGTGGTGTTCGCGGTGTTCATCGAGACATCGCGCACCATCGGATTATTGGTCAGGCTGTTGCGATAGACGCCGTACAGGCTGCGCCGCTCACGCCGCTCGATCACATAGCGCGGCGTGCGGACATACTTTGTACGGAAGTCGCAATGGCCGTTCCGGACGCGGAACATGTCGACCATGCCATCGGAGTTGTACGGGATGTCGCGCGGGTGGCGCTGGGGATAGCGGCGGTCCACGCAGGTGCGGTAGAAGGTGCCGTCAAGGTCTGCGGGGATTTCCCCTTCCACCTCGCAATCATGGATATCCGCCTCGAACCGCGTCGGCGCGAAGAAGCCTTGCGCGAACGGGTCTCCCGAAAAATTGACAGCCATCTGTTCTTCCCTCTCCGGTTCGGGAGAGTAGCGCGCTAGGGGCGGATGGGAAGGAGAAATGACGGCGGCTAGCCGTCAAACCTGCGCGTCATCTGCGCGGCGGCGAGCAGGCCGACGAAGGCAACGGGTATGGCGGCGAGGAAGATCACGTGCGCGGTCGCCAGCGCGGATTGATCGGTCAGCCCGTCGCCGAACCCGGCAGCGTTGGCAGCCACGCCGGCCAGCGCCGCGCCCACCGCACCGCCCACTTGCCGCATGGTCATCAGTGCGGCGCTGCCGATGGCTTCCTCCTCGGCAGTAAGGTGAATGATCGCGCGGCGATTGATGAGGCTGGAGGAAAGGCCGAAGCCGAGCCCCATCACGATCCCGGCCCCCACGATGGGTAGCAGCACCAAGCCGGGAACCAGCCATGCCTGCAGCGCGACCCCGGCAAGGATCAGCGCTGCACCAAGGATCACCGGCAGCCGCTCGCGCCCGTCGCGCACATTGGAGACA
The DNA here is from genome assembly GCA_964467715.1 of uncultured Sphingomonadaceae bacterium. Lineage (GTDB taxonomy): Bacteria > Pseudomonadota > Alphaproteobacteria > Sphingomonadales > Sphingomonadaceae > Alteraurantiacibacter. The sequence goes on from CAYXTJ010000025.1 coordinate 9,479, forward strand.
AGGAATGCGGCCGAGGTCCAGCTCAATGCCGAAGCGCCCACCACATAGCCAGCTTCCAGCGGTGAAAGGCCCATCAACTGTTGCAGGATCGGCGGCACGTAGATGCTGAACGGCATGGAGGCGGCCATCAGCGCGAAGATCGACAGATAGCCTGCGCCGATCACCGAGAGCGGGTTCGAGGCTTGCCTGGGCAGCAGCGGCACGCTGGCGTGCCGATCAAGCCAGAGCACGCCTGCCAGCACCGTGAGGCCGGCGAGGATGGCGAGAATCTGCAAAAGACTGCCCGACAACATGTCAGCAAGCGCGATCCCGCCGATGCCGATGGCGATCAGCGCCAGTTGCGGGATCGGCACGCGTCCGCGCAACGCATTGGGCTGGGCGCTGCCCAAGGCGCGGGGGGCGATCAGTGCGAATATCAGCGCCTGGACGGCAAAGGCCCAGAACACCACGCGCCATTGCCCCTCTGCTGCCAGCAATCCGCCCAGCATGGGGCCAACCAGCGTGGCCACGCCCCAGACGCCCGATACGATGGCAAACACGCGCGCCAGCTGGCGGCGCGGGAACAGCTGAGCGATTGCCACCATGGCAAAGCCGGAGAACCAGCCGCTGCCCAGGCCCTGCACCAGCCTGCCGACAAGGAACAGCTCCATGCCCGCACCCGTGGCGCTGCCCACGCAACCCAAGGCGAAGACCACGCCCGCCACAGCCGAGGCGCGGCCAAGGCCGAACTTTTCCGCAAGGCGTCCGGCGCTGGCGCTGGCGATCACCGATCCGATCAGGAAGCCCGCCACGGCCCAGCTGAAAGCGGAGTATCCGCCGATGTCAGCCGCTACCGATGGCATGATGGTGGTTGTGACCAGCGTGTCTGCCGCGTTGATCCATACGCCCAGCAGCACGATCAGCAGCTTGGAAAACAGCTCCGGCGCGAACAGTTCGCTCCACGGCGCTTTCTCTGTTCGATCTCCCATCGCTGCGGGCATAAGTGATGCAGCGCAGTGAGCCAAAAGAAAAAGGGCCAAAAGAAAAAGGGGAGGCGCCCGAAGGTGCCTCCCCCAATTCTGTTAGCCGATTGGCTGCGAAGACTTACGAGAAGGTCTTCGAGGTACGCCAGCCAGTGGCGTAGGTGTCGGCAGCCATCTTGCCGTAAGGAACCGGCGAGACGATGACCTTGACGTCGAGCTGCTTGTGCTTCTCGACAGTGGTCTTCTCGGTGCCGCCGTTTTCTTCACCCCAGGTGAGGGCCAGCTCGGTGCCGAGCGGAACGTCGGAGTCGACGAAGCCAAGCGACAGGGCCTTCTTCTCGTTCCAGGAGTAGCCGGTGAACATCGACTTGCCGATCACGGTGCCGTCAGCGTCCTTCACGGCGTCGAAGCTGGAGTTGCCGTAGTTGGCCAGCGGCAGGTCGAAGAACTTGTACTGCTCGCCTTCCGGATCGAACATGGAACCGACGATCTTCTTCATGTCGTCAGCGTTCCACTCGAAGGTCACCTTCTTGTAACGATCCTTGGTGCCGTCTTCTTCCATCTTCTTCAGTGCATCGGCACCAATGAAGTCGTGGTCGAACTTCACGAAGGGACCGTAACCCAGCTGGTAGGGGTTGGTGTAGTAGTCTTCGATGTTGTCGGAGACGAACGAGCCAGCGATCGAACCGGTGGCTTCGTAGCTGTCTGCACCCAGCCAGTTGCGATAGTCTTCCAGCTCGTCACCGGTGTAGACCGGGGGCAGCGGGCTGGGGATCCAGCCGGATTCCAGCGTGTTGGAAGGATAGGCGCGCGAACCGACCGGGATCAGGCCGAATTCTTCGCCAGCCTTGAGGATGTGTTCGCGAACATATTCCTGTTCTTCATACGGACCCCAGATTTCGAGGCCCGGCGAGCCGGCCATGCCGTGACGCAGGGTGCGGATCGTCTTGTCGCCAATCTTCATGGTCGACATGTTGAAGAACTTCAGCTTGTCGAGCGGAGCGCCGTTCAGCTTTTCGATCACGTCCCAAGCGCGCGGGCCCTGGATCTGGAAACGCCAGGAGATGCGCTTCACCGGCTTGCCCATCGGGCGCGAAGGCGAACGCGGATCGTTGATGATGTCAACGTTGTAGCCGCCCTTTTCGGCCTGATACATCAGCCAGTTGGCAGCCGGAGCGCGGCCGACATAGACATATTCTTCTTCAGCGAGGCGGAAGATGATGCCGTCGCCGATGACGTTGCCGGCCGGGGTGGTCGGCACGTACTGCTTGGCCTTGTTGACTTCCCAACCCTTGGACGAGTTGACCATCGTGTCGGACAGGAGCTTACCAGCGTCCGGGCCGTTGATGTAGAGGTCGAACATGTGGTGCGACTGGTCGAACAGTACGGCGCCGTGCTGCCATGCCCACTGCTCGTCACGCCAGTTGGAAAATTCCGGAGCAACGACCGGATACACATAGGCACCGATCTTGTTGTTGCGAAGCTGGCCGACGATGTCGCCATTGGCCTTCGCCAGGACCTGATTCAGATTATCTGCCATTTCACTTCCTCTCATTCGTGAAAGAATCATATATGCGAAATTTGTATGTGGCACATACAATATTGCGCTACAGGTGCAAGGTGTGATTTTGAGTTGCGCACGGCGCAATAGCCTCGTCCGCCAAGCCTTGCCGTGATGTGCCGCTGCAGGGAAGCGACGGTGAGGCGGGCCGGTGCCGAAAACGGAGAGAATGCATGAAAGTGGAAGCCCTCGATCACGTGAACATCATCACGGATGACCTGGACGGCACGGCGCGCTTTTACGAGGAGCTTCTCGGCCTCGAACGGCGCGACGGACCGCCGCCGCTTACCCCCACCACGGCGCAGTGGATGTTCGATGCGGATGACCGCGCGATAATCCATATCAACTCGCTCGATTGCGTGCGGGCCTATGACCGAGAGATCACCCCGGGAGAGCTGACCGGCGCACTGCACCACGTGGCTTTGCGGCTGAGCGGTTACGAGGAAACCCTCGCCCGGCTCGACGCACGCGGCGCGGATTACCAGGTCAACCTGGTCGAAGCGATCGGCCTGCGCCAGATCTTCACGGCGGATCCCAACAACGTGCTGCTTGAGCTGAACTTCTTTGGTGAGTGAGCGCCATCACGTGGCAGAAATCCGACCCGCCACCCCTGCAGACGTGCCGCAGATCCTTGCCTTCGTGCGCGAGCTCGCGGAATTCGAGCGCGAGCCTGATGCCGTCGTGGCGAGCGAGGAAATGCTCCACCATGCGCTGTTCGCAGAACACTCGTGCGAGGCGGTGATGGCCGAAGTGGGCGGCAACCCTGTCGGCTTTGCGCTTTTCTTCCATAGCTTCTCGACGTGGGAGGGCAGGAAGGGCCTTTATCTGGAGGATCTTTACGTCACGCCCGATGCGCGCTGGCAGGGCGTGGGTACCCAGCTGCTCGAACATCTGGCGCGGCTCGCGCTCGAGCGCGACTGCGGGCGGTTCGAATGGTCGGTTCTCGACTGGAACCAGCGCGCGATAGACGTCTACCGCAAGATCGGAGCAGTCGGCATGGACGAATGGCGCATCCAGCGTGTGAGCGGGGATGCCTTGCGCAAGCTGGCCGGGCGGTAATCGCGAAGGTTCCCACCACTAGCAAGGCCTGCGCTCGCTGCGTCTTCCCGCGGGCCATAAGGATGCGGTCGGCGGTGGCCGTCAGGCAGCGACGGTCTCGTCAGCCTTGCAGGTGAGTGTTGCCCGGAAGCCGTGGTCGAAAGCGCGCGCATCGTGCGCAGCGCCGGCCTGCTGGGCAAAGGCGTTCATCAGGCTGGAACCGAGCCCGCCCGTCTGGTCTTGCAGGGCATCATTGCCCACGCCGTCATCTTCCACAGTCAGCTGCCAGTGCCCGTCCCTGATGTGGAAATACACGCCGATGGTACCGCTGCGTTCGCGCGGGGAGGCGTACTTCAGCGAGTTGGACAAAGCCTCGTTGAGATAGAGACTGATGGCGACGGCAATCTCGCGCGTAAGCACAGCATTCTGGAATTCGCGGTAGAGCTGGATGTTGGCGGGCACAGCGGCCTTCTCCAGCCTGTCCAGCAGCAACTGGAGGTAGTCTCCCATCGCCACATCGTTCTGTTCGGCCTGCTCGAAGGCGAGGTTGGAATAGGCGGCGGCAAAGGTCCGCACGCGGCCCACGGCATCGTCCAGCGGGCCGTGCAGCGTGTCATCCGGAAGGCGGCGCTTCTGGATTTCCAGCATGCTGGCCACCAGGGTGAAGTTGTTCTTGGTGCGATGTTCGAGCTCTGCCAGCAACGTGAGCCGGCGGTCTGCAGAGCGGCGGATTTCCTGCAGCCTGCTCTGCGCCGCGCGGCGGAAGGCCTCGGCAAAGACGATCACGATCAGGCAGCACAGCGCATTGATGGCCACGCGCGCCGGGTCTGCCGGATCGACAAAATCAAGCGATGCCGGCGCCGGCAGCACGAAATACCACGCCCACATGAAACTGAGCACGAGGCTGGTCAGTCCGGCGCGGAAATGCCCGTAAAGCGTGGCAAGCAGCACCGTGGGATAAATCAGCGCGAAAGGGCCGGACGTCGGAAATCCGATATCGACCACGCTGCGCAGGCTGATGGCCACGGCGGCGCAGACCACGCCGAACACATATTGGGCAATCCGCTGACTGCGAACGGTCCGGAACTGGCGGGTAACGTCGAAATTGGCGAGGCGCTGCATAAGCGTGCCTTTCGGCGGGCGCATGGACGAGACACCGATATGATGATCCCGCTAGCCAGGTTCCCCACCTCTTTGGTCGCCGCAAGTTTACGCGCTCACCGCCTCTATGTCGATGAAATACAGGCCGATTTTTTCGTTTAGAATCAGGAAAAGCGAAAAATACTTTCCGCCGAACCTGCCAGTTACAACGGTATGCCGCCAGCAATCGTGGTGCGATACATCTCGCGCCGGAAGCCGTCATAATCGTTCGGGCCAAGGTGCATCGTGGCAGCGTTGTCCCACATGCAGAACATGCCGGGTTTCCACCTCAAGCGGCAAGTAAAGGCGTGCTGGGTGCAGTGCCAGACAAGGTAATCGATGATCGGCTTCGCCTCATGCGTGCTCATGCCCTCGATGCCGGTGGCATAGGTGTCGCAGATGTAGAGCGAAGGCTCTCCTGTGTGCGGATGGGTGCGCACGAACGGGTGGTAGGTGCCTTTCAGGCCCTGTTCGTGCTTTTCCTTGTTGCCGAACTGGATCGCTTCGCCGCGCAGGAAGGTCTGTGTGGCAAAGTTGTTCTTTGCGCTCATGTGCACGCGCAGCGGACGCAGCATATCCTGATAGGTCTTTGAAAGGTGCTTGAAGGCGAGCGCGGTGTTGGTCCAGGTCGTGTCGCCGCCATATGGCGGGCCTTCGATCTGTCGCAGCGTGGTGATGCTGGGCGGTTCTTCCAAAAAGGGGCTGTCGGTATGCCAGCCGCCGCCGAACAGGCTGGGCGTTACCTCGTCTTCTTCCTTGATGATCGGGTGCACATCGCGGTGCCCTTCCACGCCTTGCGTATAGGCATCGATGGCAAAGGGGCCGAGGCGACTGGAGAATTCCTCATGCTCTGCGTGGCTGAGGTGCTGGTCTTCGAGATAGACCATCTTGTGCTTCCACAGCGCTTTCTTGAGCGATTCCACGCCGTCGTCGCTGAGTTCCGGCAAGCGCACCCCCGTAATCTTGGCACCCATCGCCGCGCCCAATGGCTCACACTCGAAGTGATTGGATTTAAAGGGATGATTGTCAAAATCGCCGCAGGGGGCAACGCGTACTTGCCACATGATCTTTGTCCGCTCCTCTCCAAGAACAGTCAGGCCGGGCAGCGTGGCTACCCGGCCTGCTGAGGCCTTCCTAGCTGGTCAGCCCCCGTTTGGGAATTGACCAAAGGCAAAACGCCAGATCGATCAGTCCAGTTCGATCACAGTCTTGGCGAAGCTATCCGAACCCCACGCATGGGCATAGGCGCCGCCTGCATTGTCGAAGGCGAAACGCCCTCCCATGGGCGGCTCGATGCCGTGCTGATCGACAAAGGCGTTGAGGTCGCGCGCCATCTGCACACTGCCAACGAAGATGCCGCGGATCGATCCGCCGGTCATCATCAGGGCGTGCGGGCTGGGCGGTTCGCCCTGGCTGAGCACGCCGATCAGCGCGATCTCGCCTTCATTGGCAAGCGCCTGCATGCTCTGCTGCAAGGTGCCAACACCGCCTACTTCGACGACCTTGTCCGCGCCGCCGAACTGTTGCTTGATCGCCGCGCCCCAGTCGGGAGTGTCCTTGTAGTTGATCACATGGTCTGCGCCCATGTTCTTCACCCGCTCCAGCTTCTCGTCGCTGGAGGAAGTGGCGATAACCTCTGCGCCCATGGCCTTCGCCAGCAGCAGCGCAATCATCGATACGCCGCCGGTGCCCAGAACCAGCACCTTGTCGCCCGCTTTCACCGGGCGGCCACGGGTCAGCGCATTCCAAGCCGTGACGCCGGCACAGGGCATGCAGGCTGCCTGCGCCAGATCGAGGCTGCTGGCGATCTTCACCACCGCCTGTTCGGGCAGCAGCACCTTTTCCGCGAGCATGCCGGGGCCATGCCCGTCACCAAGGGCGCGGCCCATGGTGTGCGGGCCATCGATCCAGTCGAGGAAGAACGAGCCTTGCACCTTGTCCCCCACGGCCACCGAGGACACGCCCTCGCCCACCGCGATAACTTCGCCAGCGCCGTCTGACAGGGGAATGGCCGGCTGCTGCAGCGCGCCGCCGAAATAATGGCCGCTCGCCACGGCGAAATCGCGATAGTTGATCGACCACGCCTTGGGCGCGATCAGCACTTCGCCCGGACCCGGTTCTGGATCGGGCAGGTCTTCCAGGTAAAGTTTGTCGAAGCCGTCGGACCCGGCAGGCAGCATCCATGCGCGCATTGTTTTCTCTCCTTGGTCTTTAAACTGGTCAGGCCTCGCGGCCGTCGCCGCTCCATGTCCTGAGGCCCGGCTGCGTGCGATCTTCCGCAGCGAGAGCCTTCTGGACAGCAGGGCGATCAGACATTGCCTCGCGCCAGCGTACGAGGTTGGGGTAGCGATTGTCGACGTCAAGGTCAGGGAACATCCGGTTCGCCATCACCCCGCAGTGCGAATAGAAATTGATGTCCGCCAGCGTGTAGGTATCCCCGGCAAGCCACGTGGTTTCGTCCAGCTGCGCGTCCACCTTCGCCAGCGCATATTCGATCTTCTCCATCGCGTGGTCGAGGTCTTTCTGCTCGAAACCGGAGCGGGCGGTCTTCCACTTCCTGCGCTGGTCCGGCAGCGGCACGTGGCTCATCAGCTCCTCGAACTTGTCATCCTCGATGCTCTTGGTGATGACCCGGATCAGCCTGTTCCAGCCGTGCATGGAGACATAATTCATTACCTGCTCGTCGACGAACTTGTTCCAGAAGCGCATTCGCGCGGTCCCGACCGGATCGCGCGGGCGCAGCGGTCCGTCGGCCGGGTTGGCATCGGGGAAGGCATCCTCAAGATATTCATTGATCACCGTGGTGTGGGTGATGATAGTGCCATCGTGGTCGAGCACGGGCACCTGCCCCTCGGGATTGATCGCGGTGAACCAGTCGGAATGCTGTTCGAACTTGTGCAGGTCGACATATACGCCTTCGAATTCGAGGCCTTTTTCGACGAGCGGGATCAGCGATTTGAGCGAGTTGGCGAGCGGCTCGGCGTGATAATACTTCAAAGCCATCAGGCCGCTTCCTTCTCTCTCAGAGCTCGATGCTCTCCAGAACACCGCCATCCACGGCCCAATCCTGCCCGGTCACGTGGCTGGCTGCATCGGACAGCAGGAAGCAGGCGACTTCACCCAGCTCCTCGCAAGAGCCCATGCGCCGCTGAGGAACGCGTTTCTCTATCATCCCCTTCTGATGCTCGGGAATACGGTCCAAGGCCTCTGTCACGATGAAGCCGGGGATGATGCAGTTGGCGCGGATGCCAAGCGGAGCCAACTCCACCGCGATGGCGCGGGTGAGGCCGAGTACGCCGTGCTTGGAAGCGACATAGGCCGGGTTCATCGCCATGCCGCGCTTAGACGCCATCGATCCGGTGACGAGGATTGCCCCCTTGCCGGCTTCCTGCATCGCCGGGATCACCTTCTGTGCTGCCCAGAACACGGAGGTGAGATTGACCTTTATGGTCTGCGCGAAGATTTCCGGATCGAAAGCAGAGAAGGGCGTGAAATCGCCGGTAAGGCCGGCGTTGGCAAACAGCGCCTCGATCGGGCCGAAGTGATCGGCAGCACCGTCTAGCGCAGCTTCCAGCGCAGCCTTGTCACCGACATCGGCAGCAAAGCCCGCCGCGTTCTCGCCCAATTCGGCGCATACCTCGTCGAGCAATTCCTTGCGACGCGCGATCAGGCTGACGCGCGCGCCGCGTTCCACCAGCATCTTTGCCGCCACGAGGCCGATGCCGGAAGACGCGCCGGTGACGCAGATATGCTTGCCGTTGAAATTCATGCCTCTCCCACCTTCTCTACAAATGCGCGCCATGGCGGCACGGCCATTTCATCCGTGCGGTGCGGTGCCCACACCCTCTCCATCAATGCTCGTGCCGCAGCCTTATCCATCCCGCAAGCCTCGACATGGTAGCGGTAGAAGAAAGCTGAGACGCGGAAGTTCATGATGCAATGGACATGCACCGGCTCCTCGTCTGCCTCAAGCGCAGCGACAAATTTGGCGTAGTGCTCGTCACTCGGCGCATCAAAAGGCACCGGGATATGCGTATAAGCCAGGCGCGCCGCTGCCATTGCGCCTTCCGCATCGGGCAAGGCCTCGGGATGGTCATCCAGCGCGAGGTTGATCACGCGCCGGACACCCATATTCGCCAGCCGCTGCGGATCAGCCGGATCGAGCTTGCCCGATGTGGTTATACGTTCCGACAGCCGCAGCCAGTTGCGGATGAAGGTGGGGTCGCTCATGCAAGCCCCAGTACTCGCGCTGCATTGTCCTTCATGATGCCGGGCATCACTTCGTCGCGGAAGCCCACTTCGGCAGCCGCTGCCATCCACTTGTCCGGGTGGATCAGCGGGAAGTCGGTGCCGAACAGCATCTTCTTCTTCAGCTGGGTGTTCGCGTACTGGATCACCTGCTTGGGGAAGTACTTCGGGCTCCAGCCGGAAAGGTCGATGAAGACGTTTTCCTTGTGCAGCGCCATCGACAGGCTCTGGTCTACCCACGGCCAGCTGGGGTGGGCCAAGATGATCTTCATATCGGGGAATTCCACCGCCAGGTCATCAACCAGCATCGGCTCGCCATATTTCAGGCGCATGCCGCCGCCGCCGCGCATGCCGGTGCCCATGCCGGAATGTCCGGTATGGAAGATGGCGGGCAGCTTGTATTCGTTGATCACCTCGTAGATCGGATAGCCCACCGGGTCCGCCGGATGGCAATCCTGCGCGATGCCGTGGAACTTGAAACCTTTCACGCCGTGGTTCTCGATCAGGTCGATCGCCTCGCGCGCGCCATACTTGCCCTTGCGCGGATCGATGCTGGCAAAAGGGATGCACACGTCATCGTTCTTGGCCGCAATTTCTGCCACTTCGTAATTGGAGACGCGCTTGGCACCCATGCCGCTTTCGCAGTCCACCGTGAACATGCAGAAGGCGATGTTGGATTCGCGGTAAAGCTCGCAAATCTCGGGCATTTTCGGCCGTTCGCGGGGTGCCTTGAAATAGGCGGATGCTGCATCGAAGAACCTGCCCATCACCGGGTCTTCCGGGTCATGACAGCTGACCTCCGCGTGAACGTGGACATCGATGGCGCGGATCTTGTTCAGATCGATGGGCATGCAACCTCTTCCTGCGTTAGAATTTGACCACACCCTAAACACGACAAAGCCCGCTGCCGCAATGGCAGAGCGCGCGATGTGACGTTTTGCGACAGTTGCCGGGAATCTCCCCGGCTGCTTCAGACACCGAATTATGCCCTGCAAACAAAAGGCCCGCCCCGACGATGCCGGGGCGGGCCAATTGTTCAACGGTGGAAGCTGGGATTACAGCTTCATCATCACCGACTTGGTTTCGAGATAGGCTTCGAGGCCCAGACGGCCCTGTTCGTGGCCGAGGCCGCTTTCCTTGTAGCCGCCGAAAGGCAGCGCCGGATCGATCATGGCGTGGCAGTTGACCCACACCGTGCCGGCCTGCAGGCGGCTGGCGATGCGGTGCGCGGCCGATGCGTCCTTGGTCCACACGCCGGCGGCGAGGCCGTATTGCGTGTCATTGGCGTCCTTCACCACCTCGTCCAGATCTTCGAAGCGCTGGGCCACCACAACCGGACCGAAGATTTCTTCGCGAACGACGCTCATCTGCGGGTTCACGTCGGTCAGGATCGTCGGGTTGACGTAATAGCCGTCACCACCCGGGCTGTCGCCGCCCATCAGAACCGAGGCACCGTCACGCTTGCCGGCGTCGATATAGCCCATCACGCGCTCGAACTGCTCGGAGGAGACCACCGGGCCCATGTGGGCTTCGGGATCGAGCGAGGGGCGCGGTGCCCAGAAGGCGCTGGTTTCGGCCATGCCTTCCACGACCTTGTCGAACACGCTCTTGTGCGCATAGAGGCGCGAACCGGCCACGCAGACCTGGCCCGAGTTGAAGAAGATCGCACCTGCCACGCCCGGCGCGGTTTCGGCAACGTCGACATCGGGCATCACCACGACCGGGCTCTTGCCGCCCAGTTCGAGCGTCACTTTCTTGAGGTGTTCGGTGGCGTTGCGGTTGATCAGCTTGCCGATTTCGGTCGAGCCGGTGAAGGCCACCTTGTCGACATCGGGGTGCTTCACCATGCGATCGCCGCCGGTGTGACCATAGCCGGTGATGATGTTGACCACGCCTGCGGGCACGCCGGCTTCCTGGATCAGGTCTGCCAGGCGCAGCGCGGTTAGCGAGGTCTGCTCGGCAGGCTTGAGCACCGTGGTACAGCCGGCAGCGAGCGCCGGAGCGATCTTGAGGCAGGCCATCAGCAGCGGGAAGTTCCACGGCACGATCTGCGCGCAAACGCCCACCGGCTCCTTCAGCGTATAGGCAAACATCGTGCCGCCCGGCATGGAATAGGGAGCCTGCGTTTCGCCACCGATCTTGCCGAGCCAGCCAGCCATGTAGCTAAAGTGCGCGGCGGAACCGGGCACGTCGACCACGGATGCCATGCCCTTGGGCTTGCCCACGTCGATCGCTTCGAGTTCTGCCAGCTCGTCTGCATTTTCGAGGATCAGGTCAGCGATCCGGTGCATAATCTTCTCACGTGCCACCGGCGGCATGTCGCGCCAGCGGCGATCGTCGAATGCAGCGCGGGCAGCGGCAACCGCCCTGTCCACGTCCTTGTCGGTCGCTTCGACGATGGAGGAGATGATCTTGCCGGAAGAGGGATCTTCCACATCGATGGTCTCGCCACCGGAACTGTCGACCCATTCGCCGTTGATGTAGAGCTGCGGCTTGCGGGCAAGCGCCTTCTTCACGGCATCCGAATATTCGCGCTGCGTGCGATCGATAGTGGTTACTTCATTCATGACGGGCTTCCTCTCCCAATCTTCAAAAAAGTGTGGTCCGACTCCAAGCGGGTTGGCGAGCGGGTGGTTTACCAGAACAGCATATGGCTGCCTATGCCCCCGCAATCAAGCTAACGATCGTTATAATCGTTTCGCCTGATTGCGGGCCGGCATCAGGTCAGCTTCCGCCCAGCGCCTTGTCCTCGTTTGCACGGAAGATCAGGTACTGGCGGACATTTTCGACATCGTCCGCGTCCAGGTCGGAGGCGAAGGACACCATGCCGTTATGCGAGAATGCGCCGTCAATCACGATGGCCTTCATGGAATCGGCCATGTTGATCGCGCCAGAGTGTCGCAGGTCCGGATTGAGCGTGCCGGCGACGGCGGCATCGCCGTGGCAGGCGCCGCACCAGCGGGCATAGATAGCGCCACCGGCTGCCACCTGCTCTTCTGTGCCGGTGAACGGTGGCGGGTCGAGCGCACGCTGGGCCAGCGCCGGAGCGGCAGGCAAGGCGCCATCAGCGCCCAGCTTGAATACCATCAGGCGGCTGATGTTTCGCGGTGTGCCGGACTTGGAGGACAGGATTCCGGGGGCAACGTCCCAGATGCCGCCCCATCCAACCATCACCGCCACATATTGCTCGCCGTCGATCGAATAGGTCATCGGTGCAGCGATCACGCCGCTTTGCGTGGCGAAGGACCACAGCTCCTCACCATTGGAGGAATTGTAGGCGACGAAACGCTCATCCGCCGTACCCTGGAACAGCAGGTTGCCTGCCGTGGCAAGAACGCCGCCGTTCCACGGGCCGTCATAATCGACGCGCCATTCCTCACGGCCTTCCGCCACGTTCCACGCAACCAGCGCGCCGGTGGTGGAATCAAGGCTGCTCTGGCGCACCAGTTCATCTGCCGGCATCGCGGTGGCCGCTGCATCGAGACCGTGCTGGAAGCCCAGTTCCGACCCTTCGAAATCGTCATCCGACTTGTAGGGGAAGGCACCGTTGTTGGCCGGGATATAGACCACGCCGGTGTTGGGGTTGAAGCTCATCGGATGCCAGCTGTGGGCGCCGCCAGCGCCGGGTACGGATACCCAGACCTCGCCGGTCAACTCGTAACGGGCCTCCGGATTGATTTCAGGGCGACCGGTCTCCGGATCCATGCCCAGTGACCAGTTGATCGCAGTCCACGGGTTTGCCGAGAGGAACTCGCCCGTCGCGGCATCGAGCACATAGACATAGCCGTTCTTCGGCACGTGGATCGCGACATGGCGCAGCTCGCCCTCGATCTCCATGTCCGCAAGCGTGATCTGCGCGTTGGAATCATAATCCCAGCGGTCTTCCGGCGTCTGCTGGAAGTGCCAGGCGTATTCGCCTGTGTCGGCATTCACCGCGACGATGGAGGAAGTGTAGAGGTTGTCGCCATAAGTGTTGTCGTCACCGGTGCCGAGACGCCCGGTAACCGCCGGGTTCCAGGGTTCTGCATTGCCGGTGCCGAACAGCACGAGGTTGGTTTCTGGATCGAAGGTGATCGAATCCCAAACGGTGCCACCACCGCCGAATTCCCACCAGTCGCCGGCCCATGTGGTGGCGGCCATTTCCATCGCGTCGTTCTCGAAACCGTCTGCCGGGTTGCCGGGCACGGTGTGGAAGCGCCAGACTTCGCCGCCGGTCTGCCAGTCATAGGCTGCGATGAAGCCGCGCGCCTTGTATTCCGCGCCGCCCGAACCAATCAGCACCTTGCCATTGGCAATACGCGGCGCGCCAGTGATGGTGTAGTTCTCGTCCGGCACCACCTTTTCGCGCCAGGCCACAGCGCCGTCGGACTGGTTGAGCGCGACAAGATAGCCGTCGAGCGTCGCGACATAGACCTTGTCACCATAGAGCGCGACGCCGCGGTTCACGGCATCGCAACACGCAAAGACCAGCGTCTCGCGCGGGACTTCGGGATCGTAGGTCCATTTCAGTTCGCCGGTGCGTGCGTCATAGGCGTTCACCTTGCTCCAGGCGGTGGAGACGTAGAGCACGCCGTCATGCATCAGCGGGGTGGCTTCCTGCCCACGCGCGGTGTCGAGATCCGCATACCAGGCGAGGCCAAGCTCACCCACGTTCTCAGTGCTGATGGCATCAAGCGGGCTGAAGCGCTGCTCGCCATAGTCTCGGCCGTAGGTCAGCCATTCTTCTGCCGGGGCAGACGCGATCATTGCGTCTGTCACGCCGCTGGTTGCCGGACCGGAGAATTCCGGCGCATCGCTGCCACAGGCAGACAGGGCCAGTGCGCCGACCAGCGCCACCATGAACTTTTTACGCATTCCTCGTCCTCTCCCAAGAACCTTGACGCATGGAGCTCCGATCAGCCCCAGCGATTGATTTCCGATCCGGGCGCGAAGGCCCGTTCTGGTTCACCCGACACCGAACGGGCGAGCGCTGCCTGCACGCTGGGCCGCGACTCAACACGCTCCAGCCAGGCGTCCAGTGCTCCTTTGCCTGAAAATGCCGCTGCCTCAAGGTGGCGCATGGACCGTATCCAGACGAAAGTCTCAAGGTCAGCGATCGAGAAGCTGCCCATCAGCCATGCGCGGCCGTCAGCAAGCTGGTCTTCGATGCGCTGCGCGAACTGCGCCACCTTGGCGCGGCTGTCTGCCAGTTTGGCCTCGTCGAAGCGGCCTTGCTGCCAATCCTGCCAGCGCATG
>CAYXTJ010000026.1:0-23615 GCA_964467715.1 uncultured Sphingomonadaceae bacterium
TGGTGCTCTCGAGAATACTCGAAAATTACAAAAAATCGGCAACAAGTGTCATTCTCTGCTCACATCGAATCACAAAATGACAGTTTAAAATCCGAGTTCAGGTTCGCCGCAAAACTCAGGGGTTTTGCCTCTTTCCGGCAAAACGTAGCACGATCAATTTTTGGAAAATATCCTTTCAAAACAGTTACTTAAGGACTTTTTGGTGCGGGCGGCGGGACTCGAACCCGCACGATCAAGGATCAGGGGATTTTAAGTCCCCGGCGTCTACCGATTCCGCCACGCCCGCCCGCGCAGCCAAGCGCCTAGCGCGGCGCGCGGCAGCTTACCAGTAGCGCTTGCTGGCAATTGCAGCGCCTTCGGCCAGCGCAGCGAGCTTGGCCCACACCACACCTGCATCCACGCTGTTGCTTCCGGCATGGACCGAGAAGCCGCAATCGACACCCGCCATCACCCGCTCACGGCCGAGCAGGTCGGCATATTTGCCGATGCGCTGGGCGATCAGTTCGGGATGTTCGATATAGGGGCTCTGCGGTTCGATCATGCCCGGGCACAGGATCTTGCCTTCAGGCAGCGGGTTCTCCTCGAAGTAGGCGAACTCGTGCGCGTGACGCGGGTTTGCGCCCTCTACCAGCACGGCCTGCGGTTTGGCCTGCCATACGATATCGGCAATGTCGGCCAGCGGCACGTCGCAATGGTGCGGGCCGGGATAATTGCCCCAGCAAAGGTGCATCCGGCACTGTTCGGCCGGGATATTGCGCAGCGCATGGTTGAGCGCTTCCACGTTCATCTGGATGCGCTTGCGAAACTCTGCATCCGAAAGCGCGGTGAACTGTACGTGGCGGCCCATGGCGAGGTCCGGGCAATCGACCTGCAGCGTGATGCCCGCTGCCGCGATCGTCTCGTATTCGTGGCGCAACCCCTCGGCCAGCGCGAACACGTAATCCTCGTCACTGGGATAGTACTGGTTGGGGAAGAACAGCGCGGTCACGCCCGGCGATGCAGCGGACATGAAGGTTTCGTGCCCCTCTGCCAGCCGCACCAGCCGTTCGGCATCCACGCGCGGCGCTTCCATGTCGATCACCTCGATCGGCGCGGTGCAGGCCGGCGCAGAACGCTTGGCGCGGCCCTTGTTGCCGAACACCTGCGCCTTGGCGCCGGGGAACTCCTCAAGGTCCTGGAATTCGTATTGCCCGGCCTCGCCCCCGAAGCCTGACAGGCGGTGCTTGATATAGGTGGCATAGGACGGCTTCGACATCTCGCCATCGCCAACCACCGTGATGCCGGCCTTCACCTGCTCCGCTATGACGGTTGCAGTCGCCTGCTCGATCGCATCATTCAGCACCGCCTCGTCCACATCCTCGCCGCCTTCGCGCGCGAACATGAGGTCAAGCAAGTACTCCGGGCGCGGAAGGCTGCCCGTGTGGGTGGTCTTGAAACTCACGCCTCTAATCTCCTGTCAGGACAATTCCTCGCGCACTATGCGCGCGCCGTCGGCCATGGCCTTCATCTTGGCCAGGGCCACATCTCGCGGCATGTACTTGAGGCCGCAATCAGGCGCGATGATCACACGGTTCACATCGATATGCGGCAAGGCCTTGCGGATGCGCTGGGCGACCACTTCGGGGCTTTCGACTTCCTGCGTGGAAAGATCGAGCACGCCGAGGATGATCGTCTTGTCCGGCAGGCTTTCAAGGATTGTGCAATCGAGGTTCTGCTGCGCGGTTTCGATGCTGATCTGGTCAACGGCGGAACCGGCCAGTTCGGGCAGGAAGGAATAGCCTTCGGGCCGTTCGTGGATCAGCGCGGCATAGCCAAAGCAGATGTGCAGCGCAGTGGTGCCTTCCACGCCTTCCAGTGCGCGGGCGAGGGCCTTCAGGCCCCACTGGCGCGCCTTTTCCGGGCGGGCCTGCATATAAGGCTCGTCCAGCTGTACAACGTCGCAACCGGCGGCGAACAGGTCCTTCACCTCCTCGTTCACGGCAGCAGCATAAGCCATGGCGAGCGCTTCCTCGTCGCCATAGTAATCATCCTGCGCCTGCTGGCCCATGGTGAAGGGGCCGGGCACGGTGATCTTGGTCATCCGATCCGTATGCGCCTTCATGAACTGAACATCGCGCACCTGCACGGGGTGCTTGCGCGAAATCTCGCCCGTCACGCGGGGCACGGGCACGGGCTCGCCAGAACGGTCAAGCGCGGTGCCGTGGTTTTCCATGTCGATACCGTTCAGCGCCGTAGCGAAGCGGTTGGAATAGCTCTCGCGGCGCATCTCGCCATCGGTCACGATGTCGAGCCCGGCCTCTTCCTGTTCCTTCAGGGCGAGCACGGTGGCATCGTCCCACGCCTGGTCGAGAAATTCCGGGTCCACCCGCCAAAGCTCCATCGCCCGCGTGCGGGGCGGGAATCGCCCGGCCAGCTTGGCACGATCGATCAGCCAGTCAGGCTGCGAGTACGAGCCGACTAGCGAAGTCGGCAGCAGGGGCAGCGCCATTATGCGGCTTCTTCGTCGTGGCGGAAGGGATTGTTGTTGGAATGATCGCCAGCCAGCCAACGCTTCAGTTCGGCATGGGCCTTGGCCTTGCGGCCGGGCGCGCCATCGGCAGCACGCGGATCATCGCGGGTGAATTCCAGGATCATGCCATCGGGATCCTCGACATAGACCGACCGGCAATAGCCATGCTCCAGCGTGTAGGTAGCCTTCAGGCCGGCATCCTTGATGCGCTTCTCGATCTCGTCCTGCGTTTCCTGGTCCACGTTGAGGGCAATGTGGCGGAACGGCGAGGGCGGCAATTCCGGGCCGAATTCGGCCTGGTCTTCCGGATCGGCGAACTGGAAGAACGCCAGCGAGGAGCCATCGGCAAGATCGAAGAACAGGTGGCAATAGGTGCGGTCCTTGCCGAACAGGTGATCGATTTCCGTCCAGCAGGCCGACAGCGGCAGGCCGATAATGTCTTCGTAGAAGTGGCGGGTCGCCTCCAGGTCCTTTGAAACATAGGCCGTGTGGTGAAGGCGGCTTGGCAGTTTGCTCATGGTATCTCTCTCCATTGTGCCGACTCTTGTCCGGCATCTCACGCAGGCAGTCTATCAAAGCTGCGCGTGTGTGCAATTCATCCCTTGCGGCCGAGGATTTCCTCGTTATCCGCGCCCAGTTCGGGCGGCGGCGTGACGCCGGTTTCCACCTCGCCATCGAAGCGGATCGGGTTGCGGATGGTGCGGAAAGTGCCGCGCTCACCCTCGCCTTCGATCACCAGCTGGTGATGCTGCGCAAGCTCGCCCTCGACCACTTCCTTCGAGGTGTAGACCGCGGAATGCGGTACTTCGAGGCGGGTCAGTTCGGCTTCCCAATGCGCACGCGGCTGGGTGGCGAAGATCGGCGCGAGGAAGTCGATCACCTTCTCGTAATTCTCGATCCGCGCCGGGCGGCTTTCGAATTCGGGCCGTTCCAGCATGTCGGGCTGGCCCACAGCGGTGGCGAGGTTTTCCCAGAATTTGGGCGGCGATGACATGTGCAGCGCGATCCAGCCGCCATCGGCGCACTGGAAGACATAGGACTGGCTGACATGCGGCCGCGACCACGGGCCCATCACCTCGTCGACAGACAGGTAATGCGTGAAATCGTCGAGGTTGAAGTGGCTCATCGCCTCGAACATCGATGTTTCGACCTTGCGGCCCTTGCCGGTCTTTTCCCGCTCGTACAGCGCGGCGAGGATGCCATATGCAGTGTAGAAACCGGTCACCGCATCACCGATGGCGGGGCCGACGACGCGCGGGTTCTTGGGGTTCACCAGCAGGCGCAAAAAGCCGCTGGAAGCCTGGCTGACGGTGTCGAAAGCCGGGCGGTCCTTCCACGGGCCATCGTTACCGAAACCGGAGATATCGGCATAGATCAGCCGCGGGTTGATGCCCTGCAACCGCTCTGCGCCAACGCCCAGCCGCTCTGCCACGCCGGGGCGGAAGTTCTGGATGAACACGTCCGCGCCCTTCACCAGCTCGTCCAGCGCTTCGAGGTCTTCAGGGTTTTTCTTAGTGTTGAGCGTGATGGACTTCTTGTTGCGGTTGTAGGTCTGGAAATGCGGCGAATAGAGATCGCCCTTGAAGGCGCGGAAGGGATCGCCCGTTTCGGGCATCTCCACCTTGATCACCTCTGCGCCCAGGTCCGCCAGCAGCATTCCGCATGCCGGCCCGGTGATGAAAGTGCCCATGTCGAGCACGCGTACGCCTTGCAATGGCTTGGCCATATGATCCTCTCTCCCCGAAACCCGTTCGTGCTGAGCTTGTCGAAGCACCGCTTTTCCTTCAGCTATCGGCCAGAAGAAAGACGGCCCTTCGACAAGCTCAGGGCGAACGGTATGTGTTGTTCGTTCAGATGCGGCCATAACGCGTCTGCGCGGCAGACCACAAGGGAGACGAAAGAATGCGTATCGGCAAACAGGACCAGCCTTTCAGCGCCATCTGCACATCGGATGCAGAGAGCATCACGGTGCGCGGCAAGGACCTGTGCGGGGACATCATCGGCAAGATGGATTTCAGCTCCTACTTCTGGTTCCTCGTGACCGGCGAGGAGCCGAACGAGGACCAGTCCTTCTTCCTGAACGCCGTGCTGTGCGCGCTGGCCGAGCACGGGCTGGTGCCCTCGGTAGTCGCCGCGCGCATGACGCTGGCTGCAGCGCCCGAAGCGGTGCAGGGCGCGGTGGCGGCGGGCCTCTTGGGTTGTGGCTCCGTGGTGCTGGGCAGCGCCGAAGTGGCAGGCCGGTTCTATGCCAAATGCGTGGAGGACCAGCGGGAATCGGGCGATGACCTCAATACCGTTGCCATCCGCCAGATCACCGAACTGCGCAAGACCACCAAGGCCGTGCCCGGCTTCGGCCACCCGCAACATTCGGAAGGCGATCCGCGCGCGAACCTGCTCCTCAAGATGGCAGACGAACGCGGGGTGAGCGGCGAACACGTCGCCATGATGCGCGCATTGCAGGCGGCGCTGCCCGAAACCATCGGCCGCGAGCTGCCCGTCAATGTCAACGGCCCGATCCCCGCAATCATGCTCGACTTGGGCTGGCCGGTGGCGGCGCTCAAAGGCATCGGCCTGCTCTGCCGGACGGGCGGTCTGATCGGCCACCTCACCGAAGAAGCACAGCGGCCTATCGGCTTTGTGATGAGCGGCGCTGCGGCGAAGGCGATTGAGTATGATGGGGAGTGATGGGCATACCGGATTTGACGGCCAAGAGTGATCGCGAACTCAACAACTGGATCAAGAACCATGAGGAACAAAAGGCCACTGGCTCTGAGCTCTACCGCGACCTACTTCTTGAGCGGGCCCGCCGAGCGCAAGAAAAGCAATTATTAGACTTCGAGACTTCGCTCGCACATTTGACACAAGCCGCACTTGAGCAGCGGTGCACATCCTATGGCGCGTTGGCCGCCGCAAGCGATGTGATTGGTCCCAAGCTCGGCACCAGATGAACGGGCCTAACGGACACCTCGACCGACTCTTGGAGATTTGCCACGCCAAGGGACTGCCATTGTTAACCGCAATATGTGTGAACCAGCAAAATCTTGATACCGGAGAGTTGGGAGAAGATGCACTCGCCGGTTTCGCAACTGGCGCGCAAAGGCTCGGATTGCATGTGGGCGAGCCAATCGAGTTCCATCACAAATGCCGGGATGAATGTTGGGCATGGGGACGAAACGCAAAGTCAGAGGAACCCAAACCCTAACCCCCGTTACAATCACCCCTTGCCATCCTCCCGCCCGCTAAGCACAGTGCGCAGCGGGAGAGAGACGATAATGATTGCAGGCGAATTCGATTACGTGGTGATTGGCGCAGGCTCGTCCGGCGCGTGCGTTGCGGCGCGTTTGGGGGAAGACCAGACCAAGACCACATGCGTGCTGGAAGCAGGCGGGCATGACAGCCATCCCTTCATTCACGTGCCCAGCTTCGTCGCCGCCGCCATCGGGCGGGAGGAGACGAACTGGCGTTTTGCCACCGTGCCGCAGGCAGGCATGGCGGGCCGCGAAATCCCCGTGCCGCGTGGGCGGGTGCTCGGCGGGTCCGGTTCCATCAACGGCATGGTCTATTTCCGCGGCCATCCCACGGATTATGACGACTGGTCCGATGGCGGCGCCACCGGCTGGTCCTATCGCGAGGTGCTGCCTTACTTCACCCGCACCGAGAATAACGAGGATTTCCCCGAAAGCGTGTTCCACGGCAGCGGCGGACCCATCAACGCCAAGGTGGTGGAAGGCCCCAACCCGTTGAATTTCGATTTCATGGATGCGCTCGCATCGCTGCAGTTCCCGGCCTGCCCCGATTTCAACGGCGCGAACTCGGAAGGATACGGCAGGCGGCAGGGCCTGATCCGCAATGGCCGCCGCGAAAGCACCGCCAAGAACATGCTGCGCCCGGCGATGGAGCGCGGCAATGTCCACGTGCAGACCAATGCGCAAGTTGCCCGCATCGTGGTGGAGGATGGCCGCGCTACCGGCGTGGAACTCACCGATGGCCGCGTGATCAAGGCGCGGCACGAGGTGGTTCTGTCTGCCGGCACCGTCCAGTCCCCGCAGATCCTGATGCTGTCCGGCATCGGCCCGGCTGCGCATCTGAAAGAGATGGGCGTCGATGTGGTGCAGGACCTTGCAGGCGTGGGCCAGAATTATCAGGACCATGTCGCCAGCCCGATCCACATGGAGACGAGCGATTCCACCTCCTACGGCATCAGCTGGAAGGCCATGCCGCGCGACGTGTTCTGGTTCTTCTACTATCTCGCCACCCGCAAGGGGCCGCTGGCTGGCAATGTGTTTGAAAGCGTGGCCTTCCTGCGCACCGACAAGTCCCTCGCCAAGCCCGATGTGCAGTTCGTGTTCCAGCCCGCCAAGCGGCTGACGGTGAAGGGTGTGCCGTTCCCCGTGGGCCATGGTTATGCGATCAGCCCTGTTGCGCTCTATCCCAAGAGCCGCGGCAGCGTGACGCTGGGCAGCAATGACCCGACAGCCGCGCCGGTGATCGATCCGCACCTGCTGGAGCATCCCGACGATATCAAGCCGCTGATCCGCGCGCTGAAGATCAGCCGCGAGGCTTTCGCGTCCAAGCCGTTCCAGAAGTACAACGGCACCGAAGTCGCCCCCGGCCCCGATTGCCAGAGCGACGACGAGTGGGACACCTATATTCGCGAAACCGGCTATACCGTCCACCACCCCGTCGGCACCTGCAAGATGGGCACGGACGATGCAGCGGTGGTCGATCCGCAGCTGCGCGTGAAGGGTATCAAGGGCCTGCGCGTGGCGGATGCTTCGGTCATGCCCACAGTCATCGGCGGCAACACCAATGCGCCTTGCGTGATGATTGGCGAACGCTGTGCAGACTTCATCCTGGGCAAGCCACAAATGGCGCCCGCCAACCTGCCGCCCGAAAGTGTGGCACGGTACAAGTAAGAATTGGGAGAGAGGGCCAATGGCCAAGGACACGATGATGAGCTGGCAGGTGGGCGATGTGAAAATCACCCGCATTGTCGAGATCTACAATTTCACCGATCACATCAACATGACCATGCCCGACGCGACGCCGGAAGAGGTGATCGCGCTGGAATGGCTGCACCCGCATTACGCCACGCCCGAAGGCCAGCAGCGGATGAACTTCCAGGGCTTCGTGGTGCAGACGCCGGAGCACAATATCGTGGTCGATAGCTGCATCGGCGCCGGCCGCGAGCGCGAGTTTGACGTGTTCTGCGACCTGCCGGAGGGCTTTATCGAGGACCTCGAAAGCCTGGGCATCACGCGCCACGATATCGACATCGTGATGTGCACGCACCTGCACTTCGACCATGTCGGCTGGAACACCTACAAGGACCCGGAGACGGGTGAGTTCAAGCCCACCTTCCCCAACGCGAAATATTTGTTCGGCAAGACCGAGTATGACGCGTGGCAGAACCATTTGCGCAATGATGGCATCCACAATCCCAACCACATGATCGAAAGCGTCGATCCCATCGTGGATGCGGGCATGGCGGTGTTCATCGACAACCATCACCAGATCGCCCCCGGTGTCGTCACCGAGCCGAGCCACGGCCACACGCCCGGCCACGTCCACGTGGTGATCGAAAGCAAGGGTGAGCGCGCGGTGATTACCGGCGACCTGATGCACCACCCGATGCAATGCGCCATGCCCCACCGCCACGCCACGTTCGACATGGACAAGGAAGGCGGCAAGCAGTCCCGCATGGATTTCGTCTCCAAGTACAAGGACAGCGGCACCGTGGTGATCGGGGCGCATTTCTTCGATCCCACCGCCGGCCACATCGAAACGAAGGAAGACGGTGAAACCTGGTTCCACGGGCTCGGCCTATGACCAAGGAAATCCCGCTCTTCCCCTATGACATCTTCACCCCCGAAGCGGTGCGCAATGCCCGCGCGGTGGATGACGAGGTTCGCGAATTTGCCCCCGCCGTGCGCTTGCATGACGATGTGGTGATGATTGCCCGGCACGAGCATGTCACGAAGGGCCTGCTCGACTGGCAGAGCTTTTCCTCCGCCAGCCGCCCATGGCACGATCCCAACTCGCCCCGCCCGGAAATCCTGCTGACAGACGATCCGCCCCGCCACACACAGGTGCGCAAGGTGGTGCAGGATGCCCTGTCGCCGCGCGCGCTTGAAGGAGCCAAGGCCACCTTCCAGCAATCCGCCGAGGATTTCGTGGCGCGCCTGCGGGCCCGCGAGGGCGAAGCGGTGGACGCGGTGGGCGAGATCACCCAGGCGTGGATCTTCGAAGTTCTGCCCGAAGTGCTCGGCCTGCCCAAGGAAGGCCGCCACCACATGCACGGTTTCAGCCAAATGGTCTGGGCCACCATGGGCCCTCCCGGCGAATTGTTCGACGAGGCGATGGATGCCGATTTCTCGGCCGTCATCGAGTGGCTCGGCACGGCATGCGACCGCGAGGCCCTGTCGCCTGACGGCATCGGCCAGACAATCTTTGCCGCAGCAGACAATGGCCAGGTGACGATGGACGAGGCCAAGCTGCTGTTGCAGACGGTGCTCTCTGCCGGGGCAGACACGACGTACCTCACCATGGCCAACGCCATCCGCGCATGGGCCATGTTCCCGGATGAATATGCGAGGCTGCGCGACAATCCCAAGCTTCTGCGCAACGCCTTCGACGAATCGCTCAGGTGGGACTCGCCCAGTCGCATGGCTGGCCGCATGGCGGTGAAGGACGTTGAAATCGATGGCTATGTCATCCCGGCCGGGACCAAGGTCGGCCTGATGTTCGCTGCCGCCAATCGCGATCCGCGCTTCTGGGACGATCCCGAACGCTATGACATCACCCGCGACAACAAGCATTCGCTGGGCTGGGGTTACGGCGTGCATGGCTGCGTGGGCCGGATGCTGGCGCAGACCGAAGCGCAGGCCTTCCTCGGCACGCTGATCCGCGAAGTAGAGAGCTTCGAGATTGCCGGCGATTACGAACCATGGATGACTACGGTTGGCCATGGCCCGATCAAGCAGCCCGTCAGGCTGAAGTTCGCCTGACATGACCAGCGCGCCCGTCACCCGCATCGATGCCATCCGCTATGCGCGGCATGAGCGGGCTGCGGAGGCGAATTTCAGCGAGCCGGTGGACGATCACGATCTGCCGATGCCGCTCGATTACTTCGTGTGGGCAATCCATCGCGAGGGGCACCCGCCGCTGATCGTCGATACCGGCTTTGGCGAACAGGCAGCCGTGGCGCGCGGCCGCACCATGACCCGCCCGGTGGAGGAAGGCCTGGGTGCAGCGGGTATCGATCACCTGCTGGTGAAGGACGTGATCCTCACCCACTTGCATTATGACCATGCCGGTTCGCTCAGCGTCTTTCCCAACGCCAGATTCCACGTGCAGGATGCCGAGATGGCCTTCGCCACGGGTCGCCATGTCTGCGACCATGGCGTGCGCGCGCCCTTCGATGGCGAGCCGGTCGCCCAGCTGGTGCGCAAGCTCTATGCCGATCACGTGGTGTTCCATGACGGGGACGAGGAATTCGCTCCCGGCATCCGGCTGGCAAAGGCGGAAGGCCACACCGCCGGGCTGATGGTGGTGGTGTGCGATACGGCGCGCGGGCCGGTGGTGCTGTGCAGCGATGCCGCGCATCTCTACGCCAATATCACCCGCGCCATTCCCTTCCCGATCTTCGTGGACGAGGACGCCTATGGCCGCGCGCAGGACAAGGTGATGGCGCTGGCGGGCGGGTCGCTGGATCACGTGATCCCGGGTCACGATCCGCTGGTGCTTTCGTGCTTCCCGTCGGAAAACGATATTGCCCGCGTGGACCTGCCGCCCCATAGGCCGATCAGCGAAGCATTATCGGGGACGACATGACCACCAGCGAACTCACCATCGGTTTCCTCGGCCTTGGCCGCATGGGCGCGCCGATGGCGGCAAACCTGCTGAAAGCAGGCTACACGCTTTACGTGCATGACGTGTCGCCTGACGCTGTGGCAGGTCTTGTGCGTCAAGGCGCGCAGGCAGCAGGCTCGGCTTCGGCGTTGGGGCGGCTGTGCGATGTCGTGTTCACCAGCCTGCCCACCCCCGCCATCGTGCGAGAGGCGGCGCTGGGTCCGGACAGCATCTTCATCCGCGGCAAACCGAAGGTCTTCTGCGATCTGTCCACCTCCGGCCCCGCGATGGCCAAGGAACTGGCCGAAGCCCTCTCTCCGCAAGGCGTCGCCTGTTTCGATGCTCCGGTATCAGGCGGCATCAAGGGCGCGACCGATGGCACCATCTCGATCATGGTCGGCGGGCCTGAGGCGGAATACGACGCCGTGCTGCGCCCGCTGCTCGAAGCCATCGGCAAGCCCACTCACATGGGCGAGACACCGGGCGCTGGGCAGACCATGAAGCTGGTCAACAATCTGCTCGGCGCAGTGGCCATCGGGGTGACGGCTGAAGGGATGGCCTTCGGCATCAAGGCAGGGCTGGATCCTGCACGCATGATCGACGTGCTCAACAAGTCCACCGGCATCAATTCCGCCACGCGCGACAAATGGCCGCGCTCCGTCCTTCCGCGCACTTTCGACTTCGGCTTCGCCGCAGCATTGAGCCTGAAGGACACGAAGCTGCTGATGGATGAGGCGGAGGCCGCCGAAGTGCCGCTGCCCCTTGGCAGAATCGTGCAGGATTACCTCGAGCGCACCCTCGAACGCGAAGGCCCGGACGCGGATTTCACCGCCATCGCCAAGGTGGTGGAAGAAGCCGCCGGGCTTGATCCCGATCGGGACGCGTGAGACACTCCCGCATGCTTTGCGGCTGGCCGGCGCGCGGCGTGTGTGACCTGTCCTATGCTGATGGCCAGCTATCGAACGTCGCCTGCTCAACCTATGTGCGGCACGCCACGCTGGTCGCCAATTTCCGGGTTTTGACGATCAACAATCCGCGCTGACCGCCGCAGAATCGCGCATCAGATATCGTTGCGGATCGTCGCCAGCGCGCCGCCGTCAATCTCCCACTTCGCACCGTTTACGTAGCTCGCCTCGTCGCTGAGCAGGAAGCTCACCACATCACCCACTTCGCGCGGCTGGCCCACGCGGTTGAGTGTGGCGACCTGGCCGAGCTTGTCCATGCCAGCCTGCACATCGCCATCGAACATCTGTTCCAGCATTCCGACCAGCAGCGGAGTCTCGATAACGCCGGGCATCACGCAGTTTACGCGCACGCCTTTCTGCGCCACTTCGCTCGCCGCCGTGCGGGTGAGGCCGACCGCGCCGTGCTTCGCAGCGTTGTAGGCGCAGGCACCGGCAAGGCCGCGTTCCGAACCGATGCTGGCGGTGTTCACCACCGCGCCCTTTCCGGCAGAGACCATGTAGGGAAGCACGAAACGCAGGCCGAGGAACATGCTGCGCAGATTCACACGGATGATCTTGTCGAACATGGCGATGTCATATTCATGCGTCTGCGCAAGGTCGCCCTCGATCCCGGCATTGTTGAAGAAGCCGTCGATCCTGCCGAGTGTGTTGTGCGCGGTTTCGGCATAGGCGCGCACTTCGTCCTCATTCGCACAATCGGCGTGGAAGGCAACGGCGTCATGGCCCGCCGCCTTCAGCTTGCCGGTGCATTCGTGCAGGCGATCTGCATCGATATCCACCAGCATCACCCGCGCGCCTTCGCGGGCGAGGATTTCGCAGGTTGCAAAGCCAATGGAGCCGGCAGCGCCGGTGACGATGATGCTCTTTCCTTCGTGACGCATGGATTATCCCTTCGACTTGCGGAATGGCAGGGTGACAAGGAACCATGCCAGCCCGGGTGTCAGCAGCTTGAGGAAGTTCTTCGCTTCCTCCGGTGTCAGCGTGGCCGTCATCGGCATGGTGCCGAAAGCCTTGCCTTTCAGGACGAGGTCATTGCCCTTCCGCTCGATCTTGCTGACCGCCATCAGCTCGCTCTTGTCGGCGTTGCGGATCTTCATGCCGTGATCTCGTCAAAATCGATGCCGAGGTCTTCGGCCATCACCATGGCGGTGGCGCGACCTGCCCCGAACACGCCGCCGCCCGGATGCTGGAACGGGCCGACAAGATAGAGCCGGTCAACGCCCGGCACGCGGTACTGGCCAAGGTCCGGCGTGGGGCGATGGCTGCCAGACTGGTAGGTGGTGGTGGCGATGCCGTGCAGGTCCCCGCGATAGAAGCTGGGGCTGGTACGCTCCATGTCCACCGGGCTGTCGCAATGATAGCCAAGGATCGCATCCGGCACGTTCTCGATGAAGTCGCTCATCCGGGCGATCATCTTCTCGGCAAATTCGCCCTTCGCCTCATCCCAGTCGCGGCCATCCTTGCGCTTGTAGGGAACATAGTCCCACGCGTGGAAGATGCTTTTGCCATCAGGGCAGCGCGAGGGGTCATGCTGCGGCAACTGGCCGACACCCACCAGCGGCGTGTTGCTGAAATTGCCGTATCGCAGCTCGTCAAAGGCTCGGCGCATGTCCTCATATTCGGCAGGCATCAGTTCATACATCACGGCTGACAGGTCGCCGCCGTCAGCACGCTTCGCCTTGAACTTCATCGGCGCGTCCAGCGCGGCATGGACGGTGAAACAGGCGGCCTCAGTGATATGCGTACGCCTAGCCTTGCGGCCCACTTCGGCGGGCAGGCTGGGCACGATATCGGGCAGGATATGCGGGTGCAGCGCGCCTATGATGCCGTCAGCACAGGAAATCCGCTCGCCATTGTCGAGCATCACGCCCGCTGCCTTCTCGCCATCGGTGAACACCTCGCGCACCTCGCAACCGGCGCGGACTTTCCCGCCATGGTCCTCGATGCAGGCGATCAGCGCATTTGTCAGGCTACCCGAACCGCCCACCGGAACGCCGAAGCCGAATTTCTCGAGGAAGCCGAGGAAGACATAGGCCCCAATGCCAGTCGCCTTCTCGTCCGGGCTGACGAGGTTCTCGCCCGCCACGCGGCCGAAATGGGCCTTCACCTTGTCATGCTCGAACAGCTCTTCCATCAGGTCGAAGGTGGAGACGCCCATCGTGCGCATGATCTCCTGTCCCTCACCGGACTGGTCCATCATCGCGGTCTGCGCGCCCATTGGCATGGGCGGCGAATACAATCCTGCCATGATCATCGGCAGCCATTCGGCGGCCTGCCTGCTCATTTCGAGGAAGGTGTTGGCATCCTTCTCGCTGAAATGGCGGATCGCTTCGGCGCTCTTCGCCGGATCGCGGTGCAGCGGCAGGGTGGAGCCATCTTCCCACACGCTCATCATCGGCACATCGGGGAAGACATATTGGAGGCCGTATTTCGATTTGAGGCCAAGGTCATCGTTCAGCAGCAGCGGATTGCCCTGGATGAAGATGTGGCTCATCGAATGCTGGTCATGCATGAAACCGGGATGCGTCAGCTCGCGCGAAACGACGCCGCCGCCGTGCCATTCGTTGCGCTCCAGCACGAGCACGCTCTTGCCCGCACAGGCAAGATAGGCGCCTGCCACAAGCCCGTTATGGCCCGATCCGATGATGATGATATCTGCGTCTGCCATAGTCGGTAAACCTTTATAAACAGGCGGAAAGTGCAAGGTCTGACAATTTGCCGCAGCGTTCGATATTCGCTGCCTGCGTCATCACGCCTGCACTGAGGAAGGAGAAAGTGACATCGGCTTCGGGGTCGATCCAGAACATGGTCGAGCCTGCGCCGTAATTGCCGAAAGTCTCCGGCGACGAAAGCTGGCCGAACAGGTGCTGGAACACGCCGGTGCCGCGCACCTGGAAGCCGAGGCCCTGATTGGCGGGGGGGATCTTCCACCCGGCCTTCAGCGCCACGCCCTTGTAAAGCTCGTTCGGCTTGTCGCCTGAATGGACCTTGCGGGCGAGGCGCACCATGCGCGGGGACAGGATCCGCGCGCCTTCCAGTTCGCCTTCGCGGCGGAGCATTTCGGCAAAGCGCCACAGATCGCCGCAAGTGCTGGCACAACCGACATGCGGGGCCTCCACCTCGGGGTCCTCGAACAGCGCGTGATCGCCTTCGATATTGCGCGAAAGGTGCTTGATCGGAACAGTGCCGCGCA
This sequence comes from uncultured Sphingomonadaceae bacterium, assembly GCA_964467715.1. Taxonomy (GTDB): domain Bacteria; phylum Pseudomonadota; class Alphaproteobacteria; order Sphingomonadales; family Sphingomonadaceae; genus Alteraurantiacibacter. The sequence continues at coordinate 14,519 of CAYXTJ010000026.1, forward strand.
TGTCCGGGCGGACGTGGCGGGCATCGAGGTCTTGGCGCAGGCCCATGCTGGTGGAGTTCATCTTCAGCGGAGCGAACAGGTCTTCATGCAGCAGCTCCTGATAGCTGCGGCCCTTCGGATCGGTGCGCACCAGCGCCATGCCCATCAGCACGTGGTTCACCAGTGGCGAGTAGTCGCACCTTTCGCCCGGCTGGCTGGTGCCGTGCACATGGGCGATGCTCTCGTCGAACAGCTCCTGCAAGCGATCGAGATACATGCCGGGCTTTGGCGTCCACACGCCGGGCATCCCGGCCTGGTGGGTGATGAGGTGCCACAAGGTAGCGTCCTCTCGCGGCGCGCCGGTGAATTCGGGCAACACATCGCGCACCTTGGTGTTGAGGCCGAAGCGGCCCTGCTCCATCGCGCGCATGATCAGCACATTGGTGAAGGCCTTGGTGACCGAGAAAAGCGAGAAGACATCGTCTTTCTTCAAGGGCCGCTCGCCGCCGGCATAGGCGCTGCCGATGGCTTCATCGAACACCACCACACCCCCGCGCCCGATGCGCAGCACCACGCCGAAATATTCGTCGCGGGCGATGTCTGCCTCGATAACCTGCTTCAGCTCGTCGAGCCGTTCCTGCCAGATGGCTGTCATGTCGTCTTGTCCTAACCCGCAGCGATGATGCCGCCGTCGACAGCCAGCATCGCCCCGTTGATGAATTGCGCTTCGTCCGAAAGGAGGAAGGCAGCAGCCTGCGCCACGTCCTGCGGCGTGCCGTTGCGGCGCAGCGGGATGTTCTTCGCGCGCTGCTCGTATTGTTCAGCCGTCACGAAGCCTTCGGTGGCAGGCGTGGGCACGCTGCCGGGCGCGATGGCGTTGACGCGGATGTTGCGCGGGCCGAGTTCGCCCGCCAGCACCTTGGTCAGGCCAGCGATACCTGCCTTGATCGTGGTGTAGGCCCCGGTGTTCGGCCGCCCGCGATAGGCAACGGGCGAACTGTAGTTGAGGATATTGCCCTGCGCATTTTCGTCGCGATGCGCAAGGAATGCCTGCACGCCCCAGAACACGCTCTTGAGGCCTGCCGACAACATGCGATCGAGCGTTTCCTCTGTCACCTGTTCGATGGGCTCGTAAACCAGCACCGAAGCGTTGTTGATCACCGCGCGCAGCGGGCCTGCGTCGCTGGCGAAATCCTCTGCCAGCTGGAAGAAGGCATCGCGGCTGCCGCAATCGGCACCATAGCTGAACGCACGGCCACCATCGGCGATGATCGCCTCGGCCACGGCCAGCGCAGTCTCGCCGTTGATATCGGCAATCCCGACAATCGCGCCTTCTGCCGCAAAGTGCTTCGCAATCCCTTCACCCAGCCCGCGCCCGGCGCCGGAAATCAGGATCGGCTGTCCGTCGAACCGGCCCATCAGTCCATTCCGAACAGCTTGGCGGTGTAATGGCTGTCCATGTACTCACGCATCGCGTCGATCTTGCCGTTCGACACTTCGAACACCCAGCAATAGTCATTGTCATAGACGAGGCCGTCCATGGTCTTGCCGGTGGAGTTCGATTCCACGCAGACCCACGGGCCGACGCTGAACATGTTCTGCACGTGGATCTTGGGATCGCCGGGTTCGAACATGCCGCGTACGGGGGCGAGGAACTTGTCGATGATATCCATGCCGATATGCTTTCCGGCACCGGCGATGTCCTTTACCTTCGGCTCCCAAACCGAATGTTCGTGATAGAAGGCGCGCAGCTTCTCGAGATCACCCGAGGAGAGCACCTCGAAGAAGTCGAGCACCAGCTGTTCATTTTCGTTCTTCGCTTCAACGGCCATTTCTCTCTCCCTTGAACTCTTGTTACTTAAGGCCGCGCGCCTCGTCGCTTGGCGGCGGGAAGGCGGGAATCTCGCCGCCTTCGTGCAGCGCCAGGTGACCCTTGCGGCTGGCGAAGCGCCACTTGCCGTCTTCCAGCACATATTCGTCGTCGAAGCCGCCCACGAAGATGCCGTTAGAAGTGGACGGCGGCACGATTTGGTCATGGTTGGACATCATAACCACGTAATTGCTGCCGCGCGCGGTGGTCTCGCCCGTCACCTCGACCAGCACATTGGTAACGAGGTGCCGCACCAGTATCGGCGGGCGATCACGGAAGATGCGCTGGATCGCGTCGCGTCCGTGGAAGGGATAGCCCGGGCTGAACGGGCGATCATAGTTGGCCCCTTCGGCGAAGAGATCGCGAATGGCCTCGTGATCGCCATCATCGGCATGTTTGGCGAAGAGCAACGGCAGCTTGCCGCATTCATGCTCAATCAGAAGGCGGGTTGCAGCATCCATCATTCAGCCCCTTCGGCGTCGATTTCGGCAAATGCCTCGTTGACGATGCGGAAGCTGTCCACCGCTGCCGGAATGCCTGCGTAGATGCCCACCTGCAGCAGCACTTCGCGAATCTCGTCGCGGCTGAGGCCGTTGTTGAGCGCGCCGCGAGTGTGGATCTTCAGCTCATGGCTGCGGCCCAGCACGGCGATCATCGCAAGGTTGATCAGGCTGCGGTCACGTCGCGGCAGCTGCTCCTCGCGGCCCCAGTTCCAGCCCCAGCAATAGGTGGCGACCAGTTCCTGCAGCGGTTCGTTGAACGGGTTGGGGTTGGCGGTTGCCTTGTCCACATAGGCATCGCCCAGCACCTCGCGGCGGATCTGCATCCCGCGTTCGTACATTTCCTTGCCTGTCATTTCAGGCGCGCTCTTCTTGTCACTCATGGGTGATCCTTCCTCACATCACGGAATAGACGGCATCGATCAGCCGCCGTGCACGCGGGCCATTGTCGCCCACGGCATGCATCTGGTTGCAGCAATAAGAGAAGCCCAGTTTCGCATCGGGATCGCCAAAGCCGATCGATCCGCCAAGGCCGTGGTGGCCAAAGCTGCGCATGTTCGGACCCATGTAGACCGCTTCCGGCGTGTTGAGCAGAACGCCCAGCGCTTGATGGTACGGGCGATCCTGCAGCAGCTCGATCTGGTTGTGCTGCTCTTCAATAATGTTTTCCAGCGCCTGCTTCGACAGCAGCGAGATGCCATCGACAGAACCGGTGGCCGCGCCATAAACGCGCGCCACGCCGCGGGCATTGCCGTGGCCCGATCCGCTGGCGATTTCGCACGTGCGCCAGGTGGAGCTGTTCATGGTGGTGTGCCACGGCTCGTTCGGGTTCTGCAGGAAGGCAAACTTGCGCAGCACCGCGCCATCCTGCCAGCCTTCGGGCGTGGTCGGCTTTTCGGGCATTTCGGTGTCTTTCGCCGCGAACAGCCGTGCCTTGGTGTTGGGCAGAACCTCGGCCACGTGGGACTGCTCTTCTGTGTCCATCCCGCCAATGTAATATTCCGCGCCCAGCGGGCCGGTCACATGTTCGCGCAGGAACGGGCCGACGGTCTTGCCGGTCACCCGGCGCATGATCTCGCCCAGCAGGAAGCCCTGGTTGTGCACGTGATAGGCCGCGCGGGTGCCCGGCTCCCACAGCGGCTCCTGCACTTCCAGCGCCTTGATGTAGGGCTCGTACTCCAGGAAAGAGCCGGGATAGAGGATGTCGGTCGTCAGCACGGGGATCGCGGCACGGTGATCGAGGCACCAGCGCACGAGGATGTCCTCTTTCCCGTTCTGCGCGAATTCGGGCCAGTAATGCGCCACCGGCTTGTCGATATCGATCAGGCCCTGATCCACCAGCATGTTGAAGGCAATGCCGGTCACGCCCTTGGCGGTGCTCATCATGCAGACGGTGGAATGCTCGTCCCACTCGGCGCTGCGATCCTCGCGTGACCAGCCGCCCCACAGGTCCACCACGGTCTCGCCATCGACGACGACCGAGCAGCCTGCGCCCAGTTCTTCTTCCTCGCGGAAATTGGTGATGAAGGCATCCACTGCCGGGCGGAAACGCTCGTCATAGCGGCCGTGCAGCGGATAGCTGCCTCCGCGTGCCTCGATAACTTCATGAAACTCTGCCTGCGGCAAGCTCTCTCTCCCCTGAAAGCCGGTCTGTTACGACTCTAACGCTCGTTACTGCTAGGGCTTTAAGGCGCGCTGCGAAAGGGGCTTTGGCCGATCAAACGTGCATTGCCGGGCCAATGGCCCGCCAGGGCGACCGCCCGCCCGCAGGGGCCCCGCAGCAAAGCGGAGGGAATAGCCCCGAGGATGCAGTCGCGGATGCGACTGCGCAAATCAAAGATAAGCGATCGTCCTCAACTCGATGCTTTGCCGTGGTGCGGCATCGGGCGGGGCGTTGGGATCATCGAAGGCAGAATGCGCGGTGAACTGCACGGCGTCATCATCGCTGTCGAACAGCTTGAAGGCGAGCACTTCCCACGGCTGCATATGCGGCACCCAGTACCACTTGTGCCCCGGCGTCCACGCAAGATTGAAGCCCCACAGCGACCGGTCCACGCCGCCAAGCCCGCCGATGATCTCGCTGGGGAACAGGTCCTGCCGCTTCACCGTGCGCGCATCGCAGAGGGCAAAGGGTGCGCTTTCCACCATCGTGATGGGCCGCCAGACATTGATCAGCATGTGCCGCTTCGCCAGCCGCTCCTCGGCCTCTTCCGACGGCAGCAGGTCGCGCGTGTAATCGGCGACGGTCTTCGCGCCGTAATCAACATGCGCACCGAAGGCGGGCTGGTTGTGACCGTGCGTGCCGGTGGCGTTGGTGCGCACGATGGGCCCGAAGCTGACGACCTTGTCCGCGCCCGTCAGCCGCTGGACCATCGCCTCGGTCCGGCGGCAGTAGGCGGCCAGCTGGTCCTTATCGGCATAGTCCTGTGTTTCGCCCGGCTCATCCAGCAGCACGAATCCGTTGCGCTCCAGCGCCAGCTCATCTGCATCAGGGCGCATGTCATGGATGGTGACCTCGTGCTCTTCCCCCGGCCAGTAGCTGCGGTCCCTATCGCCGGCGTAGAAGGTCGATTTCTCGCCCCGCTTCACATATTTCATCGTCGCGGTGACATCGCAGGTCACCATGCCAAGATCGCCGCCGGTATCGCTCAACAATTCTCTCCGCTCACCCGTCTTATGCTTTGACGGGCCTTCATTCCCGTCATAGCCTCTCAAAAAGGGTGCCGTCCATATGATGGAAACGGCGCAAGGGAGAGGGAGTGACAATGGCTGCGACAGAGGCCCTGCCGCCGGACGATCCGCGCGTTGTGCTGGGCACGCGGAAGATGACCTTCGCGCAATATCGCGTGATCTTCATCTGCGTGCTGGTGAACATGATCGATGGGTACGACATCCTCGCCATCTCGCTCGCGGGCGCATCGCTGAAGGCGGCCTGGGGGCTTTCCGACGCGGCGCTGGGCACCTTGCTGGCGATGCACCTCATTGGCATGGCGGCGGGCGCGCTGGCGGTTTCGCCAATCGCGGACCAGTGGGGCAGGCGGCCTGCCGTGCTCGGCTGCCTTGTCCTGATGAGCGCAGGGATGGCCTTCTGTTCGGTTGCCGACGGCTATGGGCAAATGGTCGCCGGGCGCCTCGTGACCGGCCTGGGCATTGGCGGGATGACCGCGACTGTCGGCATGTTGGCGCTGGAATATGCGCATTACAGCCGCCGCGAATTTGCCGCCAGCGTGGTCGCCTCGGCCTATCCGGTGGGCACGATCATCGGCGGGCTGGTGGCCGCAACCGCGCTCAATTCGATCGACTGGCGGGCGATCTTCTGGGTCGGCGCGCTGCTTTCCGCCGTGTTGTTGCCGCTGGCGTTCCTCTACATGTCCGAAAGCCTCGACTTCCTCTTGAACCGACAACCGAAGAATGCGCTGAAGGCCACCAACAAGGTGCTGCGGCGGATGGCGATCCCCGAGATCATCGCGCTGCCGCCCAAGCCCGAAGGCTCCAAGGATGCCGTGCTGCAGGAAATCCGCCAGCCCATCCATGTGAAGGAACTGGGCAAGCTGTTCCTCGCCCATGCGCTCAACATGTTCGGCTGGTACTTCATCATCCAGTGGGCTCCGCCGCTGATTGCGGAGACATCGGGCGATCCGGTGCTGGGGGCGAAATACTCGCAATATTTCTCATACGGCGGGATCATTGGCGGGATGACCGCCGGGTACCTGTGCGGCTTGTTCGGCACACGGCAGATCATGTGGACGACGATGCTGGGCATGGGCGCGCTGATCGCGCTGTTCGGCATCTATGTGCAGGACCCGATGGTGCTGCTGCTTCTCGCGCCGTTCATTGGCGCGGCACTGTTCGGATCGGCCACTGCAAACTGGCTGACCATTGCCTTCGCCTTCCCGCCGCAGCTGCGCGCAACCGGCCTTGGCTTTGCCACCACCGCGGGTCGCGTGGGTGCTGTCGGCGGGCCTTGGGTAGGCGGCAGATTGCTCGACAGCAGGGCGAGCGGAGAGGTCGATTTCGGCCTGTTCAGCTTCGATGCCACCATGACCATCGCCTCTGTCTGCGCGATCATCGCCGTGTCCGCCGTGCTTTCGGCGATCACCTTCAGCCGCGCTCGCAAGTGGGAGGAGAAGGTCTGAGCCTTCGCCTCCCCTCAACCGGCCGCGTCAGGAATGGAAGGCGGCGACAGCGGGCGCGCTGTCGGTATATTCGCGCAGTTCGGTGATCTTGCCGGCATCGTCAAAAGTCATGACGAAGCAGAAATGGTTCACATAGGAACCGCCCTTCACCAGCGGGCTGTCGCACGCGGTCATCACCACCACGCGGTTGCCAGCGGCCATCACCCCTTCATGGGCGAAGCGGATGCCGTCCTCCAGCAGCCCGCGCGCACCTTCCAGCAGCGCGGCAAGTCCGGCCGGTGCCATCCACCCTTGCCCCGGCAGCCACACTTTCGCGCCATCGGCATAGCGTTCCTGCATGGCCGCCGTGTCGAGGCGGCGGACGCATTCGAGGTAGCCGAGCGCTGCGCTTCTGTAGTCCATTGTCACGCCCTTTCCACGCCATCGAGCGCGCCCGGATTGCGCCCCCTTGTTTCGGCCACGAACAGCGCGAACACGCCTGCCATGAAGGCAAGGCCGAGTTGGATGAACATGGCCACATCGAGGCCGTAGGTATCAGCCAGCCTGCCAGCGATGGGCGGGCCGAGAACGCCACCGATCAGCTCGCCGATCATCACCACGATGCCCATGGCAGTCGCGGCTTGCAGGCGGCCCACTGTCTCCGTCGGGATCACGCCCATGAACAGCGGGAAGGTGCCAAGGCCCATCCAGCTGATGAACATCAGTATCGCCAGTATTGATACCGGCCCGTTGAAATAGAGCAGGCTGGCAGGCGCAATCGTCATCAGGAACAGGAAGAAGACCAGCGGCGGCTTGCGCCCGATCCGGTCCGAAATCAGCGCCACCAGGATCGCGCCCACGGCAGGGCAGAAGCCGACCACCGTCATGACATTGCTCCATACAAGCGCGTCATAGCCCCGCGGTCCGTCGAGGTAGAGCGGCATGAAAATCGAACCGACGACGATGGAACCGACCGCGCAGATGCTGACCAGCGAGCAAACCATCACGTTGCGGGTGAACAGGATGTTGAGCGGCAGGAAGCCGCCCGGCGGCTTTCCCCTCGTCGCGCCGCCCGAAGCTTCCGGCTCCTCGATATAGCGCCAGATCAGGAAAGACAGGATCAGGCCGGGAATCGCGGCGATGAAGAAGGCGGCATGCCAGTCATAGGCGGCAGCAATGCGTACCAGAGTGTAGGAAGCGAGCGCCGTGCCCACGATGGGACCGAAAACGTTCTGCAATATGCCTGCATTGAGCGCCTGCCTGCTGGAAGAGGAGGCCGCTGCCATGATCGCAAGACAGATTGGCAGGAACGGCCCTTCCGCCACGCCCATGATGATGCGCGAGATCAGCAGCGATTCGAAGTTCCATGCAAAGCCGGAGAACACCGAACAGCCGGAAAACAGCAGCAGCGCGGTGATCAGGAAGGGTTTGCGCTTGCCGATAAGGTCAGACCAGCGCCCGATGACGTAAGCACCGATGGCCCAGGTCAGCGACAGGCCGGAATTGGCCCAGCCGATCTGTTCGTTGGAAAGGCCAAGGTCTTCCTGCACGAATGGCGCGAGGAAGGTCAGAGCCATGCGGTCGAAATAGGCAAAGCCCCAGGCCAGCCCCAACAGGATCAGCACACGCGCTTCATAGCCTCTCGGCAGCCAGGTCGGCTTGCTTTCAGTCATTCCCATCCCCTTGATCCCGATTGTGCCTATTTTTCAGCATCTTGTATTTCAATCAGCAACAGCAGGCAGCAACAGCAGGATTTGATTAGTGCTGAAACCATCCCTTTGTGTGTTGCTTGATTACGACAATGCGCACGTTTTGGAACGCATTTTTCACTTGGCATGCTTGTTCCAGAGCGAACTGGGAGTAGAGAGAGAACCGGGAGAGATGCGGTATGGGCATATTGTCCAGCCAATTCCCTGTCACACGTGCCACCCGCAAGCGTCCACAAGGCGCACGGTGGCATTCGATTTCAATTCGAAGCGGCACCAGGACGGGGCCGCAAGGGGAGGATGCCTGATGAAATTGAAGACGCTCAGCGTTGCATCGTCGCTGGCCATCATGGCCAGCATGGCAGCGCCTGCATATGCTCAGGACGAGGATCGCACGAACACCATCGTGGTGACCGCCGAGTTCCGTGAAGCAAACTTGCAGGACACGCCGATCGCAATTACCGCCGTGAACGCAGAAATGCTTGAAGCGCGCGGCCAGACCGACATCTCGCAGGTTGCCGCACAGGCTCCGAACGTGACCCTGAAGCCGCAGCCGCAGAACGGTGGCTCGGGCCTTATCGCGTTTATCCGCGGCGTCGGCCAGGTTGACTTCAACTATGCGCTCGACCCGGGCGTTGGCGTCTATGTGGATGATGTGTTCATCCCGACGCTGTCGGCCTCGCTGCTCGAACTGATGGACCTTGACCGCATCGAAGTCCTGCGTGGTCCGCAGGGTACGCTGGCCGGCAAGAACTCTATCGGTGGTTCAATCAAGCTGTTTTCCGCCAAGCCCGAAGGCAGCGGCGAAGGCTACCTGCGCGCAACCTACGGTTCGTATGACCGCATGGAACTGCGCGGCATGGCTGATTTTGCGGTGACCGACACGCTGTTCGCCCGCGTTTCCGGCTTCGGCCGCAGCGTGGATGG
>CAYXTJ010000027.1:0-5845 GCA_964467715.1 uncultured Sphingomonadaceae bacterium
GCCTGATGGTCGGCCCCGACTATGAGGAATTGCGCGACACGATCACCCATATCGAACACGGGCAAAATCTGCGTTACGAGCTGGAGAGCGTGGGCGAGCCGCTGCTGATTACCGAACACAAGTTCCGCGTGAAGCGCTTTCCCACCTGCGGCGCGATCCACCGCGCGATGGACGGCGTGCTCGATCTGAAGGCAGAGCATGGCTTTACCGCGGATGACGTTGCCGCGGTAGACCTGCGCATGCCGCGCGTGCACTTCAACAACGTGTTCTACACCGATCCCAAGAGCCCGCTCGAAGCCAAGTTCTCCGCTGAATATGCGGCGGGCTGCGTGCTGGCTCGCGGGCGCTGCTCGCTGGTCGATTTTACTGAAGAAGCCGTGTGGGCAGACGATGTGCGCAGCCTGTTCCCGATCATCCACCGCCATCCGGTGGACCTGCTCGAAGGCGAATTCCCGACAGAGGTGCACATCACGCTGAAGGATGGCCGCCAGCTCAAGTCCGTCCACGAATGGCCCAAGGGCAGCAAGGCCGCGTCTTTCACCATGGACGAATACTGGGCGAAGTTCGATGAATGTTGCGCAGGCGTGCTGGCAGGCGACGATCTTGCGGCGATGCGCGATACGCTCGCCAACCTGCCTGACCTTGGCGATGCCGGGGACCTTATGCGAACTGCCGCGTTTACTCCCGCAAACGCCTGACATGATTTTTCAAGAAGCGAAAACGACACCATGACTGACGCAATCCAGACTCCCGCCGCCCGGCCTTCCGCGCTGGTGATGGCTGCCAGCCGCCGCGGGGTGGATGATCCGGTGGCGAAGATCCAGGGCCTGTCGCACAAGTGCCTGGTTACACTGGACGGGCAGGTGATGCTGGAACGCGTGCTGGAAGCGATGGTGGATTCCGATTGTTTCGGGAAGATCCACGTCTCGGTCGACAGCCCCGACATCCTCACTGCTACGCCGCGGATGAAGGCCTGGGTGGATGAAGGCCGCGTCGTCTTCGTGGCGGCGCGCGGCAATCTGGCAGACAGCGTGCTCTATGCCGTGGAGCAGATCGACAGCCCGCTGCCGATGATCATCACCACGGGTGACAACGCGCTGCATACGCCGGAGATCATCCGCGATTTCGTGCGCGATGCGGCGGCCAGCGATGCCGATGCCGTGCTCGGCTTCACTCGCGAGGATGTGGTGATGCAGGAATATGCCAATTCCGGGCTCGCCTTCCACCGGCTGAAGGACGGCGGCTTCTCCTCCTGCAACCTCTATGCGCTGAACAAGCCCAATTCCCTGAAAGCAGTGAAGATCTTTGAGGGCGGCGGCCAGTTCGGCAAACGCCACATGCGCATCCTCAAGGCCTTCGGCGTGTGGCCTTTCGTGGTCTACAAGCTGAAGCTGTCGACGCTGGACGGGCTGATCAACGCCATCGCGCGCAACCTGAAGATCACGGCCGATGTGTCATGGCTGGATTATCCGTGGGGGCCAATCGACGTGGATCACCAGCACAGCTTCAACCTGACCGAGGAAACGCTGATCCGGCGGCGCACTGGCGGGCAGTAACGCCCGCTGGCTCCGCTTAAAGCTTCTGGTCAGCCACGCCTTCGGGCAACACGGACTTCACGTCATAGATAGCCGCCCCCGGCTTGCCGAGCGCGCGGATGCCCTCGCCGCCCATGGCCACGATATCGTCATGCGCCACGGCCAGGATGATGCCGTCGTACTTGCCCGTTTCCAGCACCTGCACGGGGCGGATGCCGTATTCGTGCTCGCACTCGTCCGGATCGACCCACGGATCGTAGACGTCTGCCGCAATGTCGAACTCGGTCAGGTGGTGAACGATGCTCGCCACCTTGGTGTTGCGGTGATCGGGGCAGTTTTCCTTGAAGGCAAAGCCCAGCACCAGCACGCGCAGATCGCCCGTGAGCAGTCCCTTGCGGCCCATGAGGCGGACGAACTGGTTGACCACATACTTGCCCACCCGGTCATTGATCCGGCGCCCCGCCAGGATCACTTCGGGATGGTGGCCGATTTCTTCGGCCTTGTGCGTCAGGTAATAGGGATCAACGCCGATGCAGTGCCCGCCCACGAGGCCGGGGCGCACGGGCATGAAGTTCCACTTGGTGCCAGCCGCTTCCAGCACTTCCACCGTATCAATCCCGATGGAGTTGCAGATCATCGCCAGTTCGTTCGCCAGCGCGATGTTGAGGTCTCGCTGGGTGTTTTCCATCACCTTGGCGGCTTCCGCCACGCGGATGGAGCTGGCGCGGTGCGTGCCGGCGGTGATGATTTTGCGGTAAAGCTCGTCCACGAAGTCCGCCGCTTCCAAGGTGGAACCGGAAGTGATCTTCTGTATATCGCGGATCTTGCGGTGCTTGTCGCCCGGATTGATGCGTTCCGGGCTGTAGCCGCAGAAGAAATCCTGATTGTAGGTGAGGCCCGAAAGCTCTTCCAGAATGGGCACGCAGAACTCGTCCGTGCAGCCGGGATAGACGGTGCTTTCGTAGATCACGATATCGCCGCGCTTGAGCACAGCGCCGATTGCGCGCGTGGCGCTTTCCAGCGGATAGAGATCGGGGTGGTTATGCGTGTCGAGCGGGGTCGGCACCGTCACGATGAAGACGTTGCACTGCGCCACATCGTCCCACTGGGCGGTGAAGCTGAGCTTGTCAGCGCTGGCCAGTTCCTCGGCCGTCGCTTCCTTGGTCTCGTCGACACCCGCCTTCAGGTTTTCCACCCGCTTGGCCTTGATATCGATGCCCACAGTGGGGAATTCGCGACCAAATGCCACGGCAACCGGCAGACCGACATAGCCGAGGCCGACCACGCCGATTTTCACGTTTTCCATCTTCAGCGGAAAGGCTGCGGTGGCCACGGCCTGATTGTCCTGGCTGCTCAGCGGGTGAGACATGGCGAATTAACGCTCCGTGGTCTGCAGCGGCCAGTAACCCGAAAGGATGCGCTCCCCGCCCTCGCCGCGCTCAACCTCGTCGATCACGCGCTTGCCGATGCCGGAGAGGTTGTCCTGGTGCATGCGATAGCAGAACAGCGGTTCTGCCAGGTGGCGGCCGTTCCAGCCATTGGCGACGATGCGCTTCCACTTGTGGTGCTTGGTGCCCTTGCGGATCGCCTCGTCATAGGGGCCGGCTTCCAGCACGGGTGCGGCAAGGCAGACAGCGGGTTCGGGCACAAAGGAATAGCGATCCAGCAGCGCCGGATCCCATGCGGTGGACTTGCCGCGATCCAGTTCTTCACCCGTGGGTGAGATCAGCGTGCAATCGGTGTAAAGGAAGCCGATGGTGTCATCTTCTGCGCGGGCCTTTTCCAGCTCGGCAATCGTGCGTTCCACATATTCGGGCTTAAGGATGTCATCGCTGTCGAGGATGATGAAATAGTGGCCCTTCACATGCGGCAGCGCGCGGTTCAATGCGCCCAGCTTGCCGACATTGTCTTCCAGCGCGATCAGGCGGTTGGACTGCAGCTTTGCGCCCACTTCGCCAAAGGCCTTCTCGATCTGCTCCACCGAATTGTCGGTGCTGGCGTCATCCACCACGATCAGTTCGATCGGGCCATAGCTCTGGTTCGCAATGCTGGCGATCGCCTCGCCCACGAACTGGCCATAGTTGTGGTTGGGAATGACTACGCTCAGCAGGCTGTTGGTGGTGGCGTCGGTCACTTCGGTCTCCATCGGTATTGTCTCTTAAAGTAGCCGCCGGGGGATTGGCGGCAAGTCAAATTCGAAATTGTCAGCAGGCTTTGTCTGCTGCGTTAGGCCTCTGTTTCGCGTGGCGCAAACAGGTTGGCGGGGGAACGGTCCAGCCGTGCGACAAGATCACCGCAAATCTGCGCCACCAGTGCCTTATCCTCATCGGGCATGGAGGCGCGCTTTTCGGCGCTGTCAGACTTGAACTGCTGCTTGTCGCTGTCGTCCTTGGAGTGGAACTGGAACTGTTCCAGCATCAGCGCCAGCTCTTCTGCGCCCGGGTCGAAATCCAGTCCGCGGGTGAGCATCGCCGGGAAATTGGCGGGATTGATCTGCGTATAGTTGACGTGAGACACGCGCGGCGAACTGGTCGCCAGCGCCAGCTCGAGATAGCGTTTGAAGCATAGCGAGAGGTATTCGACATTGCCCATATCGGCAGTCGTTTCCCAGTCCACACCCGTAAGGAACCCGGCCTGCCTGCGGCCCTTGGCCCACAGAATGGCGCTGGTTTCGCGCAGCACCGATGCGATCACCTCCACCGGATTGCGATAGAGGAACAGCGCGGGCACTTGCGGGAAGGCCTGCATGGCGAAATCCATGTAGAGCGTGTTCCAGCTGATGAACTTCACGAAGGCGCGCCGCTGTTCGGGGTGGCGCCGCCGCGTCATGGCGAGCACGAGGTTGCGGAAGGCATGCAGGTTCTCGGGCGACGCTTCGGCTTCCTGCGTCCAGTCCTTGGTGATCGTGGCCCAAAAGCCGCGCTGCAACGGGCCGCCCTGATTGATCACCACGTGGCGCGGCGAACGGGCCAGCGCCTTTGCGCTCAGCGTGGAACCACAGCGCGAGATGTGGAACATTAAGCCTTCCGGCTCGATCGGATCGGCCAGAATGCGATCTTCGAGCAGGATGGAAAAATCGGTGGTGAAATTCTCGCCGATCTGCCCCGCCTTGGCCAGCGCCTGCACGGTGTACATATACTGCCATTCGCGGAACGGGTGATCGCCAAGGTCAGCCCACAGCACCTTGCCTGCGCCGCCACTTTCGCTCTCGGGATCGATGGCAACAGGCACCATGCCGGGGACCGCGCGAATACGCTCCACCGCCTCGTCAGCCGAAAGGCAGGTATTCCCGATGCCGGGGATCAGGTCCGCAACCACTTCGTGGTCCGGAAGGGCATAGAGCGCCGTCACGTCGTCTCCATGGGGCATGATATGCTGCGCCGCCCTCGCGGCGGTCGGCGGGCCAATAGGTTCAGCAGGGGAAAAAAGCAACTGCGCGAGGGGCCTGCTGCCCGCCGCATGCACGGCTTATCGCGCAGCTGTGGCAAAAATCCCCGCCCATGCCTTGGCAAACCCACGGCGAATGGGCACATCAGCGCGAAATTCGCGAATACCATTCCAATCTATCAGGACCACACAGCATGGCGCAGCTTCCCACCTTCCTTATCGCACACGGGCTGGACGAAGCGGGCGGCATGGCCGTGCATGATCCGGCCAGCGGCGAGCTGCTGTGCAAGGTGCGCAATTACGCCGCCAGCGAGATCGACGGCGTGGTGCAGAAGGCGGAGGCCGCGCGCCACGACTGGGCCGCGCAAACCGCCAAGCACCGCAGCGCCGTTCTGCGCCGCTGGTTTGACCTGATGGTGCAATATCGCGAGGAGCTGTCGCTGCTCTGCACGCTGGAATGCGGCAAGCCGCTGTATGAGGCACGTGGGGAGCTAGATTATGCGGCCAGCTTTGCCGAATGGTTCTCCGAAGAAGCCAAGCGCGCTTATGGCGAAACGATCCCCAGCTTCGCCAGCGGCAAGGAAATCATCGTCCGCAAGGAGCCGGTGGGAACCTGCGCCGCGATCATGCCGTGGAACTTCCCGCTCACCATGATCACCCGCAAGGCCGCCCCCGCCCTTGCCGCAGGTTGCGCCATGATCATGAAACCTTCCGAGGCAACGCCGCTATCCGCGCTGGCGCTGGAATATCTCGCCCGCGAAGCCGGTGTACCAGAGTACGTGTTCCGCATCCTGCCCAGCGATGATGCCAAGGGCATGGGCGAGGTGTTCTGCACCCATCCCACCATCCGCAAGATCAGCTTCACCGGCTCCACCGCCATCGGCAAGCTGCTGCTGACGCAGGCAGGCAGCACGGTGAAGCGG
>CAYXTJ010000027.1:5855-22835 GCA_964467715.1 uncultured Sphingomonadaceae bacterium
AAGCGGGCCAGCATGGAACTGGGCGGGAACGCACCCTTCATCGTGTTTGACGATGCCGACATGGACAAGGCCGTGGAAGGCGCGATGATCGCCAAGTTCCGCAACGCCGGGCAGGCGTGCATCGGCACCAACCGCCTGCTGGTGCAGGACAGCCTGCACGATGAATTCGTCGGCCGCTTCGTGGAGAAGGTGAAGGCGCTGAAGGTTGGTCACGGGCTGGAGGATGACAGCCAGATCGGCCCGCTGATTACCGAAAAGGCGCTGCTGAAAGTGCAGGAACTGGTCGATGGCGCGCTGGAACAAGGCGCGGAGCTTGCTTGCGGCGGTTCGCGCCACAATGCCGGTGCACAGTTCTTCACCCCCACCGTGCTGACGGGCGTGACGCAGGACATGGACATCGCGCAGCAGGAGATCTTCGGCCCCGTCGCCTCGGTCATGCGCTTCGGTGACGAGGAAGAAGCGATGCGCATCGCCAATGACACGCGCTATGGCCTCGCCTCCTATTTCTACACCAATGACCTTGCCCGCGTCGCCCGCGTGCTCGGCAGGCTGGAATATGGCATGGTCGCGGTGAACGAAGGCCTGCTCGGCACTGAAGTCGCGCCGTTCGGCGGGATCAAGGAATCCGGTCTGGGCCGCGAAGGATCGCGCCACGGCATGGATGAGTATCTGGAGATGAAATACGCTCTCGTCGGCGGCCTCACCGCGTAATGAGCGAAGGCAAATACCGCACGCCGGACTGGATCATGCAGTTCGATGTGGACGTGGAGGAACCTTGGCCGACCACGCATGACTGGGACGCGCTTGCCCGCACGGCGGTGACCGCGCTGCTCAATGTGGCCCCCGAACTCGACAATCCGCGCCTTGTCACCAGCCTGCTGTTCACCTCTGACGAGGAAATCCACGCGCTGAACCGCGAATGGCGGGATCGCGACAAGCCGACCAACGTCCTCTCCTTCCCGATGATGGAGCGGGTGGAACTGCTGGCGCTCGACAGCAAGGGACCGCCCGCCATGCTGGGCGATATCGCGGTGGCGCATGAGACCTGTGCCCGCGAGGCAGCCGAAAAGGGTGTTTCAGTGGAACACCACGTCACCCACCTGCTGATCCACGGCCTGCTGCACCTGGCTGGCTATGACCACGAGATTTCGGACAAGGATGCCGAAAAGATGGAAGCGCTGGAAGTGAAAGCGCTGGCGCTGCTGGATATCAGCAACCCCTACGAGGGGTAAACTGCACCCACCAGCCCATTGAACATCCATGTCAAATTCCGAAATTGCCGGATGTGATTTTTTGGCCCGGTTGTGAAATACTTTGCTTCAAGCTTGCACATTTGGGAAGAGCAGACACATATGGGCCTTCAAGCCCCGCAAACAGGAGCAGGCACCCTCGGCGATGTCCGACAATACAAGGAACGGCGAATCCCAATCGGGAGACGCGGACAGTAGCGGCGGATTGTGGAATGCAATCCGGGCACTTTTCGACAATGATGACGGCCCTTCGCTGCGCGAGCAGCTGGAAGAGGCGATAGACGAGCACGAGGACGAGCACTCCTCCGATGCCGGAGGCGAGGAGCGCGCGCAGGGCGACCTTTCCGTCGCCGAAGTCACCATGCTTCGCAACCTGCTGCATTTCAGCCAGATGGATGCGGACGACGTTGCCATACCGCGCAGCGAGATCATCGCCATCAATGCCGAGGCAAGCTGGGATGAACTGGTCGCCCTGTTCGCCGAACATGGCCATTCGCGCGTTCCGGTTTACCGCGAGCAGCTCGACGATGTGATCGGCATGATCCACATCAAGGACGTTTTCGTCTTCCTGGCCGATAAGAAGGAACCCCCGGCAGACTGGACAGTACTGATGCGCCAGCCGCTCTATGTGCCGCAGGCGCGCGGGGCGATGGACGTGCTGGCTGACATGCGCGCCCGCCGCACCCACCTCGCCATCGTGGTGGACGAGTTTTCCGGCACAGACGGGATCATCACCATCGAGGACCTGGTCGAGGAAATCGTCGGTGAGATCGAAGACGAGCATGACGATGCCCCGGTGGAAATGGTGGTGCCGATCAATGAGGGCATCTGGGACGCCGATGCCCGTGCCGAGCTGGACGACGTGGCCGAAATCGTCGGTGACGAGCGGATTGCCGAAGTGGAGGAAGCCGTTGATACGCTGGGCGGCCTCGCCTTCGTGCTGGCAGAGGAAGTGCCGCAGCCGGGCACCGTAGTCACCCATCCCAGCGGCTGGCGGATAGAGATAACCGAAGGCGATGAAACGCATGTCACCCGCATGCGACTCCACGCTCCCACGCCGGAAGATGCCGAGGGCGAGGACGGATAGGCACTCGCACGAATGTTGCCTTGCTGCCGCAGAAGCAAAATTCTGGCGATTAGGTGGCAAACCCCCTCGACACGAGTTGCATATTTTTGAACATAGGACGCGATGCGACGCCTGCCCCCTCTTCGTGCCCTCGAGGCATTCGTTCGCGTTGTCCGCCTAGGGTCTGCCCGGTCGGCTGCCAACGAGCTTGGGCTGAGCCCTTCGGCCCTGTCGCGCCGCATCACCAATCTGGAAGAATTTACCGGCCGCAAGCTGTTCTCCCGCTCCGGCCAGGCGATGAAGCTGACTGACGAGGGCCGCGCTTTCTACAACGCCGTGGCGCCGCATCTGGAATCGCTCGCCGCAGCGGTCGAATCGCAGAGCGAGAACCTGCAACTCACCCGCCTCAGGCTGGGCGTAATGCCGCTGTTCGGCACGCAGCGGCTGTTCCCCAAGCTGCCGCAACTGCGCCAGCTGCACCCGCGCCTGCACCTCGATATCGATACCGGCCCGCATTTGATGGATCGTGTCGGCGATACGCTGGACGCTGCCATAACGCTGGCCGCCCGTCCCGATCCTTCGTTCCATTCGGTGCAGCTGGACCAGAACACCGTGCACGCGATCTGCAGCAAGGCCCTGGCCGAGCAGCTCGGCCCCAACCCGACGATGGAGGAACTGGAGAAGCAGACCTTCCTCGTCCACACCGACATGCAGCTGAGCTATGATGCGTGGAAGAAGGCGCTCGGTTTCGAGAAGCTGCAGCCCTCTGCCGTGGACCATTACGACTCCGGCCAGCTGATCCTGGAAGCTGCGGCGCAAGGCCTCGGCATCGCGATCATGCACGATGATCACATGAACCGGAACAACGACCCGCGGCTGGCCAAGCTGTTCGATATGACCATCGAAAGCCCCTACAGCTACTGGTTCCTGTGCCGTCCGGCAGACCTTGAAGCGCGGCCGGTGCGCATCTTCCACGACTGGCTTCTTTCGGCAGGCCTTTAAGCGCCTCTGGCCAGCTTGCCCGAATTGCGGCACAGTCCCGCCCGCTGGGAATCATTCGATTGTCCAAGGGGAGAGACATGAAGACCGTAAAGACCATCCTTGCCGCAGCGCTGGTGGCTGCCAGCCCGTTTGCCCTCACCATCACTGCCGATGCGCAAATGCGCGCGCTGAGCGATCCCGTGGTGCCGCATCCGGACCCGGAAAGCCTGTTCACCAGCAGCGATCCGGTGCTCCACCGCAACAAGCAGGCAGCGCTGCACATCCAGCGCAACCTCCTCAAGTGCAACGAATGGAGCCGTGCAGGCGAATGGCTGACCGATGCCTATATCCAGCACAATCCGGTGGCCGCTTCCGGCCTTGAAGGGGTGATCTACTACTTCACGCAGGTCGCCAACCGCCAGCCGCTTGATCCCTGCCCGTCGCTGAGCGCGGAGGACCCGAACGGCGTTGTCGCGGTACAGGCAGAGGGCGATTACGTCACCATCCTGACTCGCCGGATCATGCCCTATGCCGACGATCCGACGCTGACCTACACCACCACCTGGTTCGATACCTGGCGTTTTGTTGACGGCAAGGCAGACGAGCACTGGGACCCGGCCACCCTGCCCACCTCCACTCCACCTGCCGCACTTGATGTGGACCGGACCTTGCAGGAAGCGCACGACCGCGCCGAGATCGAGGACCTGATGTGGCGCTATGTCCGTGCTGCGGACAACCTCGATGCCGATGCCTATGCGGCGGTGTTCACCGAAGATGGTTCGTTCAACAATGTCGCAGGGCGTGATGCGCTGCGCGGAATGATCAACGGCATGGTTGAATCGATGGCTCCGCGGCGTGCCAGCGGTGCGCTGACCGGCAACATGTACCATATCATGTCGAACCAGAGCATCGAGTTCCTGAGCCCGTCAGTGGCCCGGGTGCACTATTACTGGCAGACCATCTTCGGCGGGCCCGGCACCGATCCGGCACCGCGCGTTGCCGCTGTCGGCAATGGTGTGGACGAGGTGGTGAAGGTCAACGGCCAGTGGCTGATCCGCAGCCGCAACGTCCAGCCGGCTCGCGAACAGGAATAGTTCGCTACATTGAACGCCCGAAGAAGCGCGAGATGTCGAACCAGACCTCTCGCGCTTCTTTCGTTTCGGGGTCTGTCGCGGTGAGCACATCGAATGGCCTGCCGTCGATCACGTGCAGGCTCTGGCTCTGGCTCTGCAGCCCGAGCAGCCGCAGCACTTCATATTCCTGCGCCACGCTGTCGACGACATAGGCATCGTCCGGCCCCGTGCCATTGGCAGAGGCGATCACGGTGGGCGCATCGGGCGGCAGGGCGCAGGACGAAATGCCCTACGCCGCTGCCGCCAGCATGGCGGCGCCGATGATCCGGCACCCGGCCGTCATCAGGAGACGGTGGCCTTCACGATCTTGCCCGGAGCGCGCGGCGGCTCACCCTTGGGCAACGCGTCGATATGTTCCATGCCGCTCTCTACCTCGCCCCACACGGTGTACTGGCGATCGAGGAAACGGGCATCGTCAAAGCAGATGAAGAACTGCGAGTTCGCGCTGTTCGGGTCCATCGTGCGCGCCATCGAGCAGGTGCCGCGCACGTGCTTGGCATCGTTGAATTCGGCTGCGATGTCGGGCTTGTCCGAACCGCCCATGCCGGTGCCGGTCGGATCGCCGCCCTGTGCCATGAAGCCGTCGATAACGCGGTGGAACACCACGCCATCATAAAAGCCTTCCTTGGCCAGTTCGGTGATGCGCGCTACGTGGCCCGGGGCCAGGTCCGAACGCAGATTGATCACGACGTCACCACCTTCGCCATTTCCTGCGTCCACGGTGAAGGTCAGCTTTTCGTCGGCCATTGGGTATTCTCCTCAAGTGTTGTCAGGCCGCCGATATAGACTCATCAATGGCAAAGTCACCCGCCCGCTTGCTTTTGGCGAAACTGCGAGTAGGCCAGCCCCATGGCCGAAACCGATCTCCACACCCGCGAGGATGAAGACGCTGTCCGCGAGGACGGTGCGGAGCTGGACGAGGAGAACCGGCTGAAGCCTGAATTCGTCAATGCCGTGCGCGAGGCGCTGGCCGAGGAGGATGACGGCCGCGCCTACGAGCTGGTGGAGCCGCTTCACCCGGCTGACATCGCTGACCTGCTCGAACTGCTCGACAATGATGACCGGCGCGATCTTGCCTCGGCCATTTCGGACCTGATGACCGGCGACGTGATCGCCGAACTGAATGACTTCGTGCGCGAGAGCATGGTGGAAGCCCTGCCCGCCGAAGCCGTGGCCGAAATCGCCGAACAGCTCGATACCGATGATGCCGTCCAGCTGATCGAGGACCTTGACGACGCGGACCAGCGCGCCGTGCTGGCGGCGATGGACGCGGATGACCGCGCCATCATCGAAAGCGCCCTGGCCTATCCGGAAGAAACCGCTGGCCGCCTGATGCAGCGCGAGCTGGTGGCGGTGCCGGAAAACATGACCGTGGGCGACCTGATCGATTACCTGCGCGACAATGACGACATGACCACCGAGTTCTGGGAAGTTTTCGTGGTCGATCATCGCCATCACCCGGTCGGCACCTGCCAGCTTTCGTGGATTCTGCGCTGCCCGCGCCATATCCCGCTGCTGGACGTGATGAAGCGCGACCAGACGCTGATCCCGGTGGACATGGACCAGGAAGAGGTGGCGCTGCGTTTCCAGAAATACGCGCTGATTTCCGCCGCGGTGGTCGATGAAAGCGGGCGGCTGGTGGGCCAGCTGACGGTCGACGATATCGTCCACATCATTCAGGAAGAGGCGGGCGAGGACGCCCTGCTGATGAGCGGTGCGGGCGAAGGCGACATCAACGAGCCGATCCGCGATGCCTTCTCGGCGCGTGTGCGCTGGCTGGTGGCCAACCTTGGCACCGCCGTGGTCGCCTCTGCCATCATCGCCTTTTTCGGCGCTGCGATCGAGGAGCTGGTGGCACTGGCCGTCCTTATGCCAATTGTCGCCAGCATCGGCGGCAATGCAGGCACGCAGACAATGGCGGTGACGGTGCGCGCCATCGCGATGAACCAGCTGACCCGTTCCAACACCACCCGCATGTTGCTGCGCGAACTGAAGGTGGCGCTGATGAACGGGGTGACCATCGCCGTGCTGATCGGCATTGCCACCGCACTGATCTTCACCCCGCAGCTGGGCGGCGTGATCGCGGCGGCCATGGTGATCAATATCATCGTATCGGGCATGGCCGGCGTGCTGGTGCCCGTCGCCTTCGAAAGGCTCGATCAGGACCCGGCAGTGGCCAGTAGCGTGTTCGTGACCATGATCACCGATTCGATGGGCTTCTTCGCCTTCCTCGGCCTTGCCGTGGCGACCGGTCTGGTGGGCTGACCGCGTTAACTTTTGGAACACATGGAACACGGTCCTGAAGTTGAAAAGGCTTCGGGGTGAAAGTGGCTGTCTCTCTCGGAATTGTGCGGTGTTGCGGTGGTGGCAGGCCATGCGCGGGAGGCTGCGCTGGAAGGGGAGAAGTAGGAAAGCTCGGCAATAGAGTGCTGTGCGCTCCTGAGAAAACAGGAGCCTATGGCAACCGGGAACACAATCTCGTTCTAGGCTCCTGCTTTCGCAGGAGCGCAGTATGGAAATTGCTCGACCTTTGCAGGTGTTGTCGCGGCGGACCTCGCCCCCTATCTCCTTCCCCATGCCGCTTCACATGACCAAGATTGCCTTCCGCGCCAGTTCTCTCGGCGAGTTGCAGGAATGGTTCGATGGCAAGACACCGGAACGGCGCCTGCGCACGCGTTACCTGCCCAAGCGGCATGAGGAGATGAAGGGCGGCTCGCTATACTGGATTCACGAACATGCGCTGGTCGCCCGCGCGGCAATAAAGGGCTTCGAGCAGCGGCCGGACGGACACTGGGACATAATCCTCGAAAACAGGCTGCACCTCGTCCACCCCAAGGCCAAGCGCGCCCACCAGGGCTGGCGTTACCTCAAGGACGAGGATGCCCCGAAGGACCTGATGGAAGGCGAGGTGATCGGCGATGCCATGCCCGGCAGGCTGGTGCGCGAGCTCTCCAAGCTGGGGCTGGTATAGCGGCTCAGGCCATGGCTTCCATGCTGGCGAGCTTCAGCAGCGCGGATGAATATTCCTCGGGCTTTGCAGCACCTTGCAGGATATATTTGCCAGCCACCACGAAGGTGGGGACGCTGTTGATGTTGTTCTGACGGGCGAGCTGTTCGTCATGGCGGACGGCGGCAGACAGCGCCTCGTCCTTCAGCGCGGCGGCGGCGGCTTCGCGGTCAAAGCCTTCAGCCTCGGCGATATCGAGCAGCACCGCGTCCTTGCTCATTTCCTGCCGAAGCTGGAAATAGGCGCGCAGCAGGGCCTGCTTCAGCCGCAACTGCGCTTCGGGTTCGGCCATGGTCAGCGCCCAGCGCAGCAGCATGTGCGCCTTGTGCGTGTTCCACACCATCAGCACCGGCTCTTCGCCATCGCCCTGGTATGTCATGGGAAAGCCCACGTCTGCCCCGGTGGCTTCTACCGTGCGGCGCATCTCCAGCGCATCGGCAGGAGACTTGTTATGGGCCTTGGCCAGCAGGTCCACCTGGTTGTGGCCCTCAGGCGGCATGTCGGGGTTCAGTTCAAAGGGCATGAAGCGGATGGCGACATCGACATCGCCCTTCACGCTTTCCACCGCTTTCAGGAACTGGGTGAGCCCGATGGCGCACCACGGGCAGACCACGTCCGACCACACATCAACCGTCAATTCGTCTGCCATCATCCGCGCTCCAGCCACCATTTCAGCATATAGTGGGCAATAGCGGTTTCGGGCGGCGGAAGAAACCGCAGGCTGTCTTCGTCTGCCGCACCGGACATTGCGGCCGCCACCTCATCGCGGCTGAACCAGTCGGCATCGGCCAGTTCCGTACGGTCCACGGTGAGGTCGCGATTTTGCGCCACGCTATGACAGCCCAGCATCAGCTGGCTGGGGAACGGCCACGGCTGGCTGGCGATATAGGTGACATTGCCCACGCGCACGCCAGCCTCTTCCCACACCTCGCGCGCCACCGCTTCCTCGATGCTCTCGCCCGGCTCCACGAAACCGGCGAGCGCGGAATAGCGGCGTTCGGGGAAGTTGAGGCCGCGCCCCAGCAGAAGCGAGCCTTCGTGTTCCACCAGCATGATGGTGACAGGGTCGGTGCGCGGGAAGTGCGGCGCATTGCAGGCGGTGCAATCGCGCTGCCAGCCGCCCTTGGCGATAACCGTCGGGCCGCCGCAGCGCGCGCAGAAGCGGTGCCGTGCGTGCCAGTCCATAAGGCTGCGCGCGCCGCCATAGATCGCGAGGTCCTGCGCCGGAAGGAGCGAAATTTCCTTCCACGCCGGGCGTTGGAGATAGGCGGGCCGGTCATCACCCGCAGCGGGCACCGGCGCGAACAGCGGCACGTCGCCCTTGAGGCCAAGGAAGACCAGTTCCGCATGCTGGTCCAGCGCACACCAGCGCAAGGCATTGGCATCGTCGAGCAACGGCGACAGGCCGTCCAGCTCCAGCATCAGCGCTTTGGGCATGACGCGATATCCTGCCAGCCGCTCGGGATCGACGCGCGCGTGGTCAGCCCGGTCGAGCCCGTGCCCGGAAAATGCAACAGGTTTCATCAAGCGGAAGCGCTCTGCCTTGCAGCGTCAGCGGCGACAGCAAAGGGGAATTCCTGCTGCAGGCCATCCTGAGGCATGCCCATCGCCTGCGTCATCAGATTGTGCCGCAAGCCGTTCTTCATGTTGACGAGCCCGCAAGTGGAAGCCGCGCCGAACCAGCCGAACAGGCCCGCGGCAATGCCGGTGCCGACAAGCCCGCCTGCGCCGTAGCCGAAACGCATCGCCCCGAACTGGAAACCGCCGCCATCGGCCATGGTATCGGCGAACAGGTCGCTGGTGGCGAGGCGCACAGCAGGCTCGCTCATCACCCTTGTGCCGTCGATCACGCCGTAATTGCCCAACATCTGCAGGAACCGGTCATAATCGCGCGCGGTCGAAACGAGGCCCGCCCCGCCGAAGGGAAACGCGGGCTCGTCGAGGTAGATCGAGTTATCCGGCAGGTCGATCGGCACCAGCGTGTCATTCGCCAGCACATAGTTGGCGGTGAGGCGCTGCTTCTGGCTTTCCGGCACGCGGAACCATGTCGAGGCCATGCCGCAAGGCTCGAAAATGCGCTCTGCCAGGAAGGCGTCGAAACTCTTGCCCGATACGATCTCGATCACCCGGCCGAGCAGGTCGAGACCCACCGAATAGGACCACTTCGTTCCCGGCTGATACACCAGCGGCATCTCGGCCAGCCCTTCGGCAAAGGCAGCGAGGCTGCTCGCCGGCTTGCCGCTCATGATGCCGGGCACGCTGATGCGCGATGCCTGCGCGGGCACCAATCCCGCAGCGGTATAAGCATCGGAAATCGGGCCTTGCTGGACAATGGAATAACCGAGCCCGGCAGTGTGCGTCAGGCAGTGGCGCACGGTGATCTGGCGCACTGCAGGCTCAAGATTGTCCGCCGTGATCGCGCCGTCATATTCCTTCTGCACCTGCATCTTGGCAAAGCCCGGAATGAAGTCCGCAATCGGCTGGTCAAGGCTCAGCAGCCCGTCATCGATACACATCACCGTGGCCATGCCGGTGATCGGCTTGGTCATCGAATAGATCCGATAGAGCGTATCCGGCCCCACCGCGGTGCTGCTGGAAAAGCTGGTGGTGCCGCCAGCCAGAAATTGCGGTGCTTCCTGACCATAGCCGAGCGCGGTGACGATATTGGCGAGCTTCCCGGCATCGAGATATTTCGCCATCAGGTCCGACACGGCAGGCCAGTTCGGATGGCTGGAAGATGCCGTGGCCACCTGCGCGCGCACGGCAGCAGGCAGCACCATCATGGCCGATGCGGCAAAGGCCGAGCCGAACAACTGGCGGCGCGACAGGGCAAGGCCCGTTTCGTGGGTTGCAGCGGTCACTCAATTCTCTCCCAGATGATCCGGCGCGAACAGTAGCAGGACGAAACTTGCCAGCAAGCCCGCAACAGCACTTGAAAGCCGCCAATGCCTTACCCACGTAACACACATGCTCAATCTTGCTTCCATCCTGATCGGCATTCTCAGCCTGATCATCGTCATCCCTGCACAGGTTCCGCTGCTCGGCTGGGCCAACTGGATTGCCCTGCCCTTCGTGGTGGTCGGCGTGGGCCTTGGCGCGCTGTCCAGCAAGGACAGCGGCATGAAGTTCTGCATCGTGATCTTCGTGATCGCGGTGGTGCGCCTGGCGCTTGGCGGCGGGGTGATCTAGGCCAGCACCCGCTGCGCCGCCTTGGCGAAGAGCGTGGGCAGGCCCGCCTTGTCGATATCGCCGAGCGGCCACCACTCGCCCTCACCATCGGGCGCAGCCTTCCCGGCATAGACTGCCACGCACAGTTCAAGGTCGAAATGCGTGAAGCTGTGGCGCACCACGCCGCCTGCTTCCCACATGCCTTTGAGCGGCGGTTCGCCATGGCCGTTGCCGCGGGCTGACCAGTCATCATCAGGCAGCGCGCGCATTCCGCCGAGCATCCCCTTGCCCGGCCGCTTCACCAGCCAGACCGCCCCGTCCCGCTCGATCCAGAAGGCGGTGCCTGTGCGGCTGGGCTTGGGCTTCTTCTTCGCCTTTACCGGCAAGCGCAGCGGATCGCCGCTTGCCCGCCCTTCGCAGATCGCCTGAAGCGGGCAGAGCAGGCACTTCGCATCGCGCGATGTGCAGATGGTGGCGCCAAGGTCCATCATCGCCTGCGCGAAATCGCCCGCGCGCTGATCGGGAGTGATCGCATCGGCCTTTTCGCGGATTGCCTTGCGCGCACCGGGCAGCGGCTCGTCAATCGCGAACAGCCGCGCCACCACCCGCTCGACGTTGGCATCCACCACCACCGCGCGCTGGCCGAACGCAATCGCCGCGATGGCAGCAGCGGTATAGGCACCCAGGCCGGGCAGCTGGCGCAGCTCTTCCTCGGTTTCGGGAAAGCCGCCCCTGCCTGCCACTTGCGCAGCGCATTTCACCAGATTGCGGGCGCGCAAGTAATATCCCAGCCCCGCCCACTCGGCCATCACCTCGTCTTCAGGCGCGGCCGCCAGCGCCTGCACATCGGGCCACCGCCTGATGAACTTTGCAAAATAGGGCGCGACCGCTGCCGTGGTGGTCTGCTGCAACATCACTTCGGACAGCCACACGCGATAGGGATCGGGCCGTACGCCGCCCTTCACCCGCCACGGCAGGCTGCGGGCGTGCCCGTCATACCAGTCCAGCAAAAGCGATGCGGCCCTATCCTGCATGCGCGCGGCATGGCATAGCGTGCCGCGCAATGGAACGTGACAGCGACAATCCTGCGGGGAAGTCCCCGAAAAAGGCGCCCACAAGCGCGAATGCCAAGGGCAAGACCAAGCCTTACCAGCGCCCCCGCGGTGGCCCCGCGCGGCCCGTGGCGGAACTTGTGCCGCAAATCGGGCGCGCGGCCTTCCGTCGATTCGGCTTCGTACAGAGCAGCGTCGTCACCCGCTGGCACGAGATCGTGGGCGAAACGCACGCCAAGGTGTGCCAGCCGGAATCGATCCGTTTCCCGCCGGGCGAAAAGAGCGACGGCATCCTGCAGTTGGTGGTTAAACCCGCCCATGCCCCGCTGATCCAGCACGTGATCCCGGAAATCATCGACCGGGTGAACCGCTTTTTCGGCTACAAGGCCGTGGCGCGGGTAAAGATCCGGCAAGGCGAGGTTAAGCCAGCATCTGCTGTAGAAAAACGCACCGCGCCGCCTTCCCTCAAGCCCATTCCGATGGAACTGGGGGAAAGCTTGCGCGATATTGGCGATCCCGAATTGCGGACGGTGCTGGAATCGCTGGCACGTTCAATGGGATCAAGGGAGGAAGATACGTGATGAAACGGGCAATCCTTGCAGGCTTGCTTCTGGCTACAGCACCCATTGCCGCGCTTTCCGCGCAAGTCTGGGATGCCACATTCGCCCGCACGCAGCAGGGCCACAGCCTTGGCAATCCGCAGGCGGAAACCAAGCTGATCACTTTCGTCAGCTATACCTGCCCCCACTGCGCGGCTTTCGAAACCGAAGCCGATGCGCTGCTGCGCCTCAATTACGTGCAGCCCGGGAAACTGAACCTCGAAGTGCGGCACGTCATCCGCAATCCGGTGGACCTTGCCGCCGCGCTGACCACCGAATGCGGTGCGGAAG
This sequence comes from uncultured Sphingomonadaceae bacterium, assembly GCA_964467715.1. Taxonomy (GTDB): domain Bacteria; phylum Pseudomonadota; class Alphaproteobacteria; order Sphingomonadales; family Sphingomonadaceae; genus Alteraurantiacibacter. The sequence continues at coordinate 18,403 of CAYXTJ010000027.1, forward strand.
GCAAGTTCTGGGGCAATCACCGCCTGATGCTCAGCAGGCAGCAGCAGTGGCTGGAAAAGGCCATCGAAGCCCAGCCTGCGCAAACCGCGCGCTGGACCAGCGGGACCATGGGCAGCCGGATGCGCGCCATCGCCAGCGATCTCGGCTTCCACGAAATGATGGAACCACGCGGCTACACCGCGGCCCAGCTTGACCAGTGCCTTGGCGACGAGGCGGCGATGCAGGACATCCTTGCCCGCGAAGCTGCCAGCAAGGAACAGTATGCCGTAACCGGCACTCCCAGCTTTGCGCTCAACGGGCAATTGCTGGCCGGCGTCCACAATTGGGCCGCGCTGCGCCCTCGCCTGAACGAGACAACAGCCCCCTGAACCGAATAACTGGGCATATCCTGTGCAAAAGCCTCCCTTCGACCGGGTGTGGCGTTTGCGCAGGCGGCCCCCTCAGCTAGCATTTACACTCGAAAAGACAGGATCCTTGAGATGAAAAAGTTCAACCGCCTCGCGCTTAGCGCCCTTGCCGCCCCGCTGCTGCTGGGCCTTGCTGCATGCGGATCGGAAGAAGCTGCCAGCGGCGCAGCGCTTGACCCGATCGAAGCGCCCGAAGGCTCAACCTGGAGCGAGAACGCCGCCTTCACCGACATGGGCGGCATCCGCATGGGCAACCCCGATGCGCCAATCAAGCTGGTGGAATATGCCAGCCACACCTGCCCCGCCTGCGCGGCATGGTCTGCCAGTGCCGGCCCGCTCGACGGCTATATCGAAAGCGGCCTCGTCAGCTTTGAACTGCGCAACCAGGTACATGACCCGCTGGACCTGACCATCGCCTCGATCCTGCGTTGCGGCGATCCGGTCACGGCAATTCCGCTGGCCAAGCAAGGCTGGTCGAACCTCCAGTCCATCGTCCAGAATGCGCAGGCCAATGGCGATGCGCTGTCGGCTGCCATGGCTGTGGAGGATGACACCCGCTTCCTGCACATTGCCGAAGTATCCGGCCTGATGGAATTCTTCGCCCAGCGCGGCCTCAGCACCGAACAGGTCAGCCAGTGCCTCGTCGCCAACCCCGAAGTGCCGCGCCAGATCGTTGAGAATTCGGCTGTCCAGTCGGATGAGCTTGGCGTGACCGGCACCCCCACCTTCTTCGTCAATGGCGTGAAGCTGGACGGCACCAACTGGGCCACCGTGGAAACCGCGCTGCAGGCTGCCGGCGCGCGCTAAGGCAGGAGGCAGGCGACGGCGATGGAAATCAGGAAACTCAAGCTTTCCGGTTTCAAGAGCTTCGTCGAGCCTGCCGAACTGCGCGTCGAACCAGGGCTGACAGGTGTTGTCGGCCCCAACGGCTGCGGCAAGTCCAACCTGCTCGAAGCAATCCGCTGGGTGATGGGCGAAAACTCGCCCAAATCCATGCGATCGGGCGGGATGGAGGACGTGATCTTCGCCGGCACCGCCTCGCGCCCGCCGCGCGATTTTGCCGAAGTGGTGCTCCACGCGGCAGACAGCGAGGGCGACGAACTCAACGTCACCCGAAGGATCGAGCGCGGCGCGGGCAGCGCCTATCGCGTCAACGGCAATGACGTGCGCGCCAAGGACGTGGCGCTGGTCTTCGCCGATGCCGCCACAGGCGCACACTCCCCCGCGCTCGTTTCGCAAGGCAAGATCGCGCAGGTCATCGCCGCCAAGCCAGCCGAACGGCGCATGATGCTGGAAGAGGCGGCAGGCATCGCCGGCCTCCACGTCCGCCGCCGCGATGCGGAGAGCAAGCTGCGCTCCACAGAGAAGAACCTCGAGCGGCTGGAGGACCTGATGGCAGGCCTCGACAGCCAGATATCCACGCTCAGGCGGCAAGCGCGGCAGGCAGAACGCTACAAGGAACTGTCTGACAAGATCCAGGTGGCAGAGGCCCGCCTGCTCTATGCCCGCTGGCGCGATGCGGCAGCAGCGGCAGACAATGCCCGCAAGCAGGCGAAGGAAGCAGACGGGCAAGTCACCCGTGCGCAAGAGGCGGCCAAGCACGCCCAGCAGGTGCAGCATGCGCTCGCTGAAAAACTCGCCGAATTGCGCGACGAACTGGCGGACCGGCGTGACGATGCCAGCGCGCATGGCCACCGCATGGCCGCACTCGCCAGCCAGCTTGAAGCCGCGCAGCAGCGGCTGGCAGACCTCGACCGGCAGAAGGCGCGGCTGGAAGAAGACAAGTTCGAAGCGGACCGCATGACGCGCGATGCGGCCAAGGCCATGAAGGACCTCGACGCCGCCCTCACCGCCAGTGCCAAGGCGCTGGCAGAGGACGAGGCGAAGCGCCCCTCGCTGGTCGCGAAAACCGAGGATACAGACCGCGCAGGCCGTGCCGCCGAACTGGCGCTGGCCAAGGCTACAGCAGACCATGCCGGGGTGGAAGCCGAATGGCGCGTTGCCGAAGCCGAGGTGACGCAGGCGCAGTCCCGCCTCGACAGGCTGGCAAGCGAGGAACGCCGCCTTGCAGACCAGCGCCGGGCGCTGGGCGAGGAAGGCGATCCCGAAGCCGCCGTCACTGCCGCCAGATCCGCCGCCGAAGATGCCGCCACGCGCCGCGAAGCCTTGCGCGAAGCCCTCGAAGCCAGCCGGACGCGCAAGGACGAACTCACCACAGCGCGTGATGAAGCTGCAAGCGCGCGCTCATCGGCCCGCGCCGAACTGGCAGGCGTGGAACGCGAATTCACCGCCTTGCAGCGCGATCGCGAAGCGCGCGCCAAGCGGCAGAAGAACGCCAGCGGCCTGCCCGCCGCGCTGGACAGGCTCTCTGCCGAAAAGGGCTACGAACGCGCGCTTGCCGCCGCGCTTGGCCGCGATGGCAAGTCGCTGCTGGGCCGCCCTGAAGGCGCTGCCGATGGCCGCTTCTGGACGGGCGCAAAAGCTCCCGCCAAGGTGGCAGACAGCCTGGCAGACCACGTCACCCAATGCCCCGATGAACTCGCCGCCCGGCTTGCGCTGGTGCATGTCGCCGATGCCGATGACGGGCGCGATCTTGGCCCCGGCGAATGGCTTGTCACCCGCGATGGTCTGTTGCGCCGCTGGGATGGCTTTGTCGCTCGCGGCGAAGGCGCGGCAGAGGCAGCGCGGCTGGAAGCAGACAACCGCTTCGCCGAACTGGAAGGCCAGCTTCCTGCGTTGCGTGATGCGCTTGCCGCTGCCCAGAGCGAGCATGACCGGCTGGCCGCCGAAGCGGGCGATCTCCAGCGCGGCCTTGTCGCCGCAGAACGCGAAGTGAACGAAGCTGCGGAGGACGAACGGCAAGCCCTGCGCGCGCTGGATCAGGCAGAGGCTCGCCGCGAAAGGCTCGCCACCCGCCTTGCCGAACTGTCTGACAGCGAGAGCGAACTGGCGAACCAGCGCAAGCAAGCCGAAGCCGAAGTGAAAACCGCGCAGGACAAGCGCGCTGCCCTGCCCGATCCCGCTGCTGGCCGCGCCAGTCTTGATGCCGCGCGGGCGAAGAACGAGGCTGCGCGCGATGCCATGCAGGCGGCCATAGCCACGCTGGCCGCCCATGACCAGGCGCTGGCCGTGGCGCGCGAACGGGTAAGCGCCCAGCGCTCCGACAAGGCCAACTGGGAAGCACGCGCCGGTGAAGCGGCGCAGCGGCTGGCAGGCATGTCCGCCCGCTTCGAGGAAATCGAGCAGGAACGCGCCCTCACCGCCGCCAAGCCCGAGGGCCTGATGCGCGAGATCGAAAGCGGCGAGCAGGTGCGCGAACGCCTCACCGCAGACCTCGCGAAGGCAGAAGCTGCTGTGAACGCCGCGAACGAGGAGATGCGCGAAGCCGAAGCTGCGCTGCAGGCAGCCAACGAAACACTCTCCGCCACCCGCGAAACCCGCGCCACGCTGGCCACCCGTGCAGAGAACGAGGAGCAGCGGCGCGAGGAAATGGCGCGCATTTCTGGCGAGCGCTTCCAGTGCCCGCCGCCGCTGCTGTCCGGCAAGTTCGCCTTCGAGGAAAGCGACGTCGAAGCCTCCGGTGCGGAAAGCGAGGCGATGGACAAGCTGGTTGCAAGCCGCGAGCGGATCGGCCCGGTCAACCTCGTCGCGGCAGACGAGCTGGAGCGGATCGAGACAGAACACGGCACCAATGCCGCCGAACAGGAAGAACTGCGCGAGGCTGTCAGCCGTCTGCGCGGCAGCATCGGCAACCTCAACCGCGAAGGCCGCGAACGCTTGCGCGCCGCCTTCGAAGCGGTGAACGAGCATTTCAAGGTGCTGTTCGCGCGCCTGTTTGAAGGCGGTGCCGCGCACCTTGCGCTGATCGACAGCGACGATCCGCTGGAAGCAGGTCTCGAAATCTTCGCCCAGCCTCCGGGCAAACGGCTCCAGTCTCTCAGCCTGCTGTCAGGCGGCGAACAGGCGCTGACAGCCACCGCGCTGATCTTCGCGCTGTTCCTCACCAATCCGGCACCGATCTGCGTG
>CAYXTJ010000028.1:0-15922 GCA_964467715.1 uncultured Sphingomonadaceae bacterium
GCTTGGGTGTTCCTGACGCTGGGCATCACCGCCGGCAGCTGGTGGGCGTATTACGAGCTGGGCTGGGGCGGCTGGTGGTTCTGGGACCCGGTGGAAAATGCCTCGCTGATGCCGTGGCTGGCGGCGACGGCGCTGCTTCATTCTGTCAGCGTTCTGGCGGCGCGCGATGCCTTGCGCGCATGGACGGTGATGTTGGGCGTGATCGCATTCTCGATGAGCATGGTCGGCACCTTCCTCGTGCGTTCGGGCATCCTCACTTCCGTCCATGCCTTTGCTGTGGACCCGGAGCGCGGCAGCTTCATCCTTGCGCTGCTGGCGCTCAACATTGGCGGCGCGCTGGCGATCTTTGCCACCCGCGCCGGCACGGTGGCAGAGGGTAAGCGCTTTTCCGTCTTGAGCCGCGAAGGCGCACTGGTGATCAACAATGTCGCGCTATCCGCCATTCTTGGCATCGTGCTGCTGGGCACGCTTTATCCGCTGCTGACCGAAGCGTTCGACGTGCGCGTGTCCGTTGGCCCGCCTTATTTCAATCCGGTGAGCGCGATCTTCCTGTTCCCCATGCTGGTGGTGCTCGCCATCGGCCCGATCCTTCGCTGGCGGGGAGACAGCTTTGCCCGCATCCGCATGCCGGTGATCGGTCTGGGATTGTTGTTGCTGGTTTCCATCATCGCGCTCTGGGTCATCACCGGCATCGGCATTCTGCCTTTGCTCGGCCTTGCGCTGGCGCTTGTGGTCGCAGTTGGCAGTTTGCTCCCTTTGCGCGGTCGTTCTCTGCGCCGCCTGCCGATTGCGGTATGGGGCATGGTGATCGCTCACTTCGGGGTGGCCGTGGCGCTGTTCGGGATGGCTTCGGACACGGCCTTCCAGCAGGAACGGCTGGTGGCGGCCAATATCGGAGACGTGGTGGAGGTTGGCCCCTGGTCTGCCCAGCTTGAATCGGTTACGCCCGTCGCTGGCCCCAACTGGACCGCCATCGAGGCGAGCCTGACGCTGTTCTACGAAGGCAAGGAAGTGACCACCGCGCATCCGCAGGCGCGCAGCTTCTGGTCTCCGCCCACCGAAACCAGCGAAGTGGCGCTGACCACGCGCCGGAACGGCCAGCTCTACACAGCGCTAGGTAATCAGGCGGAGGACGGGCGCTGGCAGCTGCGGCTGTGGTGGAAGCCCTTCGTCACATGGATCTGGTTTGGCGGCCTGTTGATCGCCCTTGGCGGCGCGCTGGCGCTGGTCGGGCGCGTTGTCGGCGATATCCGCCGCCGCGTGGCCGGTAAGAAAATCACGGACCGCAAGGCCGATCAAGAAGCTCTGGCAGCGGAGGCAGCATCATGAAGCGCTTGCGCATCTTCCTGTGGGGCCTCGTCGGCCTCGCGCTGTTCCTGTTTGGCCTGTTTGCCTACCAGCTGACCCAGCCGAAGGATGAATTCGTCGAAAGTGCCATGATCGGCCAGCCGCTCCCCGCGTTTGACCTTCGTCCTGCAATTGCTGACCGGCCCGGCCTGTCTTCTGCAGACCTTGCAGACGGTAATGCCAAGCTGGTGAATATTTTCGCCAGCTGGTGCGTGCCTTGCCGCGCGGAGGCTCCGCATCTCGAAACCCTGCGGATGAGCGGTGCGGAAATCGTAGGCATCGCTATTCGTGACCGGGAGGAGGACGTGAACCGCTTCCTCGCCGTTTATGGCAACCCGTTCACCCGTATCGGGGCTGACGACATCAGCGAAGTGCAATTGTCGCTCGGATCGTCCGGCGTACCGGAAACCTTCGTGGTCGATGGCAATGGCGTGATTACCTATCAGCACATCGGCGATATCCGCGCAGATGACGTGGCAATGATCCTTGAAAAGCTGCGGGAGGCGGGGGCATGAAGCGCCTGATCGCCCTGCTGGCACTCGTATTGGCCGCTCCGCTGGCCGCGCAGGACAGCCTGCCGCCTGCACCCTATGCCTATAACCAGCTGGAAGATCCGGAGCTTGAGCGGCAGGCACATGACCTGATGCTGACGCTGCGCTGCCTCAAGTGCCAGAGCCAGTCGATTGCCGACAGCGATGCGCCGATGGCGGGCGATATGCGCCACCAGGTCCGCACCCGCCTTGCCGCAGGCGAAACCCCGGACCAGATCCGCACATGGCTCATAGAGCGTTATGGCGATTACGTGAGCTATGAGCCGCGCGTCACCGCTACCACATGGCCTCTGTTCGTTATTCCGTTCGTGTTGCTGCTGATCGCAGGCCTGATCATCCGTGGCCGCCTGACGCGGAAAGCACCGGCGCAGGAGGGCGCGGAATGACCAGCTTGCTGACTATGGCTGCCGCTGCCGCCGGACCGATGAACGAGGCACCGCTGACCGAATTCGGACCGGTAAGCACTCCGGGTATGATGGTGTGGGTAGTCGCCATTGCGCTGGCGATCGCCTCCTTCGCCGTTGGCGTGCTGGTGTTCCGCTTGCCCAAGGCGACCTGGGCCAGCCTTGCGGCGGCGCTGGTGTTCGGCCTTGCCGGGTATACCTTGCAGGCCAGTCCCGATGTTCCGGCGGCTCCCAAGGCGTTGCAGCAGGAAAGCTTCTCCGACGACTGGCAGATCCTTGATTCTCGCGAATTGCTGGTAGGCCAGCGCCTCAAGTCCGATTCGCGCATGATGGTGACGGCCAACGGCTTTGCCCGGCAAGGCCGCTTCGAAACCGCATCGCAGATCCTGCGCGGGATCGTGGAAGAAAACCCGCAAGATTTCGAAGCATGGGTGGCGCTGGGCAATGCGCTGACCGAACAGGCAGACGGCACGCTGACGCAGGCTTCCGTCTATGCCTTCCGCGAGGCGAGCGAGATTGCACCGGAAAACCCGGCGCCGTCCTATTTCATGGGGCTTTCGTTGATCCGTACCGGGCGGATGATGGAAGCCTATCAGTTGTGGAGCGGGGCGCTGCGCCAAATGCCTTTGCCCTCCGACGGCACGACGCCGGACGATGCCACGCTGTTCATGGCAGACCGTGTGATGCGGCTGGAACAGATGTTGCAGCAGTCCGGGGCCTTGCCCCCTGCTGAAGCGGGCAGCGATACTGCGGCGGATCAGCAACAGTGATGTTGCAATGCAGCATGTTGCGGAAGCCGTCCGCCGCTGCTATTGGCGCCGCCTTCCAGCGCTTGAAGGCGCGAACAGGGGCGTAAATCCCGATGAGTGCAGCCACCAACGGCAATGACACGCAGAGCGCCAAGCTGAAGCTGGCGGCGGGTGCAATCGGCATCGTCTTCGGCGATATCGGTACCAGCCCGCTGTATGCTTTCCGCGAGACTTTTCGCGGTGCGCACAAGCTGCCGATTGACGATCTCCATATCCTTGGCGTGGTCAGCCTGATCTTCTGGTCGATGACGCTGGTCGTCTCGATCCAGTATGTCTCGATCCTGATGCGCGCGGATAACAACGGGCAGGGCGGCAGCCTTGCGCTGGTGGCGCTGCTTTCACGCCGCCTTGGCAAGACGAATTACGGCTGGCTGATAGTGCTGTTGGGCGTGTTTGCGACGGCGCTGTTCTATGGCGATTCCATGATCACGCCGGCCATCTCCGTTCTATCGGCGGTGGAAGGGCTTATGGTTGTGGACGAGGGGCTTGCGCCCTACGTTATCCCTATCGCGCTGGGCCTGCTGGTGGCGCTGTTCGCCATCCAGAAGCGCGGCACGGCCAAAGTCGGCGCGCTGTTTGCGCCGGTCATGCTGGTCTATTTCGCGGTTATCGCCACGCTGGGGACGATCCAGATTGTCAACACCCCGGAAGTGCTCTGGGCGCTGAACCCGTGGTACGCGGTGCAGTTCTTCATCACGGACAAGTTCCTCGCCTTCCTGGCGCTTGGTTCGGTTGTGCTGGCGGTGACCGGTTCCGAAGCGCTCTATTCCGATATGGGCCATTTCGGCCGCGGACCGATGCGCCTGTCGTGGTTCGGCTTTGTGATGCCCTGCCTGCTGCTCAACTATTTCGGTCAGGGCGCGATGATCCTGGGACTGGGCGATGCTGCGGCGGAAGAAGCGATCATGAGCCCGTTCTTCTTCCTTGCCCCCGAATATCTGCGCCTGCCGTTGGTGCTGCTGGCGACTGCAGCCACCTTCATTGCCAGCCAGGCTGTGATTTCGGGCAGCTTCTCTATCACCCATCAAGCGATCCAGCTGGGCTTCATTCCGCGCCTCGGCATCCGCCATACGTCGGACGAACACTCCGGCCAGATCTACATCCCGGTGATCAACTGGGCGCTGATGGTGGCCGTTATCATCCTTGTGCTCACCTTCCGCAATTCCTCCAACCTCGCCAGCGCATACGGCATCGCGGTGACCGGCGCGGTCACGCTCGACACGTTGCTGATGGCGGTGCTGTTTGTGGGTGTTTGGAAGTGGCGCATGTGGATCGCGGTGCCGGTGGTGCTGCTGTTCCTGATCGTGGACGGTGCCTATTTCGCGGCGAACCTGACCAAGGTGGCCGATGGCGGCTGGTTCCCGCTGATGATCGGCGCGATTGCCTTCACGCTGCTCACCACATGGTCAAAGGGCCGCAAGCTGATGCGCGACCGCATGACCGAGATCGGTCTGCCGCTCGATATCTTCGCCAAGTCCGCCAACAATTCCACCAAGCGCGTGTCCGGCACGGCGATCTTCATGAATTCCGGCTCCACCGGAACGCCATCGGCGCTGCTGCACAACATCAAGCACAACAAGGTGCTGCATGAGCGGGTGGTGGTGCTGACCGCGCAGATCAGCGACGTGCCCTATGTCGACGAATCCGAGCGATACGAGACGCATGATCTTGGCGAGGGCTTCTACCGCGTGGTGCTGCATTACGGCTTCATGGAAGAGACTGACGTGCCCAAGGCGCTGAAAAAGATCGACATGTGCGGCGGCAAGTTCGAGATGATGCAGACCAGCTTCTTCCTCAGCCGCCAGACGCTGCTGTCAGCAGACAAGCCGGGCATGATGATCTGGCGCGAAAAGCTGTTCGCATGGATGATGCGCAATGCGGCAACGCCGATGGAATTCTTCCGCTTGCCGACGAACCGTGTGGTGGAGCTCGGCAGCCAGGTCGAGATTTAGCGGGCCGCCTCAGGATCATCCGCGCGAGGATCGCACGCAAACTCGGAGAACTTCACCATCTCTCCATCGTCCTGGCGCACGAAGGCGTAAGGCGGTTCGCCGTAGAGTTCGTTGATCACCAGCGTCATCGTGCCTTCGGAGGCAGAAGCTTCCATCGTGCGAATTATCCCGAAAGGGCCGCCGGGATCAAAGACCAGCCGCTTGCCCAGAGTGAGCGCCCAGCCACTCGTGCGGTCTGCCTCCTTGATCGGGATGCGGGTCTGCTGCTCTGGCGGTACCGCTCTGCTGACGATCCGCACTTCGTTATCGGCGATGGCAAGGAAGTGCTCCGCATCGACGCCGTAGCAGCCCTCGGGTTGCTTCCCCGAAGACAATAAGGCCCAGGCCAGCATTGCCCCGACCAGGACAAGCATCGCAGGAGTGAAGCCCGTCGGTATCTTCTCCGGTAGCGGTAAACGGAACCGCTCACTCACGCGGCGTGTTCTGGATCACTTTCTCTTCCTCTTCCAGCGAGAGGCCGTGCTTCAGCAGCATGGGCAGCTGGGTGAAGGTGAAGAGGAAGGTGAGCGGCAGGAACAGCCACAGCTTGGCCGCGAGCCAGTTTTCAAAGCTGATGGTGTAGATCAGCACGGTGTTGAGCACGGCGAGGGCGAGGAAGAACACGCCCCAGTTGCGTGAAAGCTTGAGCCAGCCTTCCTCCGTCAGCCCCTCGAAAGCGGCTTCCAGCAAATATTTCAGCAGCGGCTTGCCCTTGGCCCATCCGCCCAGCAGCAGGATGCCAAAGCCGACATAGATGATGGTCGGCTTCCACTGGATGAAATGCTCGTCCTGGAAATAGATCGTCAGCGCGCCGAAGCCGACGATCAGCACCGTGGAAAGCCACAGCATTGGCGAAACCTTGCCGAGGTAGAACTTCGAGAAGGCGAGCGCGCCTACGGCAGCCACGATGAAGGCACCGGTGCTCTTGATGATCGCCTCGGTCGTCTGCACGGCGAAGACGAGGTCATCCGCGCTGTCGTCCTTCTCAGGCGCGAAATACTTGTAAGTGAGGAAGAACACGAGCAACGGCCCGTAATCAACCAGCACGTTGAGCCAGCCCGATTTGGGTTTCTTGGTGGTGGATTCGCTATCGGCCATCAGGCAATTCCCGCAATCACGCGCGCCACAAGGTCCGGATCGAAGGGGCGCAAATCGTCGATCTTCTCGCCAACGCCGATCGCGTGGATCGGCAGGCCATATTGTTCCGCCGCCCCCACCAGCACGCCGCCGCGCGCGGTCCCATCAAGCTTGGTCATGATCAGGCCGGTGACACCTGCCACTTCCCTGAACACGTCAATCTGGGAAAGCGCGTTCTGGCCGTTGGTGGCATCGAGCACCAGCACCACGTCATGCGGCGCTTCGGGGTTGAGGCGGCCGAGGACTTTGCGGATCTTGGCCAGCTCGTCCATCAGCTCGCGCTTGTTCTGCAAGCGGCCGGCGGTATCCACCACCAGTGCATCGATGCCGGTATCGGTGGCGCGTTTCACCGCGTCATAGACGATGCTCGCCGGATCGCCGCCTTCGGGGCCGGTCACGATGTTCACGCCGATCCGGTCTGCCCACACCTTCAGCTGTCCGATGGCAGCGGCGCGGAAAGTGTCGCCTGCGGCCAGCAGCACGCCGTAATCATCTTCCTGGAACAGGTGGGCGAGCTTGGCGATGGTGGTGGTTTTGCCCGATCCGTTGACACCGATCACAAGGATAACCTGCGGGCGCGGGAAGGCGGTGATTTCCAGCGGCTTGGCCACGGGGCGCAGGATTTCTGCGATCTCCTCGGCCACTGCTTCCTTCAGTTCCTGCTCGGTAATCGACAGGCCGAAGCGCTTTTCCGCCAGCTTGGCACGGATGCGCGCAGCTGCCTTGGGGCCAAGGTCCGATGTGATCAGCGCATCTTCGACATCGTCCAGCGTGGCATCGTCCAGCTTGGCGGTGCCGACAACGCCGGTGAGATTGTCGGACAAGCGCTCGGACGTCTTGCGGAAGCCGCCGAACAGCCGCTCGCTCCAGCTCTTTTCGCTCATGCCAGCATGCCTTTCGTGGCGGTTGTGGGCGTTACGGTGTGAATGCTTCCTGCAGGGGTGCCTTGGGGAAGCTTCACGCGGGCGAAGTTCTGCGAATAGCCGGTGCCATCGCTCTCGGTAAGCACGGACAGGGGCTTGCCCACAAGGCTTTGCAGCCATTGCTCGCGCACCGCCGCCACTTCGCCGCGCAATTCCGCCGCGCGTTGTTTGATGAGCGGCTTGTCCACCTGTGGCATCAACGCAGCGGGCGTGCCGGGGCGAGGGGAGTAAGGGAAGATATGGCCGTGCACGATGCCGAGCTCGCGGATGATCGAGAGATTGGCTTCGTGGTGCTCCTCATTCTCGGTGGGGAAACCCGCGATCAGGTCAGCACCGATGGCGAGGTCTGGCCGGCGATCCTTCAGGCGTACGACAAGCTCCACCGCATCGGCGCGCAGATGGCGGCGCTTCATGCGCTTCAGGATCAGGTCATGGCCGTGCTGGAGCGAGAGATGCAGGTGCGGCATCAGGCGCTGTTCGCCCGCGAACAGTTCGAACAGTAGCGGATCGATCTCGATCCCGTCGAGCGAAGACATGCGCAGTCGCTGCAATTGCGGGAAGGTTTCCAGCACGGCGCTAACCAGTTCGCCCAGCGGCGGCTTTCCTGACAGGTCATGCCCCCAGCTGGTGACATCGACGCCGGTCAGCACCACTTCGGGCGCGCCCTCGGCGAGGTGGCTCTCCACTTCGCGGAGCACCTCGGCAATGGTCAGCGAACGGCTTCGTCCACGCCCTTGCGGTATGACGCAGAAGGTGCAGCTGTGATCGCAACCGTTCTGCACCGCGATAAAGGCGCGGGTGTGCTTTGTGGGAGCGGTCTTTTCGGGCTCCGGCACGTTCCACGCGCGGGCATCCAGCTTTGCCTCGTTGGCTATCAAGCCATCGACTTCGGGCATGGCGGCAAGCTGTTCGCGCTCGATATCCGCAGCGCATCCGGTGACGAGCAGCCGCGCATCGGGCCGCGTGCGGCGTGCCCGGCGGATTGCCTGCCGCGTCTGCCGCACCGCTTCCATGGTGACAGCGCAACTGTTGATCACCACCACGTTCTCATTCGCGACAAGGGACCGGATGTGCTCGCTTTCGGCGATATTGAGGCGGCAACCAAGGGATACGACTTTGGCCTTGTGGGCGCTGGCGCTCATCCGAAATCGTCCCATTCAAAGGATCCGCGGAAACTCTCGGCGGCCGGGCCGGTCATGGTGATGGAGCCGCTTTCATTCCACGCGATTTGCAGGGGGCCGCCGGGCAGGTGCACCGTTACAGCCTTGTCCACCAGCCCGCGGCGCATGGCACCAATGGCAGTGGCGCAGGCACCGGTGCCGCAAGCACGGGTGAGGCCCGCGCCGCGTTCCCACACACGCAAGCGGATGGTCTGGCGGTCCACCACGGTGGCGACATTCACGTTCACGCGTTCAGGGAAGACGGGATCGTGCTCGATTTCCGGGCCAAGGCTTTCCATTGGCACCGCGTCGCAATCAGGTACGAAGAAGATCGCATGCGGATTGCCGACATTCACCGCCACGGGGCGCTCCAGCTCGCCCCAGCCCAGCGGCATGTCCAGCGCGTCCATCGCATAGGCGAGGGGGATCGCTTCCCAATCGAGGCGCGGTGCTTCCAGTTCCACGCTGATCCCGCCATCGACGGGCGTGGTCTCCAGCATTCCTCCGCTGGTGGTGATCGTGGCCGGTTCACCCAGCAGCAGGCCGATGGCGCGGGTTGCGTTGCCGCAGGCTTCCACCTCGCCGCCATCCTGGTTGTAGATGCGCATGGTGCAGGTTGCGCTGTCTGCCGGTTCAAGGACGATGAACTGATCGCAGCCAATGCCTGTGCGTCTGTCAGCAAGGGCGGCAACGCGTGCCTTGGTCAGGTCACTGGGCAAGGCTGAGGCTCGCGCATCCAGCACGATGAAATCGTTCCCCAGTCCGTGCATCTTGATGAAATCGACGCGCATGGCTGCCAGTTAGGGCGCACAAGGCCCCGGTGCAACGCCGGATACGCTGGCAGTGCGGGTTTCAGCCGGCCTTGCGCGTATCGGGGAAGGGGGCTTCCTCGCCCTGAGACGATGACACTTCGCGCATTTCTTTAACCGGTGCGGGCGAGAGGAGCTTCATCGTCTCAAGCCGCTTCATCGTGGTTTCGGCGTCTTCGGGCTGGCCATAAAGATAGCCCTGGCCCTTGAGGTCACCCAGCGCGCGCAGCGCTTCGAGTGCGTTCGAATCCTCGATCCCTTCGGCAGTAACCGGCAGCGAAAGGCCCTTGCCGAGCGAGATGTTCGCCTTGACGAGGTCAGTCGAGCCGCCTTCCCGGGACATTTCCGCCACGAAACTGCGATCGATCTTCAGTCGGTCGAGCGGCAGCGAACGCAGCTGGGCCAGGCTGGAATAGCCAGTGCCGAAATCATCTAGGCTGATGCGGATGCCCTGGTTCTTGAGGCTGGACACGATGGTGCGCACGGCACCGATATTCTCGTGCAGGCAGCTTTCGGTAATCTCTATTTCCAGCCGCTGGGCCGGGAAGCCGCTTTCGATCAGCAGGTGCAGCAGGCGCTGGGCGAACCACGGATCGCGCAATTGCAGCGGCGAGATGTTGACCCACAGCGACAGGCGCGGATCCCACGCCTTGGCATCTTTCAGCGCCTGGCGGATCAGGCATTCGGAAAGCTCCGAAATCATGTCCATTTCCTCGGCGATGGGAATGAACACATCGGGGCTGACGAGGCCGTAACGCGGCGATTTCCAGCGGGCGAGCATTTCGAAGCCGGTCAGTTCGCCAGTCTCAAGGTCGATCTGCTGTTCGTAAAAGGGCGCGAATTCGCCCTGCACGACACCGCGGCGGATGGCGCTTTCCAGCTCATTGCGGAAGCGCAGTTCGTCTTCCATCTGCGGTTCGAACCAGCAGTGGCTGTCACGTCCATGTTTCTTGGCATGGTACATGGCAATATCAGCGCGGTGCAGCAGTGTTTCGCCGTCCGGCTGTTCGTTCTCCGTCAGCTGGTGGCAGGTGGAGGAGATACCCAGCGATCCGGTGGGCTCGAGATAGAGGCGGTTGCATTCGATGGGTGCGGACAGGGCCTTCATCACCGATATGGCGATCTGGTCCACCTTCTCCGTTTCATCGAGAGGATGCGTGAAAGCGCAGACAAATTCATCGCCGCCGATGCGCGCCACGATGCCTTCAGCGGGCAAGGCATCGCGCAATCTGCGGGCGACGACCGTCAACACACGGTCGCCTGCCTGGTGGCCGTTCAGGTCATTGATCTGCTTGAAATTGTCGAGGTCGATCATGAATAGCGCAACTTCGCGTCCGCTGCTGCGGGCCCCTGCGATCAGCGCATCTATCCGCGGGGTGCCGCTGCGGCGGTTACGGCAGCCTGTCAGCGCATCCGTTTCGGCCAGCTGGCGGGCATTTTCTTCTGCCCGGCGGCGTTCCTTCACCTCTTCCTGCAAATCGGCATAGCGACGCCAGCCGCAGATCAGCAGGGCGATGTTGAGCAGCACGGCATTGGTCAGCATGATGTCCGGCGTTTCGCCGTTGCCTGTCCATGCGCGCAGGATCTAGGGCATGAGGGTGCCGCCGGCACCCACGAAGAGGATGATCGCTGCAATGGCGATCCCCAGCGCGACGACGTCACGCTCGGCCTTGCCCAGCTTCCTCTTTCCCTGTTGTGAACTGTCTTCCACAGTTGCCCCCAGAACGGCTTGCCCCTTAGTCGAGCAGTGCCTTATGCAAAATCTTGTTCAATTTTCGGTTAACGGCTCGCTAGGCATGACGAAGGCCAACGGCGGGCGAGGAAGGATCTGTTTGTGGCGCGTTTCTGGCTGATGAAGTCCGAACCCGAGAAATACAGCTGGGATGACCTGGTTAAGGATGGTGAAACAGTGTGGGACGGGGTGCGCAACCACCGCGCCAGCAACAACATGCGCGACATGGAAGTGGGCGAACAGGTTTTCTACTACCACTCCGTGACGGGCAAGGAGATCGTCGGCATTGCGGAGATCAGCCGCAACGGCATGACCGATCCGACTGACCCGGAAGGCAAGTGGGCCACCGTCTATATCAAGCCCGTGCGCGCGCTGGAGCGGCCGATCTCACTGGCCGAGATCAAGGCCGATCCCAAGCTTGAGGGGATCGAGCTTGTGCGCCTTGGCCGCCTGTCCGTGGCCGAGATTACTCCCGAGGAGTGGGACTACATCTGCAAGCTGGCGAAAGGGAAGCCCGCTGCCTGATTGGACAGGCGGGCAGGGCTCAGGGAATGCGTCAGGCCGGTATCCGGGCAAGCTGTCCCGACTGAGGACATGACGCAAAACGCCTATGGTGAATCTTTACCAACAGGTTAACACCAAGACCCATGAGACGCACTTGTTCTGACCGACGAATCCGGCCGCCACCCGTTCCGGGCATCGCTGCCGATGGGCGCGATGGCGATTGACGAGATGGAGAACCGCCGTTCCTGGCGGCTGAATTTCGGCCTTGATGTGAACGATGCACGGCAGTTTGCGACCAGCTATGTCGCCTGCTTCGTGGCGGTGACGGCCTTTATCGCCTGAGCCTATTCGGCGGCAGCGGCCTCTGCTTCGGCGGCCACTTCCCTTTCCGCGACATAGAGCCGCCAGCCCAGCCATGCGGAAATGCCGCACATCGCCGCGCTCAGCAGCAATTGCTCCACCAGCGGGACACCTGCCGCGCTGAGGCCCAGCGCCAGCACCGATCCGCCCACCATCGCCCCTGAATTGACAATGTTGTTCGCGGCGACCGTGCGGCTCGCCTCGCTCGGATCCACCTTGGTGGTGAGGAAAGCATAAAGCGGCACCACGAACATGCCGCCGAAGATTGCGATCAGCAGCAGCGCGGCCAGAACCAGCGGGGCGAGCGGTTCAGCAATGAAATCCGCCACGCCGAGCAGATGCGTGCTGCTCAACTGCATTTCCCATATGCGGCACACGACATAGAAGATCGCCACCATGATCCCCATCAGGATCACTGACAGCGGGGCGTAGCGGGCCGAGACATTGCCCTTGAGCAGCGCGTTGATCGCCACAGATCCCAGTGCTACGCCGATGGAGAAGACCACCAGAAACAGGCTTGCCACGGGCTTGTCTGCCATCAGCACGTTCTTGGCGAGCGGCGGGAACTGGATGAACAGCACCGCGCCGATGGTCCAGAAGAAGCTGATCGCCATGATCGCGTAGAACACCTCGCGGTTGTGCAGCGTGTTGCGTACCAGCGCGATGGAGGAACGGATGATGTTGCGGTCAATCGGCTGGTTGTTGATGAAGGGCTGTGCCTCGGGCACGCTGCGGCTGGTGAGGTATCCGATCACCGCGATCACGACCACCAGCACCGCGGCCACTTCAACCTCGATAAAGCCAGCCAGGATCGTGCCGCCCATGATGGCAAGATAGGTGCCTGCTTCGACAAGGCCGGTGCCTGCCAGCACCTCTTCCTTCTTCAGGTGCTGCGGCAGGATCGCGTATTTGATGGGGCCGAAGAAGGTGGAATGCACACCCATCGCAAACAGCGCGATCATCATCAGTGGGATCGCCACAATTTCGGTCATCATGCCCAGCCATGCCAGCGTCAGGCCGATGCCGCCCACCGTCATGATGGCGATTTCTGCCGCCTTCACCGTGCGGATGATCACGGCCTTGTCGCGCATGTCGGCCAGCTGGCCGGCAAGGGCGGACAGGATGAAGAAGGGCAGGATGAAGATCGCCGATGCCACCCCGCTGAACACCGTTTCCGCCTCGGCCGAATTGTAGACCGAGTAGACCACGAACAGCACCATCGCGTTCTTGTACAGATTGTCATTGAACGCATTGAGCAGCTGTGTGGCGAACAAGGGCGCAAACCGCCGCTGCTTCAAAAGGTGGGTGGAGGTGAGCATGAATGCCTTCGTGCAGCCTTGGCTTTCGCCAACAGGTTCACCGCCATAACCCGCATGGATGAACAAGCAACCCTGCAGTGCACAAGCACACATTGCGCGCTTTGTTGCCGCGCCATTTGGGTCTAGGGCGGATGCGAGATGCTTACACTGCCCAACATCCTCACCCTGTCGCGCATCGCCATGATCCCCCTGCTGGCGGCCTTGCTGTGGTGGCCGGGCTGGCACGCGGGATATCTCTGGGCCTTCGCGCTCTACTGCGTGATGGGCTTTACCGACTATTTTGACGGCATGCTGGCGCGCCAGAGCGGCAAGGTGTCGAAGCTCGGCATCTTCCTCGATCCCATTGCGGACAAGATCATGGTCGTCTCGGTCATCCTCGTGCTGGCAGCAATGGGCGTGCTGCGCGGGCCTTACGCGGGCGATGTGCACGTGATTGCGGGCATGGTGATCGTGATGCGCGAGATCGCGGTTTCGGGCTTGCGCGAATTCCTCGGCCCGCTGCAGGTTTCGGTGCCGGTCAGCAAGCTGGCCAAGTGGAAGACGACGTTCCAGCTGATCGCGCTGGGCTCGCTGATCCTTGGCGAAGGCCTGCCGGACTGGACTTTCGTCCTCTCAGGCGTGGTCCACAATGTGCCGCATATCGTCGGCCTCATTACACTGTGGGGCGCCGCGATCCTGACGGTGATTACCGGCTGGGACTACCTGCGGGTTGGTTTGAAGCACATGGATTGAGAGTCTGGGGCTATTGCCCCGCCAGCAATTCGACAGCGTGTTTGCCATTCATGTGGTCGATCAGGAGGGTGCGCAGGCGGCGTAGTTTGCTGACGTCCCAGGTCTCTTCAACTTCAGGTTCTTGCAAGATCTGGTCGATGTAGTCGATCAGCGTCTCTGGTCTACCATCGCGATATTCGATGGAGTTCACATTCAAGGCGCGATCCTGAAGGAAATAGTCGAAGTAGAAATTTGTACTGTCTTTCAGGTTGAGAATGCGTTTGAGGAGATGCTGTGGGCTGTCATAGCCTCGTGCCTCACTTGGGCATATCAGGAGCTCATGATTGGAATTCCAAAACTCCCGAATAGCCATTCTGCGAGCAATATCTTCAGCCTCGTCGATCTCCAGATAGTTGAGGATAATGAGTTCGAAGGCATCTTTAGCTGGCCTGGTGCCGGAGGTGTCAACGACCATCATCGCACTGCAAATTTGGTCTCCCAGTTCGGGAATGGTTGGGCGATGCGCGTCTTGCGCGCTGGCGGTCGAAGAAAGGGCGCACAGCACGCTACTTACGAAAGCAGCCAGCAAAATGCGGTCCGGTGTTCTCAGCATCCCTCGTTCCTTCCGTAGTGGGCCTAACCCGCCCGCAATTCCTCTGCCAGCAGCCTGAATTCCTCGGCGCGCGGAGAGTTTTGTCGCCAGACCAGCGCGATTTCGCGGCTGGTGTGCTTGCCCTTCAGGGGGCGGGCGACGACGTTGGTTTCGTGAAGGATACCGGCATCGATCGCCATTTCCGGCAGCATGGTCAGGCCAAGGTTGTTGTCCACCATCTGCACCAGCGTGTGCAGGCTGGTGCCGATCATGGTAGCGCTGGCGCGCAGTTCGGGACGGTTGCAGGCGGCCAGCGCATGGTCCTTCAGGCAGTGGCCATCCTCCAGCAGCATCAGCTTTTCGCCTTCGATCATCTCTGCCGGGATTTCCTGCGGCGGATCGCGCGGGTCATCCTTGGGGAAGGCGACGTAGAGCTTGTCCTCGCAGATCGTCTCGCTCTCCACCTCGCCGGTCGGGAAGGGCAGGGCCAGCAGCACGCAGTCCGCGCGGCCATGGTGGAGCGATTCTATCGCTTGGTCGGATGTTTCCTCGCGCAGGAACAGCTTCAGCTGCGGGCGTTCTTTCCTAAGCCGTGGCAGGATGCGCGGCAGCATGAAAGGCGCGATGGTGGGGATCACGCTCATCCGCAGTTCGCCGGACAGCGGCTTTCCTGCAGCCTGGACGAGGTCGGACAGTTCCTCCGCCTCGCGCAAAAGACGGTGCGCCTTGGCCACCACCTGATTGCCCAGCGGGGTAAAGCGCACCACACGGCGGCTGCGTTCCACCAGCGTTACACCCAGCAGCGATTCCAGCTCGCGAATGCCGGCAGACAGCGTGCTTTGCGAAACGAAACAGCTATCCGCCGCACGCCCGAAATGCCCATGCTCATGCAGCGCAACGAGATATTGCAGCTGCTTGATGGTGGGCAGGTAGGTGCTCATTCGGCAGCTTCTTCCCTCACTGCGTGGATCGAGCCGCCATTGGCGACATCGTCGATATGGGTCATTTTCAGGCGCCCCCGTTCGACGGCGAAGGCCAGCTTGCCTTCCACCAGTTCCAGCGCGTCCTTGCCAAAGACCTCGTAGCGCCAGCCTTCGAGGATTGGCAGTTCGCGCACGCCGGCGGCAAGGGCCTCCAGCTCGTCAGACTTGGTGAGCAGGCGCGATGCCACATCAATCTCGCGGCTGCGAATCTTGAGCAGCAGCTTGAGCAAATCGGCAACCAGCGCGCCTTCCTTGCCGAGCGGCGCACCGCGCTTGGGCTTTTCCGGCATCTCGTCGTCAGACATTGGCTCGGCCTTGGACAGCACGCGCATCAGGCGCTTGCCGATGTCGTTATCCTTCCACGCCTGTGAAAGGCCGCGCACCTTGGCGAGGTCCGCCTGCTTCTTGGGCGGATGGCTGGCGAGGTCCGCCAGCGTCTCGTCACGGATGATGCGGCCGCGCGGGATATCCTTGTCCTGCGCCTCGGTCTCGCGCCATGCAGCGAGCGCCTTCAGTCGCCCGAGCACCTGCGGATTGCGGCCCGGCGAACGGATGCGGTGCCATGCAAAGTCGAGGTCATTGGCGTAATT
>CAYXTJ010000028.1:15932-22650 GCA_964467715.1 uncultured Sphingomonadaceae bacterium
TTTCCATCTCCGCATTCAGCCACATTCCGCGGCCGGTTTTCATCAGCTTATCGAGGATTCTCGGGAAGATCTTTGCCAGATAGGTGACATCACCGATGGCATATTCGATCTGCCGCTCGGTCAGCGGGCGGCGGCTCCAGTCGGTAAAGCGCGCGCCCTTGTCGATGGTCTTGTTGAGCCAGCTTTCGACGAGGTTGGCATAGCCGATCTGCTCGCTTTGGCTGATGGCCATCATGGCGATCTGCGTGTCGAAAATGGGATGCGGCGTCTTGCCGGTGAGGTTGTAGATGATTTCCACATCCTGCCCGCCGGCGTGGAAGATCTTGAGCACGTCCTCATTGTTGCACAGCAGTTCCAGCAGCGGATCGAGGTCGATATCGTCAGCCAGCGGATCGATCGCGGCGGCCTCTTCCTCGTTGCCGATCTGGATCAAGCACAGCAGCGGGTAATAAGTGTTCTCGCGCATGAATTCGGTGTCGACGCACACGAAGTCGCTTTTCGCCAGCCGGTCACACAGATCGGCCAGTTCGTCAGTAGTCGTAATCAGGGGGTGGATATGCATCAGTTCTATCGTTTCTGTCTGAGCGGTTCACCGCCCTGCGGCCGTTGGCATGAAGCCTTGGCCCGTTGGTTTTTGCCCGGCACTCTTCATCCGGGATCGTCATCGCCTTTAGCTGCACGCGCGCCCTTAGCCAATTGCCCTGTGGCCGAATTCCCCCAATCATCGCTGCACTGTTGCTTTGCAGTCGCGCGCGGCCTAGAGCGCGCCGCTTGAGATGGCAGGCTTTCCGGCCTGCCGCACCAGCCAATTTTCAAGACGAAGAACACCAATCGCCATGACCACCCATGCTTACCGCACCCACACCTGTGCAGCCCTCGACAAGGGCAATGTCGGCGACAGCGTTCGCCTGTCCGGCTGGATTCACCGCAAGCGCGACCATGGCGGCGTGCTGTTCGTGGACCTGCGCGACCATTACGGCATTACCCAGATCGTGGCGGACGAGGATTCTCCCGCGCTGCCGATCCTTGACGGGCTGAAGCTGGAAAGCGTCGTCACCATTGATGGCGATGTGAAGGCCCGCGCTGCGGAAGCGGTGAACCCGAACCTGCCGACTGGCGAGATCGAGGTGTTCGCCCGTTCCGTGACGGTGCAGAGCAAGGCCGAGGAACTGCCGCTGCCGGTGGCTGGGGAGCAGGATTATCCGGAAGACATCCGCCTTAAGTACCGCTTCGTGGATCTGCGCCGCGAGACCATGCACCGCAACATCATGCTGCGCTCGCAGGTCATCTCTTCGCTCCGCCGCCGGATGCAGGACCAGGGCTTCACCGAATTCCAGACGCCGATACTGGCTGCTTCCAGCCCCGAAGGCGCGCGCGACTATATCGTGCCCAGCCGCCTGCACCCGGGCACATTCTACGCGCTGCCGCAGGCGCCGCAGATGTTCAAGCAGCTGCTGATGGTCGCCGGTTTTGACCGCTATTTCCAGATCGCACCCTGCTTCCGCGACGAAGACCTGCGCGCAGACCGCTCGCCGGAATTCTACCAGCTCGACTTCGAAATGAGCTTCGTCACGCAGGAAGACGTGTTCAACGCCATCGAGCCTGTGCTGGCTGGCGTGTTCGAGGAATTCTCCGGCGGCAAGAGCGTGACGCCCGCCGGCACCTTCCCGCGCATTCCCTATGCCGAAACCATGCTGAAATACGGCACGGACAAGCCCGACCTGCGCAACCCGCTGGTTATCAGCGACGTAACCTCGCACTTCGAGAAGTCTGGCTTCGGCCTGTTCGAGAAGATCGTCGGCTCGGGCGGCGTCGTCCGCGTGATCCCTGCGCCCAACACGCATGAGAAGAGCCGCAAGTTCTTTGACGACATGAACGACTGGGCGCGCAAGGAAGGCTTTGCCGGTCTCGGCTATGTCACCCGCAAGGGTGGCGAGTTCGGTGGCCCGATCGCCAAGAACCACGGCACCGAAGGCATGGAAGCGCTCTATGCCGAGCTGGGGCTGGGCGAGAATGACGGCCTGTTTTTTGCCGCGGGCAAGGAAAAGGACGCTGCCAAGCTGGCCGGTGCCGCGCGCACCCGCTGCGGCGAGGAGCTGGGCCTGATCGAGGAAGGCTGCTTCAAGTTCTGCTGGATCGTCGATTTCCCGATGTTCGAGTACGATGAAGAGGCCAAGAAGATCGACTTCAGCCACAACCCGTTCTCGATGCCGCAGGGCGAGATGGAAGCGCTGGAAAACCAGAACCCGCTGGAAATCCTCGCCTGGCAGTATGACATCGTCTGCAACGGCTACGAGCTGTCTTCCGGCGCCATTCGTAACCATCGTCCGGACATCATGTACAAGGCCTTCGAAGTGGCCGGCTACTCGAAGGACGACGTGGACGCGAACTTCTCCGGCATGATCGAGGCGTTCAAGCTGGGTGCACCGCCCCACGGTGGTTCTGCACCGGGTATCGACCGCATCGTGATGCTGCTGGCAGACGAGCCGAACATCCGCGAGGTGATCGCCTTCCCGCTGAACCAGAAGGCGCAGGACCTTATGATGGGCGCACCGTCCAAGGTCAGCGCGCGCCAGCTGCGCGATGTGCACATCCGCACGGTAGAACCGCCGAAGACGGAAAGCGCAAAGCCCGCCGAAGGCTGACGCTCTGCGCAGGTGACGATGGCTTGAATTCTACAGCTTCGTCGCCAAATTTCCTCTACGGGTCTTGCCAGCTTGCGTGGCACTCTTTAGGGCAAATTCAAATTCAACCCGCGTTTCGAGAGGGAACATAATGAGCGATACTGCCGACCGCGTTAAGAAGATCGTCGTCGAGCACCTCGGTGTAGAAGAAGACAAGGTTACGCCCGATGCGAGCTTCATCGATGATCTGGGCGCAGACAGCCTCGACATCGTCGAGCTGGTGATGGCTTTCGAGGAAGAATTCGGCGTGGAAATCCCCGACGATGCTGCCGAGAAGATCAACACCGTTGGCGATGCGATCAAGTACATCGACGAGAACGCGGGTTAATCACCCGCACCCCGGCCGCGAAAGGTCCCGCCGGACGTGGACGGGGAGGGAAGGCTCAGCCATGATGGCTGGGCCTTTCGTGATTGTGGAGAGAGAAAGTCTATGCGGCGAGTTGTCGTAACCGGAATCGGCCTTGTCACCCCGCTAGGTGCAGACGTGGAAACCACCTGGTCCAACCTTCTTGCGGGGAAAAGCGGCATTGGCCCGATCACCCGCTTCGATGCGTCTGACCAGAAATGCCAGATCGCTGGCGAGGTAAAACCTGCCGATCACGAATACGGCTTCGATCCGAACAAGCGCGTGGACACGAAGGTTCAGCGCCAGGTCGATCCATTCATCATTTACGGCATCGACGCTGCCGGTCAGGCGCTGGAAGACGCCGGCCTCACCGAAATGGACGAGGCGACCTCGCTGCGGGCAGGCTGCTCCATCGGTTCGGGCATCGGCGGCTTGCCGGGTATCGAACTGGAATCGGTCAATTTGCACGAGCGCGGCCCGGGCCGAGTGTCCCCGCACTTCGTCCACGGCCGACTGATCAACCTCATCTCCGGCCAGGTTTCTATCAAGTATGGCCTGATGGGCCCCAACCACGCCGTGGTGACCGCTTGCTCCACCGGCGCGCACTCCATCGGTGACGCAGCCCGCATGATCCGTGACGATGATGCAGACATCATGGTTGCAGGCGGTGCGGAAGCCACCATCTGCCCGATCGGCATCGCCGGCTTCGCGCAGGCCCGCGCGCTCAATTGCAGCATGAATGACCGCCCGACCGAGGCGAGCCGCCCTTACGACAAGGACCGTGACGGCTTCGTGATGGGTGAGGGCGCCGGTGTCGTGGTGCTCGAGGAGTACGAGCACGCCAAGGCACGCGGGGCGAAGATTTACGCCGAAGTGGTCGGCTATGGCCTGTCAGGCGATGCTTATCACGTCACCGCGCCGCATCCGGAAGGCAAGGGCGCGGAAAACTCCATGCGCATGGCTCTGAAGAAGGCCGGGCTCGATCCGTCGGAGATCGATTACGTCAACGCCCACGGCACCTCGACCATGGCGGACACCATCGAACTGGCTGCCGTGAAGCGCGTGATGGGTGATGACCTTGGCGGTGCTTCCATGAGCTCCACCAAGAGCGCCATCGGCCACCTTCTGGGCGGTGCAGGTGCGGTTGAGAGCATCTTCTGTATCCTCGCCATTCGTGACCAGGTGGTTCCGCCAACGCTCAACCTGCACACGCCGGATGACGGCACCGCAGGCGTGGACCTTGTCCCGCTGCAGGCGAAAAAGCGCAAAGTGCGTGCGGCGCTGAACAACAGCTTTGGCTTTGGCGGCACCAACGCCTCGCTGGTCGTAAAGAAGGTCGACTAAGGAAAACCGGATCATGTTCAGGGCCGGATGCGCCCTTCTTACCCTGCTGGTTGCTGTCGCGCTTGGCGTGGCGGCATGGTTTGCCTTTGGCTGGTACTCGTCCGGCCCGGTGGAGGAGGACACAGCCTTCATCGTGCCGTCCGGCTCCTCGCTCACCTCTGCTGCGCAGAAGCTGGAGGAGGAGGGCCATATCCATTCGGCGGATGCCTTCCTGCTACAGGCGAAGATCTTCGGCGGGAATGACCCGATCAAGGCGGGCGAGTTCATGCTGCCCGCTGGCGCGTCACCTTCGCAAATCCTCGATACCTTCCAGCACGGCGATGTGATCCGGCGGATGATCACCATCCCCGAAGGCATGCCGTCTGTCATGGTGCACGATGCGCTGATGGCGGAGGACCTGCTGACAGGCGAGGTTGAGGTGCCGGCGGAAGGCTCCATCCTCCCCAACACCTATGATTTCGAGCGAGGCGAGAGCCGCGCTGCCGTGCTCGCCCGGATGCAGGCGGCGATGGACGAAGCGCTGACAGAGCTCTGGCCTACCAAGGGCCCGCGCAGCGTGGTCAACACGCCTGAAGAAGCAGTGATCCTTGCCTCCATCGTCGAGAAGGAAACCGGCGTGCCGGGCGAACGCGGCATGGTGGCCGGTCTTTATTCCAACCGCCTGCGCATCGGCATGCGGCTGGAGGCGGACCCGACGATCATCTACCCGATCACGCAGGGCCGCCCGCTGGGCCGCCGCATCCGCCGCTCGGAAATCGACGCGGTGAATGACTACAACACCTATTCGATGGATGGCCTGCCGCGCGGGCCCATCACAAATCCGGGGCGCGATGCGATTGCCGCCGTGCTCAACCCGGACGAGACGGACGCGCTGTTCATGGTGGCAGACGATTCCGGTGGCCACGCCTTTGCCGCGACCTATGCCGAGCATGTCGCCAATGTGGAGCGCTGGTACGAAATCCGGCGCCAGCGCGGGGAAATGTGAGCGGCGGCCTGTCTCCGCTGATCGTGACGGCGGAACTGCCGCAAGACCTCTACAGCTGGGCAACCCAGCTGCGCACCGATCACTTCCCGGCAGAGCGCAATTACCTGAAGGCCCACGTCACGCTGTTCCACGCGCTGCCGCCTAGCGCTGAGGGCGAAGTGTGCGACGTGCTGTCCGCGCTGGCGCGCGACCATCCGCCGGTACCCGCGCGGCTGGAAGGGGTGATGAAGCTGGGGAAGGGCACCGCCCTCAAGCTCTCCAGCCCGGGCATGATCGCGCTGTGGGAAGAGATGGCTGATCGTTTCCACGGCCTGCTCACCCCGCAGGACGAACACCGCCCCCGGCTGCACATCACAGTGCAAAACAAGGTCACTATCGAGGAGGCAAAGGCGCTGCAGGCAGAACTTGCAGGGCGCGTGGTGCCACAAGATTTTGCCTTTCGCGGCGTGGAGTTACATGCTTACAAGGGCGGACCGTGGGATTTCATCAAGAGGTGGCGATTCCGCGCCTGAGCTGAATTCCTGGGGGACTTGGGGCAATGCAGGATATTTTCCGTGATCTGGCTGATCCCGATAACCTCTTCGCGCACCTGTCCTATATCTTCTTGATCACATCGATGATGATGCGGTCCTTGCGCGATCTGCGCATCCTCGCGCTGCTCAGCGGGCTTGCCGCCATGGCGCATTTCATCTTCCGCACGCAGGACAATGCCAGCCTTGTGTGGGAAGGCGCGTTCGTGGCGGCGAACGGCATCCAGTTGGGGCTGCTGCTCTATCGCTCGCGCCGCGGCATGATGAAGAACGAGGAGCGCGAACTGCTGGAAAACGTGCTGCAGGTGGAAGAACCTGCGCACCAGCGCCGCCTGCTCGACCTGATGACGTGGAAGGATGTGGAGGTTGGCGAAGTGCTGATGACGCAGGGGCAGAAGCGGCCTCCGCTGATCTATATCGCCAGCGGTGCCGCAGGGATCGAATCCGATGGCAAGCTGGTCGGCGTGTGCGGCCCGGGCGATTTCCTTGGTGAAATGAGCCTGATCACGGGCGAGGGGGCCTCTGCCACGGTGAAAGTGACCAATGGCATGCGCATTGCCAGCGTCGATCGCGACGCGCTGATGCGGCTTTCCGAAGGCCTGCCTGAACTCGCGCGCGCCTTTGATCATGCGCTCAATCGCGGGCTGGCTGCCAAGATTCTGCGGATGAACAAGTCCGCCGCGCCTGCTTCGTGATTTTCGCGGTTGACCGCTCTTGAACGCCGCCCTAAACGGCGCGCCTTGCCGGGGCCCAAGTGCCCATGCGCAATGCCGGATGGCGGAGTAGCTCAGGTGGTTAGAGCAGCGGAATCATAATCCGCGTGTCGGGG
>CAYXTJ010000029.1:0-11729 GCA_964467715.1 uncultured Sphingomonadaceae bacterium
CACAGTGCGGCACGATCATCTCCATGCGATTGAACAACGATCGCGACCAGGCTTTCGTGAAGTCCGCCATGCCCGAAGGCGCGCGCGGTTTCCTTGATTCCATTCCCGCCCTGCGCAAACGCGAATGCATCATCTGCGGCGAGGGCGTGTCGATCCCGATCCGCGTGAACTTCGACAACCTCGAAGAGAGCAAGCGCCCTGCATCCGAAGACCCGAGCTTCGTGGAACTGTGGAGCGAGGCCGGCGGCGAGGAAGAACAGGTCGAACGCGTGGTCCAGTGCTGGAGAACGCAGGGGAATTGATTTTGGTGGTTACGCCCACCCATCCGGGTGGGCATCCTCCCGGCGGTTCCCTCCGCTCCGCTGCGGGGCCGGTCCGGGCGGGCGGTCGCCCTCTGGTGTCGTCCATCGCGACACGACTTCCTTTTTAGCCTCAAGCGCCGGGCGCGTGGCATCCGCCCCGCTTGGCTTTCGCCCTACCGGGCGGCGCGTGGTCACGCGCTGGTGTCGCCTGCGGCGCCCCGATTTTGCTCTAGTTGTAAGTTTGGATCTCCTTCCTGCGTGGCTGGCTTGAACTCGCGCCAGTCGAGTAGGAAAGCTCCAATTCGGTCACATAGGTGACCGCAAGGGCGACTGCCTGCCTGCAGGTGGTCCGTAGTCCGAAAGACGGAGGGATCAGCACCGAGGACGAAGGCGCGGATACGCCGTCGCCAACCAAATCCTACAAATCAGGATTCATCCGCCCGGTCGGTTCACCGTCGGCATGGGCCTTTTCCATCGCCTCCTCTGCGCTTTCGGCACGGGCACGGGCGCGCCAGCCGGGCATTACGAAGGCCCACCACGCCAGCAGCAGCGCGGCCAGCGCGCTTACCGGGTATGACCACCAGATCGCATCGGCGGCCAGCGCGTCATAGGTGAGGTAGTAGAAACCAAGACGCACCGGATAGAGCGAGACAAAAAGGATGCCCAGCGGCAGCCACACCACGCCGCCAGCGCGCATGATAGAGGTCAGGATCATGGTCACGCCGAAGATCACGAAGTTCCAGCTTGCGAGCAGCTGCATGTGCTGGGCAAGGGGCACTGCCGGGCTGTCCGGACCCAGGAACAGCACCAGCACCGGCCGGTCAAACAGCAGCAGCAGCACGGTTACAGCGCCGGTCATCACGAACTGCACGATCAGGCCGGCCCTGGTCAGGTCTTTCATCCCCTCCCACTTGCTGGCGCCGATATATTGCGCGGCCATGGCGCTCACTGCGCCGCCAATGGCCATCGCCGGCATCTGGATATAGGTGAACAGCTGCATCACCGCGCCATAGGCAGCGGCCATCAGCAGGCCTTCCTGATTGACCAGGCCCACCATGATGATGCCCGCCGCG
The DNA here is from genome assembly GCA_964467715.1 of uncultured Sphingomonadaceae bacterium. Classification (GTDB taxonomy): domain Bacteria; phylum Pseudomonadota; class Alphaproteobacteria; order Sphingomonadales; family Sphingomonadaceae; genus Alteraurantiacibacter. The sequence continues at coordinate 1,376 of CAYXTJ010000029.1, forward strand.
CTGACCACCAGCATTTGCGCGCCCATCGGCACGCCTTTGGAGATGATGTATTTCAGCTCCTCGCTGTCAGGCTTGAGATAAGCGATTTCCGGGCCGCGCAGGCGCAGCGGCAGGTCCTTTGCGTAAAGATAGATCACCATGGCGATGAAGCTGGTGACCGCTGCGATCACCATCGACAGGGCGGAGCCGGTGATGCCGAGTTCGGGGAAGGGCCCCCAGCCGGTGATCAGGATCGGGTTGAACACCACGTCCAGCACCACCGTTAGCCCCATGAAGATCAGCGGCGTGCGCGCATCGCCCGAACCGCGCAGGCCCATTTGCAGGATGATCGATGCCATCACCACGGGCATGGAGACGAACAGCATCCGCAGGTAATCAAAAGCCAGCTGCCATGCCGCGCCGGGCGTGCCGAGCAGGTCCAGCAAGGGGCCAGTAAAGGCAAAGCCTATTGCCGCGATCACCGTCATCACGATGAAACTGAAGCCAACCGCCGTGCCGAAAGTGCGCCGCGCGCCATCGATGTTGCGCGCGCCGAAGCGCTGGCCGATCTTCACCGTACCCGCCATGCCCAGGCCGAATGCGGCGGCAGACATCAGGAACATGATGATATTGGCATTGGCGGTGGCCGCCAGCGCCTCTTCCCCGATCAGTCGCCCGACCCAGATCGAATTGATCGTGCCATTCAAGGATTGCAGCACGCTCGATAGCAACGTGGGCACGCTGAACAGCAGCAGCGTGGGCATGATCGGGCCTTGCGTCAGGTCGCCTTTCATGGGGCCACCGGGCATCGGGCCTTTGGCCGCAGCTGGCTGCTTGTCATTGCTGGCAGGGGTGCTGCTCATGTTCCGCGCGTGTCCCCGAAGAGGTGAATATGAAGCCGGTCGCTTAGCCGAAATCCGTGCTCAATGCATAGCGCAGACAACCATTTTTCCCTGTCCCGAATTGTATCGCTGTCGGTGCCTTCCGGCATCAGGAAGATACGCGAGGGCGGGATGTGGTGCGTGCGCTGCAGGGCGAGCACCTCGTCCAGATCGCCTTCGCTGGCGATCACGAACTTCAGGAAGGCGCGCGGCTCGCTGGCCCAGTGGTCCAGCATTTCGGGGATCAGGGCGAGCTCTGCCGGATTGCTGCTGTGCGCAAGCTTGGGGCTGACATTGTACTGGTCCACCAGCACGTCCAGCCGCGCAATGGGCTTGACCGTGCCGTTAGTCTCGATCTCCACGCTGACATCAGGCAGATGCGCCAGCATGTCCGCCAGTTTGGCTGCTTGCAGCAAGGGTTCCCCGCCGGTGATGACGAGCCTGTCCTGCCCCAGCTTCTTGATCCGCTGCGCCACATCATGCACGTCGAGGCTCAACTGGTTGGCCTTGCGGTCATAGGTTTCGCCGTCGCGATGCGGGCGATTGTCGCCTTCGAAATGCCAGGTGTAGGGCGTGTCGCACCATTTGCAGGCAAGGTTGCAGCGCGACAGGCGCAGGAAAGCGACAGGCCGCCCCATGCTCGGCCCTTCGCCTTGCACCGAAGCGAAGATTTCCGGCTCGTTTTCAGCCTGCATGGCGAGGGTGAGGCTCATCCCATCAATTCCCGTTCGTTCTGAGCTTGTCGAAGCACCGCATTTCCCTTCTTCTCCCGGTTAAGAGGAAAGACGGCCCTTCGACAAGCTCAGGGCGAACGGAAACGCTTACCCCAGCCGTTCCAGCGCTGCCGTCAGCCGTTCGATCTCCGCCTGGTGGTGGGCGAGGTCTTCGCGGGCCTTGTTCACCGCTTCGGGCTTGGCGCGTTCGACGAAATTGGCATTGCCCAGACGGCCTTCGAACGATCCGGCTTCCTTTTGCGAGGCGACCAGTGCCTTTTCGAGGCGGGCGCGTTCGGCTTCGATGTCGATCACGCCTGCCAGCGGCACGATGAAAACGTCCGAGCCTGCCGTTACCTGCATCGCTGCGCCAGCGGGTGGTTCGTCGAAGCTGACCGGGGTCAGGCGAGCAAGCCGCTCGATGGCCGCCGCGCTGCGCTCGACCACGCGCTTGGCAAGGTCGGACGGGGCAGGGCAGTAGGCTGCCAGCTTCTCGCCGGGCGAAATGCCCAGTTCGTTGCGTGCGCCGCGGGTTGCGGTGGTGAGCGCGATCACCCAGTCAATTGCATCGGTAGCCTGCTTGGAAACGCTCGCTTCGGGCTGCGGCCACTTGGCAAGGATCAGTTCGTAGTCCCGCTCACCTTGCGCGTTCCACAGCTCTTCTGTGACGAAGGGCATGAAGGGGTGCAGCATCACGAGGATCTGGTCGAGCGCCCAGCCAGCCACTTCGCGGGTTTCGGCAGCGGCTTCGCCCTCTTCCTCGCCTTGCAGCACCGGCTTGATCAGTTCCAGATACCAGTCGCAGAAACGGTCCCACACAAAGTGGTAGATGGTGTTCGCCGCGGCATCGAAGCGCAGGTCCGCCATCGCCTTGTCGAGCGCGTCCACGGTCTGCTGCACTTCGCCGATGATCCACTGGTTCACCGCCAGCTTTGCTTCCGGCGCAGCAATGGTGGTGGAACCGCCGATTCCGTTTGACGCGCAGAAGCGGGTGGCGTTCCACAGCTTTGTGGCGAAGTTGCGATAGCCTTCCACCCGGCGCTCATCCATCTTGATGTCGCGGCCCTGGCTTTCCATCGCCGCCATGAAGAAGCGCAGCGCATCGGCACCATACTGGTCAATCAGGATCAGCGGATCGACCACATTGCCCTTGGACTTGGACATCTTGGAGCCTTCCGCCGCGCGCACGAGGCCATGCAGGTAGAGCCGCGGCCACGGCACCTGCCCGGTCATCTTCATGCCCTGCATCATCATCCGCGCATCCCAGAAGAACAGGATGTCAAAGCCGGACACCAGCAGGTTGTTGGGATAGTGCTTCTTGAGCAGTTCAGTCTCGTCCGGCCATCCGAGCGTGGCGAAAGGCCACAGCGCGGAGGAGAACCACGTGTCGAGCACGTCGTTGTCCCGCCACATTGGATACTCGGTCTTCATATCCAAGGTTTTTTCAAAAAGTGCTGTAAATGCGTCTACGCGACTTTCGAAAAAACGAACTTTGAGTGATTGGCCCTTTTCACGGATATACTCTTCAGCTGCCTCTTTGGCAGATAGTTCGTCTGGCTGCACGAACACACGGTCATATTCCGTAGATGAGTTTCCAATCAGTGGTTCATGTGGCGATTCAACCCCGATACCGGATGACGGGTAGTCTTCAGGGGGCTTTTCGTCCTTTGAGTATACCTCCGGACCATACCAAGCCGGAATCCGGTGCCCCCACCACAGCTGGCGGCTCACGCACCACGGCTGGATGTTTTCCATCCAGTTGAAGAAGGTCTTTTCCCAGGTCTTCGGGACGATCTCGATATCGCCGTTCTTCACCGCTTCGATGGGCGCGGCGGCGAGCTTTTCGGCGTTCACATACCACTGGTCCGTCAGCCACGGCTCGATCACCACGCCGCCGCGATCGCCGAAGGGCGTTGCGATGGTGCGCGGCTCGGCGTCGCTCTCGACTTCCTCGCCCTTCTTGTTCTTCGACACATGCGGGATCAGCAAGCCCTGTTCCTTGAGGCGCGCGACAACCAGTTCGCGTGCGCCATCCTCGCCGTCCTTCTTGAAGCGGTGCAGGCCGATGTATTCCTCCGGCACCAGCCCGTCTGCCGTCTGGCAGACATTGGCATCGGCATCGAGCATGTTGAGCATGTCAGCCGGAGCAATCCCGGCCCGCTTGCCCACTTCGAAGTCGTTGAAGTCATGCCCCGGCGTGATCTTCACCGCGCCTGAACCGAGTTCGGGATCGGCATGTTCGTCACCCACGATGGGCACGCGGCGGCCGGTGATGGGCAGCACCACATGCTTGCCGATCACGGACTTGTATCGCTCATCCGTCGGGTGCACGGCCACGGCCATGTCCGCCAGCATGGTTTCGGGGCGCGTGGTGGCGACCTCGATATAATCCTGCCCGTTGTCAAGCGTAACGCCGTCAGCGAGAGGGTACTTGAAGTGCCAGAAGCCGCCCGCGACGTTTTCGGTTTCCACCTCGAGGTCGGAGATCGCAGTGCGCAGCTTTGGGTCCCAGTTCACCAGCCGCTTGTCGCGGTAGATCAGCCCTTCGTTGTAGAGGTCCACGAAGGTCTTGAGCACGGCCTTGGTGAAGTGATCGTCCATAGTGAACTGTTCTCTGGACCAGTCCATCGAACAGCCCAGGCGGCGAAGCTGGCGGGTGATGGTGCCGCCCGATTCTTCCTTCCATTCCCACACCTTGTCGATGAAGGTTTCGCGCGAATAGTTGGTGCGCTTGTCTTGGGCGATCTCCATCTGGCGTTCGACCACCATCTGCGTGGCGATGCCTGCGTGGTCCGTGCCGACGACCCACAGCGCGTCCTTGCCGCGCATGCGTTCATAGCGGATCACGATGTCCTGCAGCGTGTTGTCCAGCGCATGGCCGATGTGGAGCGAGCCTGTGACGTTCGGCGGCGGGTTGACGATGGTGAAGGCTTCCGCGTCAGGCCGGTCGGGCCGGAACAGGCCGCCCTTTTCCCAGTGTTCGTACCACTTCGCCTCGATAGCAGCGGGATCGAAAGTCTTGGCAAGTTTGCGGGTCATCTGGTCAGATATCTTTTTGCTTTGGGCTGGAGAGAAGGCCAGCATCCGTATCTTCAAACAGAAAGCGCCTTTGCCAGCGCTAATCCCCAAGGGCAATGGCCGGATTGCCTTGCGGGCCGCCGCTTTTGTCCGCATATCGCAATGCATAATGCGGGAATGGGCGGAATACAGCTTGCAGGAAGAAGGCGGGTGCACCACGCTGGTGGTGACCGGTCCGCTGCTGGTAGCCACCATCGGCCACCTCGATTCCGCGCTGCGCGACATGGACGATCCCGTCCAGTTCATCGACATTTCCGACGCGCATCCCATCGATACGGTGGGCGCATGGGTGATCCACCGCTTTGCCGAAAAGCATTCGGCAGAAATTCTCGGCGCCAGCGAGCAGGCAGACGTGTTGCTGGAAGCGGTGCAGGAAAGCGCCAGCACGGCAAACGTCAAACCCCATGTCGACTGGTTCTGCCTGCGCGTGCCCGAACAGGTGGGCGAGGCGGTGTTCGAATTCGGGCGCGGCATCCGCCGCGTGATCGGCTTCATGGGCGCGATCATCACCGCGTTCCTTGGCACGCTGCGCCACCCCCGGCGGCTGCGCGTGCGCGCACTCGTGCGGCAGATGGAACTGGTCGGCGTCACCAGCCTGCCGATCATCGGCCTGATGAGCTTCCTGATCGGCATCGTGATCGCCCAGCAGGGCGCGGTGCAGCTGGAGCAATTCGGCGCGGAAACGCTGACGGTGAACCTTGTCGGCCGCATAACCTTGCGCGAACTGGGCGTGCTGATGACCGCGATCATGGTGGCGGGCCGGTCCGGCTCTGCCTTCGCCGCGCAGATCGGCACGATGAAACTTACCGAGGAAATCGACGCCATGCGCACCATCGGCGTTTCCCCGATGGAAGCACTGGTGCTGCCGCGCATCCTTGCCGCGGTGATCATGATGCCGCTGCTCGGCTTCTTCTCGTCCTGCATCGCCATTATCGGCGGCGCGGTGATCGGGGACGTGATGCTGGGCATTCCCTTCTTCACCTTCCTGAGCCGCATCCAGGAAGTGGTGCCCATCTGGGATCTCTATGTGGGGCTGGTGAAGGCGCCGGTGTTCGGCCTGATCGTGGCGCTTTCTGGCTGTTATCAGGGAATGCAGGTGGCGGGTAACGCGGAGGACGTGGGCCTGCGCACCACTCGCGCCGTAGTGCAGGCGATCTTCATGGTCATCGTGCTCGATGCCTTCTTTGCCGTGTTCTTCACGGAGATCGGCTGGGGATGAGCGTCGAGGACCTCCATTACGAGGGCGAATACCCGATCGTCATCAAGGGGCTGACCAACGCCTTCGGTGATTTCGTGGTGCATGAGGACCTGTTCCTCAACGTGCGCCGCGGCGAAATTCTTGGTGTTGTCGGCGGATCCGGCACGGGCAAGAGCGTGCTGATGCGCTCGATCATCGGCCTGCAGATCCCGGCCGAGGGCGAGATCGAGGTGTTCGGCAAGGACATCACCGCGGCAGAGCCGGACGAGGTGATCGGCGTGCGTAACCGCTGGGGCGTGCTGTTCCAGGGCGGGGCGCTGTTTTCCACCCTGACCGTGGCCGAAAACGTGCAGGTGCCCCTGAAGCAGTTCTATCCCGAACTGGAGCAAGGGTTGCTGGACGAGATCGCCCGCTACAAGGTGGTGATGACGGGCCTGCTCGAAGATGCGGCCAGCAAGTATCCGTCGGAACTGTCCGGCGGCATGAAGAAGCGCGCCGGCCTTGCCCGCGCGCTCTCGCTGGACCCTGAACTGCTGTTTCTGGATGAGCCGACGGCGGGCCTCGATCCCATCGGCGCTGCCAAGTTTGACGAATTGCTGCGCGAGCTAACCGATACTCTGGGGCTGACGGTTTTCCTGATCACCCACGACCTCGACACTCTCTATGCCATCTGTGACCGGGTGGCCGTTCTGGCAGACAAGAAGGTGATCGCCACCGGCACGATCCCCGAATTGGTGGAAAGCGATCACCCGTGGATCCAGGAATATTTCAACGGCCCGCGCGCCCGCGCGGCCCAGTCTGCCAAGACCAAGGCAGATATGCAGAAAGCGGACGGGGGCTCTTAAGTCATGGACAATCACGGCAACTGGAAAGTAACCTCGTAAGATGGAAACGCGCGCAAACCACGTCTGGGTCGGCATTGTCACCCTGCTGTTGCTGGCGGCGCTGGCCGTGTTCTTCGTGTGGCTGGCGCGGCTAGGCAATGCTGACCGCAAGGAATATGACATCTTCTTCCAGCAATCGGTGGGCGGGCTTGCCAATGGCTCGTCGGTTGCCTTTGCCGGTGTTCCCGTGGGGCAGGTTTCCGAAATCGAGCTGTGGGATGCAGACCCCGAATATGTCCGCGTGCGGATCCGCGTGGAAAATGACGTGCCGATCCTGATCGGTACCACCGCCTCGATCAGTTTCAGCTTCACCGGCGTGTCCACGCTCAACCTTGACGGTGCGCGGCAGGGTCAGCCGCCGATCACTTGCGAGACGACGGCTTGCCCCGAAGGCGTGCCGGTGATCCCGCCAGCGGGCGGCGCGATTGACGAGATTCTTTCCAGCGCGCCGCTGCTGCTGGAACGGCTCGCCACGCTGACAGACAGGCTGACGCGCCTGCTGGATGACGACAACCAGGAATCCATCGCCGGCATCCTGCGCAACACAGACAGGATGAGCGCCGAACTGGCTGCTGCATCGCCCGAAATCCGCAAGACGCTGGTCGAACTACAGGAAACGCTGGACCAGTCCACCCAGACGCTGGCTGCCTTCGAAGGCACGCTGGAAAGCGCTGATGCGCTGCTGGAAAACGAAGGCACCTCGCTGGCGGCTGACCTGCGCGCCACTCTGCAATCGGCGCGCGGGGCGGCAGATGCGCTGGAAGCCACGCTGCAGAACGTGCAGCCGATGACCCAGCAATTGAGCGAAGAGACACTGCCGAGCGCGCAGGCAACCTTGCGTGACTTGCGCCGCACCAGCGAGACATTGCGCACGCTGACAGAGCAGATCGAGAACGAAGGTGCCGGCTCGCTGCTGGGCAGCCGCCCGCTGCCGGAGTATGAGCCGTGAGCACGAAAGGACGTCCGTCGATGAATTTCCCGAAAGTGCTCAAGCCGCTGGGCCTGCTGCCTGCCGTGGCCTTGCTGGCAGGCTGTGTCAGCATTGGCGGCGGTGGCGAAGTGCCGGACCAGCTGCTGACGCTGACTGCCACATCCAGCGCACCTGCCGGAGCTTCAGCCAGCGGAGACATGGCGAGCGCACTGGCGGTTTCCGAACCTGCCGTGCCGCAATATCTCAACGTCACGCGGGTACCGGTGAAGGTATCGGGCAGCGCGATTGCCTATCTGCAGGACGCGGTGTGGGTGGAAAAGCCCTCGCGCCTGTTCCAGCGCGTGCTGTCTGAAACGATCCGCGCTGGCGGTGATCGCCTGGTGGTGGGCGGGGGCGAGCTGGAATATGCCGCGCAAACGCAGCTCGGTGGAGAGCTGACGGCGATGGAATACGATCCGTCCCGCTCTGCCGTGGTGGTGCGCTATGATGCGGTGCTGCGCTTGTCCGATGGCACGGTGCGCACGCAGCGCTTCGAAGCTGAGCAAACCGGCGTCTTGCCGGACGCGCTGAGCGTGGCGCCTGCCCTCAACCGTGCAGCCAATGACGTGGCCGCGCAGGTTGCGGAGTGGGTGGGCCAGTAGGCGAGGCCTAGCCCCGCACTGCCTTCACGAATTCCAGCGCGTGGCGGAAGGCTTCCAGCCTCAGCTTGCGCCTGTCTTCCGCCTCGTAGTCCCAGCCCCACAGCTCGGCCTGCCAGTCTTCTTCGGCATTGGCGGCGGCGAACAGCGCATCGGCATCCGCGCCATCCTGAAGCGCTTCCAGCCCGATGATGAGCGAGGCGGCGATGGTGGTAAGCGTCTGCAGCCCGGTGAGGGTGAAGTCGTCCAGCTCATCCAGCACGTCACGCAGCCGCGCGACCGTCTCGGGCGCCTGCGGATCATGCATGATGCCGCTGACCCGGCTGAAGCTGACGGCATGGCGCGCCTCGCAGGCGCAGACCAGCGGCTCCCACAATTCCTCCTGCCGCTTGTACAACGCATCGGAAGGATCGCCGCGATAGCACAGCGTGTCTGTCTGCGAGAACTTGATCAGGTTCTCGATCGCTGCCGCGCGGTCCCCGGCGACGATGTCGATGGCGTAATCGGCCATGTCGCGGAAAACGAAGCTCTTGGGGTCGATCTCTTCGCCCTGGGTTTCCCATTCGTTGGCGAGCATGGCGGCGAGGGCAGGGGTGGGCACCACCTGCGCGCTGCCGGTCTGCGTGCGGATCGGCCGCCCGTCGAGCTGCACCTGCCAGCCGCCGTCACCCGCCTCGGCGGTGGTCACATCCTTGTAGAAACGCTTCACGGTTGCGGCGGCAGCTTGTCGTTGCTGCTCCAGATCCCGGCAAGCAGGCGCGGCACCACGAACAGTTCAAGGAGGCCAAGGCCCATCAGCAGGTAAGCCGTCCACATGGGCAGCGGCAGCACGTTCATCTGCACGGCCAGGCCCGCCACCACCATCAGCGCGCCGCCCAGCCGCATCAGGCTGATCATCACGAAGCGGCCCTTGGCCTTTGCTTCCATTTCCTCGCGGGTTTCTTCAGCCATCGATCAGTTCCTCCAGCTCTGCCGCAGTCTGTGCGACGGCGCGGGCCCCTGCTTCCAGCAGTTCCTGTGCCTCGTGATAGCCCCATGCCACGCCCACGGCATCTGTGCCCGCCGCACGGGCGGCTTCCATGTCATAGGCGGTATCGCCGATCATCACGGTGGCAGAAGGCTGCGCGAACACATCCTCCATCGCCGTTATCAGCATGGAGGGGTGCGGCTTGGACGGATGCCGGTCCGCCGTCTGCAAGGTGGCAAAGCAATCGAGCAGGCCGTTGGCGGCGAGCGTGGATTTGAGGCCGCGGTCGCTCTTGCCCGTGGCCACGCCTAGGAACCAGCCCTTGCCGTGCAGCGATCGTACTAGCGCTTCCATTCCGGGATAGAGCGGTTCGCGCAAAGATCCGTCCTGCCGCATTTCACGAAAGGCGGTCTTGTAAGCCTCGACGATCAGCACTTGCTGGTCTTCAGCCACATCCGGCACCAGCCGCCGCACCGCTTGTGGCAGGCTGAGGCCGACGATGCGGCGCACCTGCCCCGGATCGGGGGCAGGCAGGCTGGCGGCGGCAAAGGCGCGTTCCATGGAGAGGCACACGGCAGCCTGCCCGTCAGACAGCGTGCCGTCGCAATCGAAGATGGCCAGCCTGATCGTCACTTGCGGGCGAGGCGGCCAGTCCTGGGGCCGGCCTTTGGCTTTGCCGCGCGGCGCTTGGCGGCAGTGGCGCTGCCCTTGCCCTTGGTCGGGCCGCTCTTCTTCGGCTTGCCGTCTTCTCGCGACTTGCCCCCACTCCGCGACTGACCGAGCGTACGGGTCTTGCGCTCGCCACGGCGGGCCTTGCGATATTGCTTGGCGTGCTGGCGGGCGACCTTCTTCTTCTCGAGCGGCGTCATCTCCGGCGGGCCGGTATCCGGTTCTGCTGCGCTGGCGTTCTCGTCAAAGCCGAGCTGCTCCATGCTCGCCGCGAAATGTTCGGGCAAGGTCGCGCTCACGTCCAGCTTGCCGCCGCCGGGCTCGTCAATGATCAGGCGGCGAGCGTGGAGGTGCATCTTGCGGCTGATCGTGCCGGTCAGGAATGCTGCCGGGCCGCCATATTTGCCGTCGCCCAC
>CAYXTJ010000029.1:11739-22352 GCA_964467715.1 uncultured Sphingomonadaceae bacterium
GCCCACGAGGGGGTGGCCGATGGCCGCCATGTGCACGCGCAGCTGGTGGGTGCGGCCTGTCAGCGGCTGCAGTTCCACCCATGCGGCGCGGTCACCGGCGCGGTCCACCACACGGTAAAGCGTGCGCGCGGGCTGGCCGTCCTCCATGTCGACATGCATCTTCTCGCCGCCCGATCCCGGCTGCTTGGCGATGGCTGCATCGATGGAGCCTTGCTTCACGTCCGGCACGCCGACAACCAGCGCCCAGTAGATCTTCTTCGCCGCGCGGCTGGAGAAACGCTTGGAATAGCTTGCCGCACTGCCGGGCGTGCGTGCCACCAGCAGCACGCCGCTGGTATCCTTGTCGAGCCGGTGGACCAGGCGCGGGCGCGGCTCGTCCTCATCGGCATAGGCATCGAGCAGGCCATCGACGTGGCGCGTGGTGTTGGTGCCGCCCTGCGTGGCAAGGCCCGGCGGCTTGTTGAGCACCAGCGCAGACTTGGTGCGGGTGATCAGCATGGCTTCCGCCTGCGCTTCTTCCTCTGCCGTCAGTTCGCGGCGCTCGCGCGGCTTCTTGCCGCTTTCCTCGCCGCCGGGAGGGACGCGAATCTGCTGCCCCTGTTCAAGCCGGTCCTCCACCTTCACCCGCTTGCCGTCCACGCGCAGCTGGCCGGTGCGCGCCCAGCGCGACACGGTGCCGAAGCCGACTTGTGGTAAATGCCGCTTGAACCAGCGGTCCACGCGGATGCCGTCATCATCTGCAGCGACAACAAACTGCCGCACGTCATTGGAGGGTTTGCCGGTCACGCGCCGATCCGCGAAACGGTGAGGCCGAAGATCAGCCCGGTCACGCCAAGGCCCAGCGAAAGCAGCGCATAGAGGCCTGCCATGCCCACCTGGCCGCGCTGGATCAGCATGGCCACTTCAAGGCTGAAGGCGCTGAAGGTGGTGAAACCGCCCAGCAGGCCCACGCCCATCAGCAGCCGCCAGCCATCGGTATCGCCGCCCAGCCGCAACAGGAAACCGGCGAGCAGGCCCATGGCCAGGCTGCCGATGGTGTTTACCGCCAGCGTGGCCCACGGAAAGATCATCATCGGCTGCGGGCCGAGCCATGCGGTCATCAACCGGCCCATCTGGTAGCGCACGGCAGATCCTGCCGCGCCGCCGACGGCGACATAGATCGTGGCGAGAAAAGGAGAGATATTACCCATGGGAGGGTCCATTAGGCCCTGTTGGCTGCAACGGCAATGTGGCAATGCGGACATGGCCGTGCGCTTGGGTGCTTGCCTTTTGTGCCCGTTTCGCTTAGTGGCCGCGCCAGATTGCCGGTCCGGAACGGATTCGGCGCTTCATTCATTGTTTTCATATGGTGCATCCCCGCGCCGATCGCTCGCGGGCTCTCACCGTTGTTGAGATTAGAAAAGGTGGCTTAGGTTTATGCAGATCGTCGTCCGCGATAACAATGTCGAACAGGCTCTCCGCGCGCTCAAGAAGAAGTTGCAGCGTGAGGGGGTGTATCGCGAGATGAAGCTGCGTCGCCACTACGAAAAGCCCAGCGAAAAGCGCGCCCGTGAAAAGGCTGCTGCCGTGCGTCGCGCCCGCAAGCTGGAGCGCAAGCGCATGGAACGCGACGGCATCCGTTAATTCCGGTTGCCAGATGGCGAAGGCGTGCAGCCACGGGTTGCACCTTTCGCCAAGCTAAGCCAAACGGGGCGCGGAGAGGAAACACTCCGCGCCTTTTTCTTTGCCCGATAGGAATACCATCTTCATGGCCGAAGTTACCCGCGTACCGTTGCAGCCCATCGCCAAGGGCTCCCTGTGGAAGTTCTGGCTGGGCATGGCGCTTGGCGCCCTGCTGGGCTTTGGCCTGGCGTGGTTCACCACCCGACCCGCCACCGTTTCGGTGGACGAGATCGTGGCCGGTGAAGGCCCGAACCCAACCGAGAATGATGCCGTGTTCGTCGAATATGTCGGCAAGCTGGATGACGGTACCGAGTTCGACCGGTCGCCGCCGCGCCCAGCCGATATCCCGCCGCAGATCGCGCATCTGATTCCTGAAGGCAGCTTCATGGAACTGGGTGGCGTGGTCCCCGGTTTCCGCGAAGCAATCATGCAGATGCAGAAGGGTGGCACCTATGAAGTGTTCATCCCGGCGAAGGATGCCTATGGCGCAACACCGCCTCCCGGATCGCCGATCCCGCCGAATGCCGATCTCGCTTTCGAAGTGACGCTGCACGAGTTCATGAATCAGGAACAGCTGATGCAGCGCGGCATGGAGATCAACACCATCATGGAACAGGTGATGGCCGAGCAGGGAGAAACGCCCGAGGCTGCACCCGCCGAATAAGCCCCGCCGAAAAGGCATAGTCGCGTGGCGGGGTGAAAATTGCCCCGCCACAGCGCATCTCCCGGCTTGAAGCGCCGCCCCGGTGCGGCTAACGCTCCGGCCATGTCCGTTACCCGTGAACAAGTGGCGAAAATCGCCTCGCTCGCGCGCATCAATGTGGATGAGGCTGACCTCGACCACATGGTGCCTGAGTTCAACAATATCCTCGCCTGGGTCGAGCAGCTGGGAGAGGTCGACACCTCCTCGATCGAGCCCATGACGGCGGTGATCCCGCAAAAGTTGCGGCTGCGCGATGACGTGGTCGATGCCGACCCGCTGACGGGCGGCGGCAAGCGCGACGATGTGCTGGCCAATGCCCCCGTTGCCGAACACGGCTTCTTTGGCGTGCCGAAGGTGATCGAATAGTGACTGAATTTACCGAACTCGGGATTAAGGCGATCCGCAACGGCGTGGCCAATGGCGACTTTTCTGCCGTTGAAGTGGCCGAAGCCTTCAACGCTGCCGTGGCGGACGCCGCTGAGCTGAACGCCTTCATCGTCACCACGCCTGACCATGCACTGGACGCTGCGAAAAAGGTCGATGCAGACCGGGCTGTCGGCAAGGACCTTGGCACAATGGCCGGTGTGCCCATCGGCATGAAGGACCTGTTCGCCACCCGCGGCGTGCAGACCACGGCTGCCAGCCACATGCTCGAAGGCTTCAAGCCCGAGTATGAGAGCACCGTCAGCCAGAAGCTGTGGGATGCGGGCGCAGGTATGTTGGGCAAGCTGAACCTTGACCAGTTCGCCATGGGTTCCTCCAACGAGACATCCTATTTCGGCAATGTGATCAGCCCCTGGCGCAAGGAAGGCAGCAATGCCGCGCTGGCGCCGGGTGGCTCGTCCGGCGGTTCCTCCGCTGCCATTGCCGCGCGGCTTTGCCCTGCTGCCACCGGTACGGACACCGGCGGATCGATCCGCCAGCCTGCGGCTTTCACCGGCATTTCCGGCATCAAGCCGACCTATGGCCGCTGCAGCCGCTGGGGCATCGTCGCCTTCGCCAGCTCACTCGACCAGGCAGGCCCGATGGCCCGCAGCGTGGAAGATTGCGCGATCATGCTGGAAGCCATGGCGGGTTTCGATCCCAAGGATTCGACCAGCCTGCAGATGGATGTGCCCGCGTGGACTGCTGGCCTCGACGCAAACCTCAAGGGCAAGAAAGTCGGTATCCCGAAGGAATACCGCATGGACGGGACGGATGAGGAAATCCTGAAGAGCTGGGATGATGGCATCGCCTGGCTGAAGGATGCCGGCGCAGAGGTGGTCGAAGTATCCCTTCCGCATACCAAATATGCGCTGCCCGCCTATTACATCGTCGCCCCGGCGGAAGCCTCCTCCAACCTGGCCCGCTATGACGGCGTGCGCTATGGCCTGCGCGATCTGCCCGATGGGGCCGGTTTGCAGGACATGTATGCCGCCACCCGCGCCGCCGGTTTCGGTGACGAGGTGAAACGCCGCATCCTGATCGGCACCTATGTGCTCAGCGCCGGTTTCTATGACGCTTACTACACGCAGGCGATGAAGGTGCGCACGTTGATCCAGCGCGACTTCGAGGAAGCCTTCAAGCAGTGCGATGTGATCCTTGCCCCGACCACGCCCACCGCGGCGTTTGCGCTGGGTGCCAAGGTGGACGATCCGCTGTCGATGTATCTCAATGACGTGTTTTCGGTGCCTGCATCGCTTGCTGGCCTGCCTGCGATGAGCGTGCCCGCTGGCCTCAACAAGGATGGCTTGCCATTGGGCCTGCAGCTGATCGGCCCGGCGTTTGACGAACAGGCCGTGCTGAATGCGGGCCTCGCCATCGAACAGCGTGCTGGCTTCGCTGCGAAGCCGGAGAAGTGGTGGTGACTTCCGAGTTGTTCACCCTGATCGCCGCTGTGGCGGTGTTCGTGGTGGCGTTCGGGCTTCCTGCCCTTATTTCGCGGCGCATCAAACACGGTGAGGCGCGTTTCGATAAAGACGGAAAGCTGATCGAAGATGAGTAATTACAGAGTTCAGGGCGCAACGGGCGAATGGGAGGTCGTGATCGGCCTTGAGGTCCATGCGCAGGTCACTTCCAAGGCCAAGCTGTTTTCCGGTGCCTCCACCGAATTCGGCGCGGAGCCGAACGCGCAGGTCAGCCTTGTCGATGCGGCTATGCCCGGCATGCTGCCCGTGCCCAATGTCGAGTGCATCCGCCAAGCGGTGCGCACTGGCATGGCGATCGAGGCGCAGATCAACAAGTGGTCGCGTTTTGACCGCAAGAACTACTTCTATGCCGATCTGCCGCAGGGTTACCAGATTTCGCAGCTCTACCACCCGCTGGTGGGCGAGGGCGCGCTGACCATCGAGGCGGACGAGAAGGCCGGCATCCCTGAAGACAAGGTGATCCGCATCGAGCGTATCCATGTGGAGCAGGACGCGGGCAAGCTGATGCATGACCAGCATCCCACCATGTCCTATGTTGACCTCAACCGCACCGGCGTGGCGCTGATGGAAATCGTCAGCCGCCCCGACATGACCTCGCCTGCAGAGGCCGGAGCCTATATCCGCAAGCTGCGCTCTATCCTGCGCTATGTCGGATCGTGCGACGGCAACATGGAAGAAGGCTCCATGCGCGCGGACGTAAACGTCTCCGTGCGCAAGGTGGGCGATACCGAGCTTGGTACCCGCACCGAAACGAAGAACGTCAATTCCGTGCGTTTCGTGATGCAGGCCATCGAGCATGAGGTGCAGCGCCAGATCGACGTGCTGGAGGATGGCGGCCAGATCGTGCAGGAAACCCGCCTTTTCGATCCCAACACCGGCACCACGCGGTCCATGCGCAGCAAGGAAGACGCGCATGATTACCGCTACTTCCCCGATCCGGACCTGCTGCCGCTGGAACTCGACGATGCCTTCCTCGAGGCTTGCCGGGCAAGCCTGCCCGAACTGCCCGATGCCAAGCGCGCGCGCTATACCGGCGAGCTGGGGCTGAGCGAATACAACGCCCGCGAACTGACGGCGGAAGTGGAGACTTTCGCGCGCTTCGAAACGCTGCTGGCTGCCACCGCCAAGGGAATCGGCAAGCCGGAAAAGGACGTCGCCACGCAGGTCGCCAACTGGTCGCTCTCCGTCGCGCCGGGCGTGATCAAGGCGCTGGGTGACGAGGGCGACATCGCCCACGCCACGGCAGAACGCCAGGCCGCGATCCTCGACATGCAGGCCAAGGGCGAGATTTCCGGCGGTCAGGCCAAGGAAATCTTCGAAATCGTGCTCAAGACCGGCCGCGAACCGGGCGAAATCG
Organism: uncultured Sphingomonadaceae bacterium; assembly: GCA_964467715.1. Lineage (GTDB taxonomy): Bacteria > Pseudomonadota > Alphaproteobacteria > Sphingomonadales > Sphingomonadaceae > Alteraurantiacibacter. The sequence goes on from CAYXTJ010000029.1 coordinate 17,369, forward strand.
CCGAAGCCGAAGGCCTCAAGCAGGTCAGCGACACCGGTGCAATCGAGGAAGCGATTGACGCGATCATGGCGGCGAATGCCGACAAGGTGGAAGAATACCGCGGCGGCAAGGACAAGCTATTCGGCTTCTTCGTCGGCCAGACGATGAAGGCCATGCAGGGCAAGGCCAACCCGGCGGTGGTGAACCAGATCCTGAAGGACAAGCTGGGGTAAGCGGCAGCAGTTGAATGAGGCTGGCGGATCGCGAAATCCGTCAGCCTCTTCTTCAAATCCAGTGGCCTATTCCGCCGCCACCTGCGTGGCGACGAAGGCTTCGAGGCGCTGGTCGCCGTCCTTGGCCCCAGAACACCGGACCGGTCTCGTCGCGGAACAGCACGGGGCCGTGATAGCCGCCTGAGGTCACGCTTTCACGCTTCCGGTCACTGGCCTCAGCCCAGCCTGCCTCGTCCAGCGCGAGGACGTGGTCAAGCACTTCACCAGCGCGTTCAAAGGCGCTGGTGAGCGATGCGCGAGCGAGGGCGGCATCATTCGCTGCCCAGCGCGCGACGTTCTCTTCCTCGACAAAGCTGGGCCGGTTGAGCCGAACAAGGCTGATCACCTGCTGGCGATAGCTCGGCTCGGTCTCGCCCCGGCGCATGATCTCGATGTCGGCAATGACCTGTACCTGCGTGAAATCAGGTGAAGTCTGGTAGCGCCACAGCACCTGTGCCCATTCCTCAGCATCGGGATTGGCCTCGGCAAAGGCCTGCTGCATCGCCGCCACGTCGCCTTGCCAGTTCAGCATGCTGGCGGTGAGGTTGGGGGCAGGGCCGAACAGGCCGTCACCGTATCCGTTGGAGACGATCACCGGCTGCTGCTCGCCTCCCTCCGCATCAGCGCCAGGCACCGCAGACAATACTGTCGGCGGACTTGCTCCCAGCCAGCTCTGGTCGTTCAGCGCAGCTTGCGTGGCTTTGCCAGCCAGTTCATGCGCCGCGAAGCCACCAAGGGCGTTGACGAGCGGGGCAATCCATTCATCGCCGCGCTCGGCAGCGCTTTGTGCCAACCGTCCGGGTATATTGTTCCGCTCGGAAACGATGATTGCACCCAAGGCACCGCCGCCGCGGCCGGGGAAGGCAATGCGGCCAAGTTCGATGCTGCTGGCAATGCGCATCTGCGGCAAGAGCGCGGCAACCGGCCGGGGTGTTTCCGCCTGTCGTTCGTCGATCGGCACATAGGGCATTGGATCGGCGAGTGCAGGCGCTGTCGGAAAAGCCAGCAGCGTGGCGGCAAGCAAAAGGCGCCAGCCGCCACGCTTCATGCGTTTAACGGAAGCGCTGCGCATATTCTTCGAAATTGGCGAGGAATGCCTGTCGCAAGTCCGCATCAGCGGCTTCACGCTCTTCCACGGTCTCTGGCGGGAAGTGGCTGAGGCCGTTGCCGCCGCGACCCTTTACCAGCTCGGCCTCTTCTTCACCGTTGCGGAAATCCTTGAAGATAAAGCGGTTGTTGAGCGAGCGTCCGTAGATCGCCTTCTTCTGGTAAAGGTTCTGCGTAACGATCAATTCGGCGTAACAACCCGCAGTGGATTCTGTAAGGCGCGTTTTCACCTTGGTGGTGATGTCACGGTCAGTAATCGGCGTTTCCTAGATAACTTCTGTGCCTTCGGGCAGGTTCAGAGAGGCAGAGACGTCGATCGACCGGAAAGCTTCTACCTGGAAACGCGGACCCAGTGCATCGCGCAGATACTCCGCATCCGAAACGTTGTTGTCTTCATTCGCCGCAGCATCCGCAACCGCGCCGATCACCCCCAGACCGGAGAGCCAGCCAGTGGTTTGTGCCTGGCCTTCGACAGTGGGGAAAACATGCAGTTCGCATGCGTCAACGCCGGTGCTGTCAGCCGCGTCCTGTGCAGTGGCAACAGCGGAGATGCAGGCCGTCATGGCCAGCCCGGCCAAAAGGCCGATGGACTTCAATTTCATGGATTTGGACCCCTTCAAACATCTGGCAAAGCTGCCCGTTGCAACCCTTCCAAGACAGATAATCAGTTGATTAATTTAACGAATTATTCGCCGTGGCAAGATGAAAAATCCTGCTGGCCACAGGTGCTGCGCAGTTTGGCGCAAGACCTTGTGGCGCATACCTACAGCCCCGCGATCATTTAGCTTTCCTCAATGCAATTTGCCGAGGCTGTGCTTTACGTTAGTCTTTTCCATTGGCGAAGACGCTGGAGGGTCCGAAGTGAAGCCGATTGATGCAATTGGAACAGTATGAGAGCAGGACCTCCCTCATGACATCAATAGTCCTCGTCCAGCCGGAAATCCCGCACAACACCGGTGCCGTGGGGCGCAGCTGCGTGGCGCTGGATATGGAGCTGGTGCTGATCCGGCCCTATGGCTTCACCCTGTCAGACAAGCAGCTGAAGCGGGCTGGGCTGGATTACTGGCAGCACGTCAGGCTGGCGGAATATGCCAGCTGGGAGGAGTTTCTTGTCGCGCGTGTCCCACGCGCAGACCAGCTTTTCCTGTTCGAGGAATTCGGCGAGAAGAGCTTTTACGCGCCGGAATATCCGGGCGATGCCTATCTCGTGTTCGGCTCGGAAACCAAGGGATTGCCCGCTGCGATCATCGAAGCGCATCGCGAGCGGCTGTTTCACCTGCCGATGCGCAGCGCGCATATCCGCTCGCTCAACCTGTCGAACACGGTGACGGCGGTAGCCTATCAGGCCTTGCGGGACAGGTTGGCCTGACAGGCAGGCCGGGATTGCCAGCCTGGCAGGCCTATTCCATGTCTTCCGGTTCGGGGACCTGCATGTTGGCGGCATCTTCCGGGCTTCCGGGCGCTGCGCCTGCAGGCAGGCCGTCTGCGCCGGCCTCGCCACCGTCGATGGCATCGGTCAAGGCGCCTGGGCCGACGGACGAGCTCATGTCGCCTTCACCTTCGAAGGTGGGATCGACCTCGTCGGTATCCACTTGCGGCTCTGCGCCGCATGCCGTGAGGGCCAGTGTGGCGGTTGCCAGGCTTGCTGCGAGCAGTTTCTTCATCGGTTCGCCTTCCTTTTTCAAACGGGGCTTGTGGTGAGACGACGCGCGCCACCCATGCTCTGTTCCGAAAAAGTGGGCCGCGGGCGGGCTAGAGCACTACGTCGCGCCATTCGCCCGGAGGCAGCCCGTCCAGTGACCAGTCGCCAATGCTCCAGCGCACCAGCCGCAGCGTGGGATAGCCGACCGCCGCTGTCGTGCGGCGCACCTGCCGGTTGCGGCCTTCGCTGATGGTCAAGCGCAGCCAGCTGTCGGGCACACTCTTGCGAAAGCGGACTGGCGGATCGCGTTCCCACAGTTCCGGCGGGTCGATGGCCTCGGCCTGGGCCGGGCGGGTCATTCCGTCCTTCAGCATCACGCCCTTGCGCAAGGCACCCAAAGCAGCCTCGTCCGGCACGCCTTCCACCTGCACCAGATAGGTCTTGGGAAGCTTGAACTTCGGATCGGCGATGCGCGCCTGCAGCCTTCCGTCATCGGTCAGCAGCAGCAGGCCCTCGCTGTCGCGGTCCAGCCGCCCGGCGGGATAGACATCCGGCACGTCGATAGAGGCGGACAGCGTGGGTCGCTCTGTCGGAGAGCGTGCGTCGGTAAACTGCGACAGCACGCCCATGGGCTTGTTGAAGGCGAGAAGGCGAGGCATGTGCGCGCCCTTAGCGCATCTGCGGTGCAGATGGCAGACCTCCCGCCCCACCTCCCCGCCCGGCCACCATATCCTGATGGCATCATTGGTGGCCGGGCGGGGAGGTGGGGCGGGAGGCGCATGCGTTCACGTCAGTGAACGACCCGGCATCAGAGATGTCCGGCTTCCCAATATTCGACATCCATGCCCAGCGTGGCGATCTGCTCGTCGATCACGTCGCGATCACCGACGACGATGATCGCCATGTCTTCCGGACGCAGATATTGCGCGGCGGCGGCATTGATCGCGGCGGCATCGATAGCGCCAAAGATCGCGGGCAAGCGCTCCTGATAGTCGTCGGGTCGCTCGAGCAGCTCGTTGCCCAGCAGCGCGGCGAGCAGCTGGCCATTGGTTTCGAAGCGGTTGGGCAGGCCGCGGATATTGCCTTCGGTCACGCGCTGCAATTCCACATCGGTGACTGGGCGTTCGGCGGGGAAGGCTGCCATCTGGTCAAGGATCACGCGGATCGAATCCGCCGTGCGGTCTGCCTGCACGCCCGTGCTGATCCCGAAAGCTTGCGGCCCCACGCGGCCGGGCAGGCCGGAACTGATGCCATAGGTCCAGCCGCGCGTTTCGCGCAAATCGCCCATCAGGCGCGAAAGGAAGCCGTTGCCCAGCACCTCGTTCGCCAGCTGTAGCGGTTCCGTGCCACTGGCAGTGCCCGACAGCGGCAGCAGCTTGCCCAGCATCAGCACTGACTGCGGCGAGTTGGGACGGTCGATCACCACAAGCCTGCGCTGCGGCGCGGGGGTGGCGGCGTCCGTCACCTTGACGGGCGCGGGGGCTGCGGGAGCCTCCCAGCTGCCAAAGGCTTCTTCCAGCAAGAGCAGAAGCGTGGCCATGTCCACGTCGCCCACGACGGTGAAGCTGGCAAGATCGGGGCGGAACCACCTTGCATGCTCGGCCTGCAAATCTGCCACTTCCAGCGCGGCGATTGCGTCCGCATCGCCGAAATTGGAAGCCATTGCATAGGGGTTTTCATCACCGAACAGAACGCGCGCCAGCGCCCTACCGCCAAGGTTGCCGGGGGAGGTCAGCTCTTCCGCAATGCCGGCGATGCGCAGCGCCTTTGTGCGCTCGAACGCATCCTGCTCGAACGCCGGATTGAGGGCGATGTCGGCCATCAGATCGAGCGATTGCGGCAGGTTGGTGGTGAGCGAGGAGAGGAAGACGCGGCTGGTGTCAACACCGGGAGAGACTTCCACCGACGCGCCCAGCTGTTCTTCCTCCACCATGATCTCGAACTGGTCGCGGCTGGTTGTGCCTTCGGACAGCATGTCCAGCAT
>CAYXTJ010000030.1:0-20603 GCA_964467715.1 uncultured Sphingomonadaceae bacterium
GTCCACGCATCGGCCAAGACCGGCCTCGGCATCGACGACATCCTCGAAGCGCTCGTCGCCCGCATCCCCCCGCCCAAGGGCGACCGCGCCGCGCCATTGAAGGCCATGCTGGTCGACAGCTGGTACGACCCCTACCTCGGCGTGGTCATCCTCGTGCGCGTGATGGACGGCGTCATCAAGAAGGGGCTGGACGTCAAGTTCATGCAGGGCGGCACCACCCATTTGATCGACCGCGTGGGCTGTTTCAGCCCCAAGCGCACGGACCTGCCGGAAATAGGCCCGGGCGAGATCGGCTTCATCACCGCGCAGATCAAGGAAGTCGAACAGGCCCGCGTGGGTGACACCATCACGACGGTGAAGAACGGCTCCACCAAGCCGCTGAAGGGCTACAAGGAAGTGCAGCCGGTGGTGTTCTGCGGCCTCTTCCCGGTGGACGCTGCCGATTTCGAGAAGCTGCGCGAAAGCATCGGCAAGCTGCGCCTGAACGATGCTTCCTTCTCCTACGAGATGGAAAGCAGCGCCGCGCTAGGCTTCGGCTTCCGCGCCGGCTTCCTTGGCCTGCTGCACCTCGAGATCATCCAGGAACGCCTGAGCCGCGAATATGACCTCGACCTCATCACCACCGCCCCGTCAGTGGTGTACCGCGTCCACCTCGGCCACACCAAGAACGAGGATGCGACCGTTATCGACATTCACAACCCGGCGGACTGGCCCGATGTGAACCGCATCGAGATGATCGAGGAGCCGTGGATCAAGGCGGTGATCTACACGCCCGACGAATATCTCGGCGCGATCCTAAAGCTGTGCCAGGACCGGCGCGGCATCCAGACGGACCTCACCTATGTCGGCGGCCGCGCGCAGGTGACTTACGAGCTGCCGCTGAACGAGGTGGTGTTCGATTTCTACGACCGCCTGAAATCCATCAGCCGCGGCTATGCCAGCTTCGATTACGAGCAGATCGGCCTCAAGGAAGGCGACCTCGTGAAGATGAACATCCTAGTGAATAACGAGCCGGTGGATGCGCTGAGCCTGATCGTCCACCGCTCCGTGGCCGAAGAACGCGGCCGCGGCATGTGCGAGCGCCTGAAAGACCTCATCCCCCGCCACCTGTTCAAGATCCCGATCCAGGCCGCCATCGGCGGCAAGATCATCGCCCGCGAAACCATCGCTGCCCTGCGCAAGGACGTGACCGCCAAGTGCTACGGCGGCGACATCACGCGCAAGAAGAAGCTGCTGGAAAAGCAGAAGAAGGGTAAGGCGCGGATGCGGGAGTATGGGAATGTGAGCATTCCGCAGGAAGCCTTCATCGCTGCGCTGCGGATGGGGGAGGAGTAGGGCTTACGGTCCTGCTCGCCCGGCTCGCCGCGAGTGTATCGGGGTGGTTCCAGCGCGAATTGTTCGCGGGCCAGTTCGGCCTCGCGCATCCTGTCCAGCTTGGCGTTAAGGCTTTCGAGGGTGATCACTTCCTGTTCGGCTTCCAGGATCGCGCGTTCGCGCTCCCAGTCGGCGCGCCACTGCTTTTTCAGGCGGGCGAGGGTGAATTTGTCGGCTCCGTTCATGGCGCGGGCGCGGTCTGTCGCAAAGCGGTGCGGAGCGCGGCTTCTGAGCATGAACATCAGCAGCTGGTCATTATAGACGCGGCGGGTGCCAACGAATTTGCCATAGGCGAAGACCGGCTCCTCCACGCCGTTCAATGCGCGGTCCATCGCCACGTCCTCGATCATCTGGATGCCGATATCGCGCGCGGCCTCCCATGCCTTGCGGAAGGGTTCGGCGCCTTTCGCGCGGCGCAGGTCATGGGCGCTCTTGGCGGAAAGGCCCCCGGCGCGGGCGGCGCTTTTCACGCCGCTGGTATCGGCCAGCACCTCGATAAAGGCTTGCTGGCGGGCGGGCGTCCAGCCGCTGGCGGGCTCCTTTTCGCGCGGGACGGGCTTGAAGGCGGGCAGGGTGCGGGCTGGTTTGGTGATGGTGTTTTTCGTGCTCACCCGTGCGGGTGAGCGTCCACGCTGGCGGTCGCCATTCTGGCGCCCGTTCTGGAGCGGGGCGTGGCAGGGCGGCGAGGCTGTAGGAAAGGGGGAAGTTGTCAGTCCGCCTGATGCACGGCGCGGTCCACGGCGCGGTCCGGCCCGCTGTATTGCCGGTTCACCTCGCTGCCCAGCGTGCTAATGGCGCAGGCGGCGGCGATGGCGATCGGCACGGCGATCAGCGCGTATTCGGTGGCCACGGTGCCGTGCGTGCTCGCGGCCAGATGGTGCAGGCGGCGAGCGAGGGCGGGGATAGCGGGTGTGGGGTCTGGCGCAGGGTTTGGCCCAGAGTTTGGCATGGCGGCAGGGCGCTCCGGCAAGGCAGGTGGTAAAGTCCTGCGGTTGCCGGGGCATTAACCCTGCCGCCTTGCGCAAAGCTTCCGGGTGGCCTACGTAAAAGTCCCTAGGGCTTGGTGGCGCTGACCAGCGAGTAATAGCCGCCGCCGGTGCGGGCGGCGCGCACGTCCACAAAGCCGGCGCTTTCCAGGATGTCGCGGAATTCGGGGAGCGAGTACTGCTTGCCCAGCGTGCCGACCAGCATCAGCAGGCTGAAGCTTGCGGCGTACCATGGGCCGTCAAGGTTGTCGTCCATAAGTATTTCGGAAAGAAGGATTTTCCCGCCCGCTGGCAGCGCGTCAAAGCTCTTCTTCGCGATCAGCTTGTTGGTTTCCTCGGACCAGTCATGGAACACGTTTGCGAAGAAGTGCGCGTCATGCCCGGTCGGCCATTCCTGTTCGAACATGTTGACAGGTGCCGTGCTCACCCGCCCGGTCAAACCTGCGCTCTCCACGAACTTGGCGGCTTCGGTGCACATCTCCTTGAGGTCCATCAGCGTCACCTGCATGCGCGGGTTCGCCTTGGCGATCTCGATCCCGTAGACGCCCGATCCGCAGCCGACGTCCATCAGCTTGCCGATATCGCCGAACAGCGCCTGCTGCGCTGCTCCCCGTGCCGGGCCCATGGAATGGGCGTGCATGAACCTGGCGATGCCTTCCGCGGCTTCCTGGGTCATGTGCCCGCGTTCCCATTCGGGACCGCCGGAGACTGCATTCACTGGTCGCTTGCCGGTCTTGAGCGTCTCAAGCAGCTGGGCATGCATCGGGATGGTTTCGCGGAAACGGAACAGGAAGCCGCCCCAATAGCCCTCCGCATCGGGATGGAGCCATGTGCGGGCTTGCGCTGTGGCCATCCAGCGCCCGTCGCGCTTCTCGACGAGGCCGCTGGAGGCGAGGGCAGCGAGATGGATACCCAGTGCCCGCTCATCCAGCTTGAGGTGCCAGGCGAGCTCCGCCGTGGTCATCGGTGCGTTGCCGAGAGCCCTGAATGTGCCGACCTCGTCCGCCACTGTGGCCACGGGAAGGCGGAACTGCGATTCCCACATATCCCAGATAACGCGATCATCCGTTCCCGACGGTAAAGGCCCCATATTCTCTCTCCCTGAATCTGCCGGTGACAGCTGCAATGCTTGCACCTTGCAAGTGCCCCGTGCCATTATTCTAACGATAGTTACAAAGCGCGCCGGGAGAGGCAAGATGGCAACCGCAATTTTGGATGATATCGAAAGCAGCGCCCGCGAAGTGCGGGCCATGATGCGTTATGTCGACGAGGGGAATTTCGTCACCAGGCGCTATGTCAGCCAGGGAGAGGAGCTCAATACCGGCAGTTATTTCGACCATGAGGTTACAGTCCGTGACGGGATGCCGATCCGCGATCACTTCACACTCGACACGCATGGCTTCATGATCGCCAAGAGCACCACCGGTGTGCGCGATTTCCAAGACAAGGACGAGGTTGATCGCCTCTATGAACGCGAAGTCGAACAGGAAGTGCTGCGGCTGACCGGGGCTGACAAATGCGTGGCGCGCGGGTGGATGCTGCGGACGAGTGCCGATCTCACGGAGCATGTTGCCAGCAAGAAAGGCAATTACCAGCATCGCGGCGGCATCCAGCCCCCAGCAGGCGAGGCGCATGTCGACACCAACGCGGCCACCGCGCACCGCATGGCCGAGGCGACCTATCGCCAGGAATTTCCCGATGGCCCCGGCTTCAAGCGTTTCCTCGTGTCCAGCTTCTGGCGCACCTTCTCCCCGCCGCCGCAGGACATCCCGCTGGCCTTGTGTGACGGGCGTAGCGCCAATGCGGGAGAGGAGAAGGACAACACGCTGATCATCTGCGACGAATTCCCGACAGGCGATGCTCTGACAGCGCCGTTCGAGGGAGAGGAAAAGCTACTGGCAGCGACCATCTTTTCCTACCATCCGGACCATCGCTGGTGGTATTTTGCGGGGATGCAGGCGGATGACGCGCTGCTGTTCAAGTTCCATGACAGCGATCATTCGCGCACCTGGCGCTGTCCACATTCTGCATTCGTCGATTCCAGCGTGGTCAAACCGAACATCCGGAAGAGCATCGAGTGTCGCAGCGTGGCCTTTTGGGAATAGCGGGCAAGCAGTCCGGGATACGGCGTATCGGATCGCTGCATTTATCCGCGCATCAATGGCGTGACTTCACTTGGCGTTCACGCAACTGCTGGTTATAGGCCTGTCTCCATGAGGACTTCGAAATTCTTGTCGCTTTGCGCGATCGCCGCATCGGCACTGGCTATTTCCGGCTGTTCGTCACTTGGTGGCGGTGGTGGCGGCCCCACCGAAGCGGCCTATGTCGCGCGCGACGTGGAAACGCTTTACACGGCGGCGAAGGCTCGGCTTGACCGGGGTGACCTGACCGTTGCTGCGGCCCTGTTTGACGAAGTCGAGCGCCAGCACCCCTATTCGCCCTGGGCGCGCCGGGCGCAGCTGATGAGCGCGTTCGCATATTATGCACGCGGCCAGTACAACCAGTCGATCCAGTCAGCCACGCGCTTCCTTTCAATCCACCCGGGCAACCGCGATGCGCCCTACGCCTATTACCTGATCGCGATGTGCTTTTACGAGCAGATACGCGATGTCGAGCGCGATCAGGCCATCACGTTGCAGGCCCGCCGTGCCCTGCAAGAGGTGATCCGTCGCTATCCCAGCAGCCAGTATGCCGCTGATGCCCGCCTCAAGCTGGATCTGGTGAATGATCACCTGGCCGGCAAGGAAATGGAGATCGGCCGCCATTATGAACGCACAGGCCTGTGGCTAGCTGCCCAACTGCGCTTCAAGACGGTGGTTGAAGATTACGAGACCACCAGCCACGCCGCAGAAGCGCTGTACCGACTTACCGAAACCAGCCTGGCGCTGGGCATTCCGGAAGAGGCACGCCGCTATGCCGCCGTGCTGGGCGCCAACTATCCGGGCAGCGATTGGTACGAAAAGGCTTACGAGCTGATCGAGGACCATCATCCCGAAGCGCTTGGCGGCTGATCCACAGGAAGCAGCACCAACGGCAATTGCGATTTGCGGCCTTGCGCCGTAGATGTTCGCGCCTGCCATGCTGACTTCTCTCGCCATCCGTAACATCGTGCTGATTGACGCGCTGGACCTGTCCTTCGGGCAGGGGGTTGGCGTGCTGACGGGCGAAACCGGCGCGGGCAAATCCATCCTTCTCGATGCGCTCGGGCTGTTGCTGGGCAACCGTGCGGAGACTGCGCTTGTCCGTGCGGGAGAAGACAAGGCATCGGTAACCGCCGCCTTCGAGTTTCCCACGCTGCCGGGCCTCGTCAGTGAAGCGCTGGACGACGCCGACGTGGAGCTTGAGCCGGGCGAGCCGCTGATCATCCGACGCACGCTCAAAGCTGATGGCGGGTCAAAGGCATTCGTGAATGACCAGCCCGTTGGCGTTGCGCTTCTTCGCTCCATTGCCCCTGCGCTGGTGGAACTGCACGGCCAGCACGATGATCGCGGGCTGGTCAACCCGCGCGGCCATCGCGCACTACTGGATCGTTATGCCGATGGCGACGTTGCCGGTGTCGCTGCTGCCCACGCCAAATGGCATGAGGCTGATCGCAAGCTCGTGGCTGCTCGCGATGCCATCGCGCAGGCAAAGGCCGATCAGGACCTGCTGCTGGCGCATCTGTCAGAACTGACCAATGTTGCGCCCGAGGAAGGCGAGGAGCAGCTGCTCGCACTCTCGCGTGCCGACATGCAGAAGGGCGAAAAACTCTCTGGTGATCTGGAAGAGCTGCGCGCCTTCTGGGATGGATCGGACAGCGCGCTGGCCCAGTTGCGCAGCGCGGCGCGGCGGTTGGACCGGATTTCTGACCAGCACGCCATGCTGGCCGAGGCACTGGCAGCGCTGGATCGCGCGGTGATCGAGGCGAGCGAGGCAGAGGAAAAGCTGATCGCTGCGGCAGAAGCGATGCAGTTCGATCCGCTTGAACTCGACCGCATCGAGACACGGCTGTTCGAATTGCGCGCACTGGCCCGCAAGCATGATTGCAGCGTGGACGACCTGCCTGCCACCATGCGGCGCTTGCGCGAACAGCTTGATGCCATCGAACATGGCGAGGCCGACATCGCCGCCCTGGAGAAAGAGGCAGGCGCGGCAAGGCAGGCCTATATCGCGCGGGCCGAGGCGTTACATGCCACGCGCGTTTCCGCCGCCATGGCGCTGGACGAGGCAGTGGCGGCCGAACTCGCTCCGCTGAAGCTTGACGCTGCACGTTTCCGCACTGCCGTGACACAGCTGGAAGAGGACAAGTGGAACGCATCCGGCATGGACAGCGTCGAGTTCCTCATCGCCACCAACCCCGGTGCGGATTTTGCACCCCTCGCCAAGATCGCCTCTGGCGGCGAGCTTTCGCGCTTCATCCTCGCGCTCAAGGTTGCGCTGGCGGAAAAGGGCGGGGCGGCAACGGTGATCTTTGACGAAATCGATCGCGGCGTGGGCGGGGCCGTTGCCTCCGCCATCGGTGAGCGGCTGGCGCGGCTGGCATCGGACGGGCAATTGCTCGCCGTCACGCACAGCCCGCAAGTCGCCGCGCGCGGCAACCGCCATTACATGATCGCCAAGTCGTCGCAGGGAACCGTCACGCGAACATCGGTTGCGCTGCTTGACGATGCCGGCAGGCAGGAAGAGATCGCGCGGATGCTTTCCGGGGCGGAGATTACCGCAGAAGCGCGCGCGCAGGCAGACAGGTTACTGGAGGGGGTATGATGTTGGCGATGGGCAGGCTCGCAACAGGTTTGGCAGCGATCCTGCTGGTCACGGCATGTTCGCAGACGAGCACAGCGGGAGCGGACAGCGCATCTGCCTTGCCCCCGCTCGATAACGATATCGAGAAGCCGCAGCTCGCGCTGGCAGACCATGTGCTGGGCAACTATTTTGCCAGCGACCTGTCGATGCGCCCCACCGTTTGTATTGCCACCACTGACGGTCGCGGGGAGGTGGCACTGGAACAGGGGATGGAGCTCGAATTGATGACGCGCTATCCCGGCCTTGCCCCGTTCTCGCGCTGCGCCCTGCTTGATAGCAGTTGGCAGGATACGGATACTGGCGATGCGGCGATGGTGTTTTCGCTGCACACCTTCACCTGCACTACGGCGAACAGTTGCAGCGGTTTTTCCCATTACATGTTCGGGAAGGAAACCTCCCCCGCCAGCCGGTACCAGCTCGACTGGGGTGGCAAGCGCTGGGTATTCACCCGTGATGAGCCGCTTGCGGGCGAGCAATGAGCAGCGACGTGACCGAGGCAGAAGTCGCAAACAAGTTGATGTGGCTGGCGAAGGCCATCGCGCATCACAACCGGCGCTATCATGCGGAAGACGATCCGGAGATTTCGGACGCCGAGTATGACGCGCTGGTGCGCCGCAATGCAGAGCTGGAAGAGGCGTTTCCGCATCTGATCCGCGAGGATTCGCCGAGCAAGGCCGTGGGCCATGAAATCGCCGCATCGCCTCTCTCCAAGGTGACGCACGAGGTTCGCATGATGAGCCTCGACAACGCCTTCTCTGACGAGGAGGTGGAGGACTTCGTCGCCCGCGTCCGGCGGTTCCTGTCTCTGGCTGAAGACGAGCCGGTGGCGATGGTCGCGGAAGACAAGATTGATGGCTTGTCCTGCTCGCTGCGTTACGAGAATGGCGTGCTGGTGATGGCTGCCACACGCGGTGATGGTCAGGTGGGTGAGAACGTCACCGCCAATGTCGCGCACATCGCCGATATCCCTCAAATGCTGCGCGGAAATGTGCCTGAAGTGTTCGAGGTTCGCGGCGAAGTTTACATGTCAAAGCAGGACTTTGCTGCGCTCAATGCTGCGCAGGAAGAGGCCGGTGGAAAGCTGTTTGCCAACCCGCGCAATGCTGCTGCAGGATCGCTGCGGCAGAAGGACGACAGCGTGACCGCGAAACGCAAATTGCGGTTCTGGGCGCATGGCTGGGGCGCGGCTTCGGCGGTTCCGGGCGAGACGCAGATGGAGGTGATGCAGGCCATCGCCAACTGGGGCCTGCCGATTTCGCCGGACCTGAAATTGTGCAGTTCCACCGAAGAGATGCTGCAGCATTATCGCAGCATTTCCGAGCGACGTCCGGACCTTCCGTATGAAATCGATGGCGTCGTCTACAAGGTCGACCGGCTCGACTGGCAGAAGCGGCTGGGCTTTGTCGCCAAGGCGCCGCGCTGGGCGATGGCGCACAAGTTCCCGGCAGAGCGCGCCGAGACCATATTGGAGAGCATCGATATCCAGGTCGGCCGCACCGGCAAGCTCACACCGGTTGGTCGCCTTGCACCCGTGCTTGTGGGCGGCGTCACGGTCACCAATGTCACTCTGCACAATCGCGACGAGATCGAACGGCTCGGCGTGCGTCCGGGTGATAGGGTTGTGGTGCAGCGCGCCGGCGACGTGATCCCGCAGGTGGTCGAGAATTTGACCCGGGACGAGGACCGGCCCGCTTTCGCTTTCCCGGATCATTGCCCCGAATGTGGCAGCGAAGCCGTGAGCGAGGAAGGCGAAGTCGACGTGCGTTGCACTGGCGGCCTCATTTGCAAGGCGCAGCAATTCGAGCGCCTCAAGCACTTCGTCAGCCGCGTGGCGCTCGACATCGAAGGATTGGGCGAGCGGACCATTGCCGACTTCCTCGAACGCGGCTGGCTGGACAAGGGGCCGGGCGATATCTTCCGCCTGAAGAACCGCGAGGCAGACATCCTCGCGCTGGAAGGCTGGAAGGAAAAGTCGGTCGAGAACCTCCTCGCCAGCATCGAAGCCAAGCGCGAACCCGATGCTGCGCGCTTGCTGTTCGGCCTTGGCATCCGCCATGTCGGCGCGGTCACGGCGCGCGACCTGCTGAAGAATTTTTACACGCTGCCGGCACTCCGAGAGGCGGCACAATCGGCGCGTGCGGGCGATGAGGAAGCTGCCGCCGCGCTCACCTCGATCGACGGCATCGGCCCCGCGGTGGTGGAGGCGCTGGGAGACTTCTTCCACGAACCGCACAATGTCACCGTGTGGGAGGATATCCTCACCGAAGTCAGCCCGCCCGAATATGTCGTCGAAACCACCCAGAGCGCGGTTTCGGGCAAGACGGTGGTGTTCACCGGAAAGCTGGAAACCATGAGCCGGGACGAGGCCAAGGCGCAAGCTGAACGCCTCGGTGCCAAGGCCAGCGGTTCGGTTTCCCCCAAGACAGACCTGCTGGTGGCGGGGCCGGGGGCTGGCTCCAAGCTGAAGAAGGCAGCAGAGCTGGGCATCGAAGTGATCGACGAAGCAGGCTGGGCGGCCATTGTCACCGCTGCGGGGTAGGGAGAGGGTTGCACGTGTCCAGCAATGGTTTGCTCGGCAAACTGGTCGAGGACCTCGAGGCGCCTGCTGACGCGCGCTGGTTCGGCAGCGGGTGGCTGGCGGGCTTCTTCGGGGTGCTGCTGGCCGTAACCGGCCTCGCAATGGTGATCGCGTTGCGCTTTCCTGACTGGATGGCAACGCCGGAGCTGGACGTGGTGCGGGCGTGGCCCGGCTTTCGCGGCGCACTGCACCTGATCCTGCTGGCGGCCTATGCGCTCTCCCTGCTCAGCATGTTGCTCCGCTCGCGCAAGATCCTCGGGGTGATCGGCCTGCTGGTGGCGCTAGGAGCGACCTTGCTGGGCGGTGCCAACGCCGAAGCATCCGAAGTGCGCAGCTGGGGTATCTTCTTCGGGCTCGACTTCTTCATGGTGAACCTGCTCGCCACCGGCTTCATGTTCGCCCCGCTGGAGCGCTTCGTGCCGCATCGCCGCGAGCAGCGCCTGTTCCGCACCGAATGGCGCGAGGACCTGTTCTACTTCCTCGTCAGCTCGATGTTCGTGCAACTGCTCGGCTTCCTCGCATTGGCGCCTTCCAGCGTGATCAACGCCAGCACCGGCAGCTTTGATGCGCTGCGGGCCAATATCGCGGCGCTGCCGTGGCTGGTGCAGTTCGTGATCGTGATCGTGGCATCGGATTTCGTGCAATACTGGTTCCACCGCGCCTTCCACCGCGTTCCCTTTCTCTGGGGCTTCCACGCGGTGCATCACAGCGCGCAATCGATGGACTGGTTGGCGGGATCGCGGATGCACTTCATCGAGATCATCCTGCTGCGCTCGATCACCTCTCTGCCGCTGTTCACCATCGGCTTCAGCCCGGCGGTGATGCAGGCTTATATCGGCTTCGTTTACGTCTGGTCATCGCTGCTGCACGCCAATGTGAAGGGCGATTTCGACGGTCTGGGGCACTGGGTTGCCACGCCGCGCTTCCACCATTGGCACCACGGGCTGGAGGAAGAGGCGATTGACGTGAACTTCGCCATCCACCTGCCGCTGCTGGACAAGATGTTTGGCACTTTCCACCTTCCGAAAGGGCGCTGGCCGAAGGATTACGGCATCCCCGAAGTGGTGCCGCGCAGCTATTGGGGGCAGTTCCTGTTTCCCTGGCACCGCCATCGCAATGGCAAGGTGCCCGTAACTGCGAGCCCCGGCGACGGCATCTGATCGCGCATTTTCTCTCCGGATCGCTTGTTAGCGGGGAACCATTGCGCCCTTCGCGGACTGAAGGGACATGGCCAGAAAACCGACCGCCACCCTCTATCGCATGGTGATGGACAAGCACGTCTGCCCTTATGGTACGAAATCCAAATGGTTGCTGGAGCGCGAAGGCTATTTGGTTGACGACCACTGGCTGACCACGCGTGAGGAAACCGATGCCTTCAAGCAGGAGCATCGGGTGGAAACCACGCCGCAAAGCTTCATCGCTGGGGTGCGGATCGGCGTCTCTGATGCCCTGCGCGATCATTTTGACTTGAACGTGCAGGACAAGGACGAAACCTCCTATCAGCCCGTGATCGCAGTATTTGCGCTGGCGGCGGCTCTGGCCCTCGCGCTCAGTATCGCAATCTTCGCCACGACGCTCACCTTTCGCGCGGCGGAATGGTTCATCGCCTTCTCCATGGCGATGCTGGCCATGCTCAAGATGCAGGATGTGGAGAGCTTCTCCACC
The DNA here is from genome assembly GCA_964467715.1 of uncultured Sphingomonadaceae bacterium. Lineage (GTDB taxonomy): Bacteria > Pseudomonadota > Alphaproteobacteria > Sphingomonadales > Sphingomonadaceae > Alteraurantiacibacter. Next base: position 11,386 of record CAYXTJ010000030.1, read on the forward strand.
ATGTTTGTCGGCTATGACCAGCTGGGCATGCGCTTTGTGCCCTACGCCTATGCCTATCCTTTCCTCGAGGCGCTGGCGGCGGTGTTGATGGCCGCGCATCTGTTGCCGTGGATTTCCATTCCTGTTGCCCTGTTCATCGGCACGGTTGGCGCGGCTTCGGTGTTCTATGCGGTTTATGTCCAGAAGCGGGAGATCAAATGCGCGTGCGTGGGTGGCAGCAGCAATGTGCCGCTTGGTTTCGTTTCGCTTTCCGAAAACCTCGCCATGATCGCCATGGGCCTGTGGATGTTGTTGAAGCCATACTGACTTGCATCACAACTTGACCGGGCCTATCGGAAGCCGCGAAATGAACGCTGACTTCCCTCCCTTGCGCAATCTTGCCGCCATGTTGGTGGTGGCGGTTGCATTGCTGCTGCAGGCGACCACGCCGCAGGGGTGGATGCTGGAACGGGGCGCGTCAGGTTCGATCACCATCGAAGTCTGTAATTCGGACCAGAAGCTGGTAATCCCGCTGAAGGACGGCGCGCCTGCACATCAGGATGACGGTTCAGCGGGCAAGGTCTGTGCCTTTGCAGGCTTGCAGCATGCCGGGATCGACAATGATCCAAACCTGAGCCTGCCGTTGTCGGCACTTGCCCTTGCTGCCTTTGACGCGGTGCGCCAGCAAGCGCTCTCGCCAGATACGCCGCGCTTCCTGCCACCCGCACGGGGACCGCCTGCTTTCGCCTGACGATTGAATCCCAGCCACGCCCTCGCGCGTGCCGCATTCCGTTCAGATGAAAGAATTTCCCATGTTTTTCAAACGCTTTTTGCTGGGTGCAGCCGCGGCTGCGCCTTTTGCCCTTTGTCCCGTGCAGGTTCTTGCCCAGGACGAGGAAGACAATGCCATCCTGACCGACGTGATCCTGGTAACCGCAGATGTCGCTGACGGAGCCATCGACAGCAGCGAACCGCCGCACCAGATCGCCTTGCCGGCAGATTCCGGAGCGATTGCCGCGCGCATGCCGGGCGCTGCGGCCATCGGTAATGGCGCGCTGTCAGGCCAGCTGTCCTATCGCGGCCTGTTTGGCGAGCGCGTGCTCGGTCGCGTGAACGGCCAGCGATTTGCAACAGGCGGCCCCAATGCGATGGATCCGCCCTTGCACTATGCCCCGTCCATACTGGTTGACCGCATCGAGGTTGCCCGCGGCGTTGCGCCGGTATCGCAAGGGCCGAGCCTTGCAGGGGCCGTGAATGCGGAGCTGGTTGAGGTGCCGTTTGCCTCCGGTTCCTCGCCTGAAGTGCACGGCCGGATCGGCGCGCAATATCGCAGCGTGGATGACAGCTATGCCGCTGGTGGTGCGCTGGGCCTTTCGACCAGCAACTGGCGGATCGGTGTGATCGCATCGCGCGAGGAAGGGAGTGACTACGAGTTCGACGGCGGCACAGTCGCCAGTTCGTCCTTCGAGCGGACTAACTACGGCGTCCATGCCGGCATGAAGCTCGGCGATGGCGAGATCTTTGCCGAATATCGCCGCAACGAGACCGACCCGACGGGCAACCCCGCGTTCCCGATGGATATCCAGTATTTCAACACGGATTTCCTGCGCGGCGGATATTCCGGCCAGCTGACCGAAAAGATCGGCCTGAAGCTGATGGTGGGCCACGTGTCGGTGCGCCACCTGATGGACAATTACTCGCTGCGCGATCCCGATCCTGCCGTCATTAGCACCCGCGCGACCTTTGCCGATGCTGACACCACGACGGCTGAAGGAAGCCTGCGTTTCGGTTCTGCCACGCGCAATGTGAGCGTGGGTGGCGATGTCGAACTGGTCGAGAAATACGTCCGCATCACCAATCCGTTCAACGCGAACTTCTTTGTCGAGGCGCAGCCGGACCTGACCTCCGATCGCTACGGCGCATTCGTGCAGTGGCGCGGCGGGGCAGGCCCGGCAGAGTTCGAGCTGGGCGCGCGCATCGACCGCACCGAACAGGCCGGCGGCATTCCCGAGCTGGGGAGCGCGGTGCCGATGGGGCCGGTCGGCCTTGCCAACGCTTTTGCGGCATCAGCCCGTGCGGCAAATGACACCACCTTCGATGCCGTGCTGCGCCTTTGGCTGCCGGGAGACGAGGTGACGCCGCGCATCACGCTGGCCCGCAAGACCCGTGTGCCCAGCCTGCTCGAACGGTTCGGCTGGTTGCCTACCTCTGCCAGCTTCGGCCTTGCCGATGGCAACATCTATGTTGGCAATCAGGCGCTAGATCCCGAAGTGGCGTGGATTGCAGAAGCGGGTTTTGACGTGGATGCAGGTCCGGTCAGCTTCCGTCCCACCGTGTTCTATCGCCGGGTGGATGACTACATCCAGGGCACGCCCTTCGATACCACGCCGGGCGTGATCAACACACCGGTGGAGATGGTCGCCAACATGAATGGCGATGCCACCCCGCTGATGTTCCGCAATGTCGATGCCGAGCTCTACGGCGTGGACGTGGATTTCACCGTGGAGGCCAGCGAGAACCTGCTGTTCGAAGGCTCTGCCAGCTTCGTGCGGGCAAAGCGTCGCGACATTGCCGACAATCTCTACCGCGTGCCGCCCGCCAATGCGCGACTGGCGGCGATCTGGCAGCAGGATCGCTGGTCGTTGGGTGCGGAAGTGACGGCGGCTGACGATCAGGACCACGTCTCGCTGTCCAACGATGAGACATCCAGCGATGGCTATCTGGTCGTCGGGCTGTTCGGCAGTTTGGCGGTTGCTGATGGCATCACGCTGGATGCCGGTGTCGAAAACCTGTTCGATGCCTACTATCAGCCGCACCTCTCTGGCGTGAACCGTGTCGGCGCATCTGATGTGCCGCTGGGTGAGCGTTTGCCCGGGCCGGGCAGGGGCGTCTGGGTTCGGACCCGGATCGCGTTCTAGTGCTCGAAGGCGGGCGACCTTGCCTTGTCCGGCAGGGTCGCCCGCTGCTCAATCCGAGGATACGCGCCCGGTGATCTGCTGGCGGGTGACGATCCCGAGGCCGAAGCCGTATTCGTGCCGCACCCGGCTGTCGGCGGCGTTGTCGCGATTGTCGCCGAGCAGGAAGTAGCTTCCTTCAGGCAGCGTAATTTCCGCCAGATCATCAAGCGGGCCCGCTCCCATGTCGAGCACCCGATGTGGAGCCACTTCGCCGGGGAATTGTTCCTCCAGCATGGCGTGGTCTCCCGGCTGCATGACGTCCTCGAGGGTATAGGTACCTGCCGGTCTTTGCGCGATTTCCCTCCCGTTGAGGACCACGATCCCGTCGATCATCGCGATGCTGTCTCCCGGCAAGCCGGCGATGCGCGCCAGCCACGAACTACCGCCGTTTTCGACCACGACGATATCGCCACGCCTCAGGCTCTCGGTCGTTACAGCCCAGGCAAACATGTGTTCACCTGGCTGGATCGTCGGTTCCATCGCGCTGGAAGCGGCGGAGAAGCTCGCGACCGGCACCATGTCGCAGCCTGCGAGCATGAGCGCAGTAGCTGCAAGGCTAGCCAGACGCACCATCCTCCGCCGACGCATTATCGGCCTGCTCCAGCTTCGGGCACCGCGATCCACTTCATCACCCCTCCGGCAAATGGCGTCCACCAGCCCATCTGTATGCCGGCTTCGGCCAGCATGTCACCCACCCAGTTGTTACAGGTGTAGGCGAGGGTGTAGTTGCCCAGCGCGTGGTAATAGGCATCGGCCGGGTTGGTGCCGCGCAGGATTTCGCGCGGGGCCTTTGCAGGTGGCAGGCTGGCTTCGATCGCCTCCACCATCCGGGCATAGGCCTCGCGGCTGATCGTCACGGGCCGATGCGTTTCTGACGGGGCAGGGCGGACATAGTGGCTTACCCGCATGATCGGCTCGCCGCCGGTCGTCGCGATCCGCAGCGCGGTGGATGCTTTCAGGTCACCCCATGTCGGCACATCAAGAAAGACTTCGCGCTCACCCCAACCCACGGCGACATGCGTGGGTATGCGGCCATGAGGGCGGATCATCGCGCTGGGGAAGGTCTCGCGCCAGTCCTTCTCCGGCGTCACCAAAGGCATCACGATCCCCGTGTGCGTACCGTTGGTTTCCAGCATGATGGTGATGCCGTCCGCCACTTCTGGTGTTTGGCCGTTACGCGGGATCGAACTGCCGATCCATCCGGCGAGGAAGAACAGCAAAGCCAGCAGCGCGATGCCTGCCAGCAGCGCAGTCGTGGCCTTGCCGAAGAGGATCAGCCAGCGAAGCGGTGCCTGAGCCACAGTATCGACCAGTCGCCGTTGATGATGCGGTATTGCAGGCGGAACCCGGCATTGTGATAGGCCGCGCGCACGCCCGCTTCCTGCGTCGCCAGCAGACCGGCGAGCACGATATGCCCGCGCGGCGCAACGGCGGCAGCGAATTCGGGCGCCATCGCGATCAGCGGCCCGGCGAGGATATTGGCGATCAGCAGGTCAAACGGAGCGCGCTGGACGAGGAATTCGTCCTCCATCCCGTCAGCGATCAACATGGCGAGCTCGCCGCGCCCGTCACCCAGCGTGATGACATTCATCGCGGCATTGTCGACAACGGCGGGCAGGCACAGCTCGTCAATATCGCTCGCGGTGGCATAGGCGCTGGGCCACAGGTGCATCGCGGCAAAGGCGAGCAGGCCGGTGCCGGTGCCGATGTCGGCAAGATTGCGCGCCACCACGCCGCGCCGCTTCATGGCATCGAGCATGGCAAGGCAACCGGCCGTGGTCTCGTGCTGGCCGGTGCCGAAAGCTTGCGCTGCGGGAATGCAGAAATCGACCAGGCCGGGTGCGCTGGTAGGGGGATGATCGGGCGTGTGGACGTGGAAGCGGCCTGCGCGGATCGGATCGACGCCCTTCTGGCTTTCGGCCACCCAGTCCGTTTCGGGCAGTTCCTCTGCGGTGAGGCGCGGGGCCACGCCTTCAAACAGCGCCTTCACCGCATTACGTTCGGCAGCGGTGGGCTTGTGTTCGGTGTAGGCATCAAGCCGCCAGATGTCCGGCGTTTCGGGATCGGTCTCGAAACCGGTCAGCACGATATTATCATCCCAGCCGATGGTCATCTCACGCTTTTCGAGCGCGGCTTCGACCTGGTCCTTGGTGGCGGTGGCGGAGAGTTTCCAGCTCATGGGTTTCCTTCAGCCTCTTCGGCAAGCCGCGCATCGAGGCGGGCGGTGATACTGTCTGCATATGCGGTGCAGGTGGGCTCTGCGGCAAGATCGCTAGCCAGAAGCTTGTCGCGCATGCCGCTGGCAGAGGGGTGCGGGGTGAGCAGGATATTGCAGCCCATCCCGCCATTCATCCTGAGGCGCGCCAGGCCATCGCGATAGCTGCGCAGGTAGAAGGCGTGGTCGGAGAAGCGGTAGCCATCGTCGCTGACAGGAGAAAGACTGTCGGCATAGACGATCTCCTGGCAGGCTTCGCCTTCGCAACTCTGCCATCTCCAACTGAGCGCGCCCGGTGTATGGCCGGGGGTGGGGAAGGCCAGCAGGCGGGCATCGCCCAGTTCCACGATCATGTTGCCTTCGAGTATCCTGTCGACTTTCAACGGCGCCAATGGCGGGTGGCTGTCGTGCTGCGGGTCCTCGTCGGAAACATCACCGGTCTGCAAGGCGACGGCAGCTGCTGGCGACGCGAGCACCTGCGCGCCCGTCATGTCCTGCAACAGCGCCATGCCGCCAACGTGATCGAAGTGTTCGTGGCTGGAGAGGATGTAGCGCACATCTTCCAGTTTGAAGCCGACTTGCGCGATATTGTCCGCAACAAGCAGCGCGCCGCCTTCGGTGCCGGTGTCGATCAATATGTGGCCTGCGTCAGTGGTGACGAGGATCACGCTGATCCCGCAAGTGCCGACGTGGTAGGTGTTGCCGTGCACGCGGAAGGGCGGCGCGGGCTTTTCCCACTCATCCCAGTCCTTGCAGGCGGTGGTCCATGCCAGCTGGTCAGCGGGAATTTCTGCACTCTCGGGAATGGGAGTTCCCTGAGCGCAAGCAGGTGTTCCAACCAGCATGGCGACAAGGCCAAGGATCACGGGTCTACCTAACATAGCTGGCCCCATTGGCATCGATCACTGCGCCCGTCATGCTTTCGGGTGCATCGAGCGCACAGAATGTTGCGACGGTGGCAATCTCATCGGGCGAGGCGACCCGGCCAAGCGGAATATCGGCCAGCAGGCCATCGCCGCCCCGGCTTTCCAGATAATCCCCCGCCATCGCCGTGTCGGTGAAGCCCGGCGCAATGGCAAAGCTGGTGATGCCCTCAGCGGCATAGGCGCGGGCGATGGTCTTGTGCATGGCCAGCATCCCGCCCTTGGCGGCGGCATAGTGCCAGTGCGCAGGCGAATCGCCCCGCTGCCCGGCGCGGCTGGCGATATGGACAATCCGCCCCTTGCGTCCGCTTTCCTGCCAGTGGAGAACGGCGAGGCGTGACAGCTGTGCCGCCGAAGTCAGGTTGATGCGCAAGGTATCCTCCCACGCATAGAGCCATTGCGCGTCCGGCGCATCCAGCGGGCTGGGCGAGAACAGGCCGGCATTGTTCACCAGCACATCCACCTGCCCTCCGAGCCGGTCCAGCGCCGCATTCCACAGCATTTCGGGTGCGGCTTGCTGCGTGAAATCGGCGGCAATCGTGGCTTCGTCCACCGCGCTGGTTGCATGGCCGACAACCACGCAATCGCGCGCCCGCAGCTGCGCGGCAATGGCGGCGCCAATGCCGCGGCTTGATCCGGTGACGAGAATTCTGGTCATTTCCAAGCCTATTAGCCGCGCTGCCTTGATGCGAAAAGAGCGTGTTATGCTCGAATTCCGACAAAAACCCCGTCCAAGGTCCGCTTGTCAGCCCCGTCACAATCGTTAAGTGGGACCCAACAACAGGATTCACGGGACTCACCATGGCCAACAGACCCTTATCGCCGCACCTCAGCATCTGGAAATGGGGGCCGCATATGCTGGTCTCCATCCTCCACCGCGTAGCCGGAGACGGCATGGCGCTGGTCGGCTTGCCGGTCATGCTGTGGTGGCTGGGATCGCTCGCCAGCGGCCCGGCCGCCTATGCTAGCTTCCAGGATCACGCGATGAGCCCCTATGGCATCGTGGTGCTGATCGGCCTGTCCTGGGCCTTCTTCAACCACATGTGTTCCGGCATCCGCCATTTCATCCTCGATATGGGGGCAGGCTTCGAACTCGACACCAACCGCAAATGGTCGATCGGCTCGATAGTCGCAGCACTTGTTCTCACAGGGGCCTTCTGGGCCGCCATTTTCGCAGCTTAAGGGAAGGGACAACATGGGTAACGGAACTTCCATCGGCCGCGTTCGCGGGCTTGGCGCAGCAAAAGAAGGCACGCATCACTGGCTGCTGCAGCGCTTCACGGCGGCGGGCAATCTGGTGCTGGGCATCTTCCTCGCCGTCAGCTCCATCCTGCAGCGGAACTTCGATTACGAGACGATTGCGCTGTGGCTCTCCGGCCCGGTGCAGGCGACTGCCGTGGCGCTGTTCGTGATCAGCACCTTCTGGCACGCCCGCCTTGGCCTGCAGGTCCTGATCGAGGACTACATTCATGAAGCGGGCAACAAGTTTGCCGCGATGACCGCCCTTAACCTGTTCACCTTTGCCGGTGTGGCATTCGGCCTGTTCGCCATTGCCCGCCTCGCACTTGGAGGTGCCGCCTGATGGCTTCTGAAAATTCCACCCAGCCTGCCTACAAGATCATCGACCATACCTATGACGTGGTGGTCGTGGGGGCTGGCGGTTCCGGCCTGCGCGCCACCATGGGCGCTGCCGAAGCCGGTTTGAAGACCGCGAATATCACCAAGGTCTTCCCCACGCGGTCGCACACCGTTGCGGCACAGGGCGGCATTGCGGCCAGCCTTGGCAACAATTCGCCCGATCACTGGACCTGGCACATGTATGACACCGTGAAGGGGTCTGACTGGCTGGGTGACCAGGACGCAATCGAATATCTCGCGCGGGAAGCCCCCGCCGCTGTTTATGAGCTGGAACATGCAGGCGTTCCGTTTAGCCGCAATGATGATGGGACGATCTACCAGCGTCCCTTCGGCGGTCACATGCAGAACATGGGTGAAGGCCCGCCCGTGCAGCGCACCTGCGCCGCGGCGGACCGCACCGGCCACGCCATGCTGCATGCACTCTATCAGCAGAGCCTGAAGTATTCCGCTGATTTCTATATCGAATATTTCGCCATCGACCTGATCATGAAGGACACGCCCGACGGCAAGAAGTGCGTCGGCGTGATCGCCATGTGCATGGATGACGGATCGATTCACCGCTTCCGTTCGCAGTCCGTGGTGCTGGCAACGGGCGGCTATGGCCGCTGCTACTACACCGCCACCTCTGCCCACACCTGCACCGGAGATGGCGGCGGCATGGTGCTGCGCGCTGGTCTGCCGATGCAGGACATGGAATTCGTGCAGTTCCACCCCACCGGCATTTACGGCGCAGGCGTGCTGATCACCGAAGGCGCGCGCGGCGAGGGCGGTTACCTGACCAACTCCGAAGGCGAGCGTTTCATGGAACGCTATGCACCTTCCGCGAAGGACCTCGCCTCGCGTGACGTGGTGTCGCGCTCGATGGCGCTGGAAATGCGCGAAGGGCGCGGCGTGGGGCCTGAAAAGGACCACATCTACCTCCACCTTGACCATATTCCCGCCGCGACGCTGGCCCAGCGCCTGCCGGGCATCACCGAAAGCGGCAAGATCTTTGCCGGTGTCGACCTGACGCGTCAGCCGCTGCCGGTCACGCCGACGGTGCATTACAACATGGGCGGCATTCCCTGTAATTATCACGGCGAAGTCGTCACCATCGGGCCGGACGGCAATCCGGACCATGTGGTGCCCGGCCTGTTCGCCGTGGGTGAGGCTGCCTGCGTGTCGGTCCACGGTGCAAACCGCCTTGGCTCGAACTCGCTGATCGACCTCGTGGTGTTCGGCCGCGCAACCGGCCATCGCCTGAAGGAACTGATCCAGCCCAACGCCAAGCAGGAAGAACTGCATGCCGATAGCGCCGATTTTGCGCTGAGCCGTGTCGATCACTTTCGCAACGCCAAGGGCGGGTCGCCCACGGCGGAAGTGCGCGCCAACATGCAGAAGACCATGCAGAAGCATGCCGCCGTGTTCCGCGACAGCGCGCTGATGGCAGAAGGCGTGAAGCTGCTCGCTGAAACCAACAAGCAGATGCAGGACATCCACGTCACCGACCGTTCGCTGATCTGGAAT
>CAYXTJ010000031.1:0-20263 GCA_964467715.1 uncultured Sphingomonadaceae bacterium
TATACTGGGGTTTATACAATCCACTTTTTCAGAAAGGGTTGCAAAAAAGGTTGTTGGGTTCAAATTAGCGACCGCAGACAAGCCTTTTAGTTGGTGCTGCCATCACAACACCAACCATAATGAAAGTGCTTTTTTGGATTAATAAGAGCCGCTGTAACAGCCGAGGAGAGGCTGCATTGATGCTGCGTATAACACATGTTGGCAAAAGAACCAATGTGGCTACAGGAATAAGATTGAAGCCCAAGCATTGGGACAAGACGCATCTTGTCGGCAATCCCGTGCGCCCCGAAGTGCTGGTGCTGCGCGATGAGGATTTTCCTGCCTTCACTGCCGATGGCCTGTTCCGCGTGCTGGTGACTGGCGGCAGCCAGGGTGCGCGCGTGCTGTCCGAAGTGGTTCCCGATGGCCTTGCCATGTTGCCGCCCGCGCTGCGCAGCCGCTTGCAGGTTACGCAGCAGTGCCGCCCGGAAGACCTTGAGGCAGTGCGCGAGCGCTATGCCAGCCACGATATTCCCGCCGAACTCGGCACCTATTTCGAGGATATGCAGGCGCGCCTTGCCGATGCCCACCTGTTCATCGGCCGCGCTGGTGCATCGACTATTGCCGAACTGACGGCGGTGGGCCGCCCGGCAATCCTTGTGCCGCTGCCCATCGCGACGGACGACCATCAGGCCGCCAATGTGCGCGAAGTGGTGAAGGCTGGTGGTGCCGGCTCGATCCGCCAGCACGCCTTTACCGGCAGTGAGCTGGCCAAGCAGATCCAGGCCATGGCGCAAAAGCCCGAAACGCTCGCCAACGCCGCGCATGCCAGCTGGAACTGCGGCAGGCCCAAGGCGGCTTCCGATCTGGCGGACCTTGTCGAAAGCTTCGGCGGCGCGCCGATTCAGGACGTGATCCGCGTGGGCGGCACTGAACGCAAGAGCGCGGAGGGCGCACCGGCGGCTGCCACAAGGGATCGCGCATGAAGGGCGTTCCCACCGATATCGGCACGATCCACTTCGTCGGCATCGGCGGCATCGGCATGTCCGGCATTGCCGAGGTGATGGCGAACTTAGGCTACACAGTGCAAGGCAGCGACATTGCCGAAGGCGCCAGCGTTGAGCGGCTGCGCGCGCGCGGGATCACAGTGTTCGTGGGCCATGACGCGGCCAACCTTGGCGATGCTGCGGTGGTGGTCACCTCTACCGCTGTGAAGCGCGACAACCCCGAGGTTGCCGCCGCTATCGACAACCGCATTCCCGTGGTCCGCCGCGCGGAAATGCTGGCCGAACTGATGCGCCTGAAGTCCAACGTCGCGGTGGCAGGCACCCACGGCAAGACCACCACGACCAGCATGGTCGCCACGCTGCTGGACGCTGGCGGCATCGATCCCACGGTAATCAACGGCGGGATCATCGAAAGCTATGGCTCCAACGCGCGGCTGGGCGATTCCGAGTGGATGGTTGTCGAAGCGGACGAAAGCGATGGCAGCTTCCTCAGGCTCGATGGCACCATTGCTGTTGTCACCAATATCGACCCGGAACATCTCGATCACTACGGCAGCTTCGAAGCGGTCAAGGATGCCTTTCTGCAATTCATCGAGAACGTGCCCTTCTACGGCGCGGCGGTGCTGTGCATCGATCATCCCGAAGTGCAGAACGTGATTGCCCGTGTGCGGGACAGGCGCGTGATCACCTATGGTTTCAGCCCGCATGCCGATTTGCGCGCAGAGAACATCCGCAGCGAGGGGGGATCGACCCTTTTCGATGCCATCAGCCGCGACCGTGACGGCAGGGAAACCACCATCGCCGACATCGTGCTGCCCATGCCCGGGCGGCACAACGTGCAGAACGCGCTAGCAGCGATCGCCGTGGCGCTGGAGATGGGCTGCGCGCATGACACGATCCGCGCCGGTTTCGCGCGCTTTGGCGGTGTGCGCCGCCGCTTCACGCTGGCAGGCGAAGTCGATGGCGTGCGCGTGATTGACGATTACGCCCATCACCCGGTGGAAATCCGCGCCGTGCTTTCCGCCGCGCGCGATGCTGCAAAGGGCCGCGTGATCGCGGTGGTCCAGCCGCATCGCTACACCCGCCTGCGTGATTTGCTGGAGGAGTTCCAGTCCTGTTTCGAACAGGCAGACGTGGTGTATGCCGCGCCGGTCTATCCCGCTGGCGAACAGCCGATTGCCGGGGTGGACAGCGCCGCGCTGGTGGCAGGCATCAAGGCGCGCGGCCACAGGCAGGCTTCCGAAATCGCTGACAGCCAGGCACTCGCGACAGAACTGGCCGGAACCGTCGAGCCGGGCGACCTCGTGGTGTGTCTTGGTGCGGGCGATATCACCAAGTGGGCTGCGCGCCTTGCCGGAGCGATCGCAGCGGCGCGGGGTAAGGCTGCATGACCCGCGAGATGCAATATGGCGAGGAGCCGACGGGCACCAATGCACCCGGTGCGGGCGATGAGAAGGGCGGCGCGACAGTGTCCGTCTCGCCCGCGCGCGGCAAGCTCACCAAGGATGCCCCGCTCGACAAGCTGGTGTGGTTCAAGAGCGGTGGCCCGGCAGACTGGCTGTTCGAACCGGCGGATCTTGAAGATCTGACGCGGTTCCTCTTCGGCCTCGAGGAAGGCACGCCCGTGATGGCCATCGGCCTCGGTTCCAACCTCATCATTCGCGATGGCGGCGTGCCCGGCGTGGTGGTGCGGCTGGGCAAGCCCTTTGCCAGCGTGGAGGTGCGGCGCGACAATATCCTGGAATGCGGCGGCGGCGCGCCGGGCATTCTCGTTGCCTCGACCGCGCGCGATGCGGGGATTGCAGGGCTGGAATTCCTGCGCGGCATTCCCGGCACGGTGGGCGGCTTCGTGCGCATGAACGGCGGAGCCTATGGCCGCGAGGTGGCCGACATCCTGATCGATTGCGACGTGGTGTTTCCCAACGGGCAATGCGTCAACATTCCCGCTGCGGACCTTGAATATTCCTATCGCCACTCGCGCTTGCCTGAAGGGGCCATCGTCGTGGCAGCCCGCTTCCAGGGCGCTCCCGGCGATCCTGCAGCAATCGGCGCAGAGATGGACCGGATCGCTGCAGAGCGCGAGAACTCGCAGCCTCTTCGGAGCAAGACCGGCGGATCGACCTTCAAGAACCCCGAAGGCCGCAAGGCATGGCAACTGGTGGACGAGGCGGGGTGTCGCGGCCTGACAATGGGCGGCGCGCAGGTGAGCGAGAAGCACGCCAACTTCCTGATCAACACCGGCGATGCCACCAGCAGCGATATCGAGGGGCTGGGCGAAGAAGTGCGCCGCCGCGTGGCCGAAAAATCGGGCGTGGCGCTGGAGTGGGAAATCAAGAGAGTGGGAAGACCGTGAGCCGCCTGCCAAAAATGCATATTGCCGTATTGATGGGCGGCTGGGCCAATGAGCGCGAGGTTTCGCTCATGTCCGGCAATGGCGTGGCCGATGCGCTGGAAAGCGTGGGTCACAAGGTCACCAGCATCGATCTTGACCGCAACATCGCCGCGCGCCTTGCCGAGGTGAAGCCCGATGTGGTCTTCAACGCGCTGCACGGCGTTCCGGGCGAGGATGGCACGGTGCAGGGCATGATGGACCTGATGGGCATTGCCTATACCCATTCGGGCCTCGCCACCTCGGTCGTCGCCATCGACAAGGAACTGACCAAGCAGGCGCTGGTGCCGCATGGCATCCCCATGCCCACGGGCACGGTGGTCGCCAGCGAGAGCCTGTACGAAGGCGATCCGATCCCGCGCCCCTATGTCCTGAAGCCGCTGAACGAAGGTTCCAGCGTGGGCGTGGCCATCGTCACCGATGCCAGCAATTACGGCAATCCCATCCGCCGCGATGCCAAGGGGCCGTGGCAGGAATTCAGGACGCTGCTGGCCGAACCCTATATCCGCGGGCGTGAGCTCACCACGGCGGTGCTGGGTGACCGCGCGTTGATGGTGACCGAACTTGTGCCCAAGAGCGGCTTTTACGATTTCGACGCCAAATATACTGATGGCATGACCGAACATGTCTGCCCGGCGCAAATCCCGGAAGATATCGCCGCGCGGTGCCTTGAACTGGCACTGGACGCGCACCGCCTGCTGGGGTGTCGCGGGGTCAGTCGCACTGATTTCCGCTGGGATGACGAGCAGGGCGTGGACGGCCTCCTCGTGCTGGAAACGAATACCCAGCCGGGCATGACGCCGCTGAGCCTCGTGCCCGAACAGGCGAAGCATTGCGATATCTCCTATCCCGAACTGTGCGAGATCGTGGTGGAAGACGCGCTGCGCCATTTCGGCAAGCTTCCTGCCGGTAGCGGGGGCGACTGATGGCGCAGACGATCCATCGCAAGGGCACCGGCGTGCGCCGCCAGGCCAAGTCGCAAGGGCGGCAGGGGCAGGTGCGCAAGGCCAAGGCGCACACCAATTCCTTCTTTGACCGGATGATGAACGCGCTGCCCTTTACCGAGGAGCAGTGGCACAAGTTCTTCACCGTGCTGATCCTTGCGGTGCTGCTTGCCATCGTGGTGGTGATCGCTCGCGTTTCCGGACTTGCCGATCTGGCAGAGCGGCAGTTCGCCCATGCTGCCGCCAATGCCGGCTACGTCGTGCGTCATGTCGATGTGCGCGGCACGGACCGGCTGAACGAGGCGCGCGTCTACGAAAAGGCGATGGCGCAGGAAGATCTGTCCATGGTGCTGGTTGACCTTGAGGCGCTGCGAGCGGACTTGCAGACGCTGAACTGGGTGGCGGATGCGCGCGTGGCTCGCCAACTGCCCAACCGGCTGGTGATCGATATTGTGGAGCGCGAACCCCATGCCGTGCTGCGGCGCGGGGAGCGGTTGTTCCTGATCGATCCCACCGGCGTGGAACTGGAAGATACTTCTGCCGCGGTGGCGGAAGAATACATGGTGATTTCCGGCGAAGGCGCGCAGGGCGAAGTGGAAGCACTTACCCGCCTGCTCGATGCCTCACCGGCCTTGCAGCCGCAGGTTGTCGCCGCCGAATGGATCGGCAACCGCCGGTGGAACCTCAGCTTTGCCAGCGGCCAGCTGCTGTTCCTGCCCGAAGGGGCGGAGCGCGCGGCGGCGGCTCTCATCAGCTTTGCCCAGGCAGAGGGTGTGCACCGCCTGATCGGCGGCGAAGTGACGCGTTTCGACATGCGCAATGCGCCGCGCATGTACATGCAGGTGCCCGGCAGGGCGGACAGCGAATTGCAGATGGAGGATGCCGAGTAATGGCCAGCCAGACACGCCTCACCAATGTGATTGCCGCCGTGAACATCGGCTCGTTCCGCGTTTCCGCCATGATCGCGGGCGTGACGGAGAACGGCGAATTGCAGGTGCTGGGCAGCGCCAACCGAGCGGCACGCGGCATCAAGCGCGGCTATGTTACGGACATGGCTGGCGCGACCTATGCTGTGCGCGAGGTGGTCGAGGCGGCCGAGAAGATGGCTGGCACCAATGTCTCCAGCGTGTGGATCGGCAGTTCCGGAGCGGGGCTGGAAAGCACCATCACTCCGGTGGAGATCGACATCGGCGGCCGCCGGATCGAGGAGGAGGATATCGAGAGCCTGCTCGTTTCCGCACAGCAGGGGATCGAGCCTGACGGGCGCACCGTGCTGCATGCGCAGCCTGCCTGCTATTTCCTCGACGGGGCGGACGGAGTGGCCAATCCTAAGGGCCTTCATGCAGACCGTCTGGGCGTGGACGTGCACGTGATGCTGGCGGACAGCGCACCGATGCGCAACGTCAGCGAAGCAGTGCAGAACGCGCATCTGGAAGTGGAAGGCATCATCGCCTCGCCGCTCGCTTGCGGATATGCCTGCCTTACCGCCGAAGAGCGCGACCTTGGCGTGGCGATGGTGGAAATGGGCGGGCAGGTCACCAATGTGGCGGTCTATGCCGGCGGGATGCTGGTGGGGTTGACCACGATCCCGCGCGGTTCTGCCGATATCACCGATTCCATCGCTTCTGCCTTCGGGATCAAGCGGTTCCGCGCCGAATGGCTCAAGTGCGTCAACGGTTCGGCCAATGCCAGCCCGCATGACCACCGCGAGATGGTCTCGCTCGCCGGCCCTGATGACAAGGATTCCGCCAGCGTGGCGCGCGGGGCCGATGATCGCGGCCATGTGCCGCGTTCGGACCTCATCTCGGTGATCACCTCGGAGTTGGATGTGCTTATGCGGGACGTGGGCCGGGCGCTTGAAAAGATGGGCTTTTCCGGCACCAATGCCAGCGCGCGGCAGGTTGTGCTGACGGGCGGCGGTGCGGAGCTTACCAGCCTTGCGGACTATGCCCAGAGCGTGCTCGGCATGCCCGTGCGGATCGGCAAGCCGCCTGCGCTGCGTGGCCTTCCCGAAGCGCATCGCCTGCCCGGTTTTACCACGCTGGCGGGCCTCGTCCTCTATGCTGCAGAAGACCCGGTGGACATCCGCTCGGTCAGCTCGCGCTTCACCGAAACCACGCGCTCCAGCAGCCTTTCGATCATTCGCCACGTCTGGTCAGCTATGAAAGAGTACTTCTGACGGCCTTTCGCCCGACGCGTATGACTGTGGATACATCGATTTCCCTATTCACGCCGTGAATCCCTTTGTGGCACAAGTGAACGGAATATTTTTAAGGAGGCTCCTTCAAGGGAGATTTCGCATATGAGCATCAACATCGGACCGCCCTCTGTCGAGGAACTGCGCCCCCGGATCACCGTGATCGGTGTGGGCGGCGCCGGCGGCAATGCCATCGCCAACATGATCGAGGCGGAGATCGAGGGTGTCGATTTCATCGTCGCTAACACCGATGCGCAGGCGCTGAACAACGCGATTGCCGAACACCGCATCCAGCTCGGCCCCGATATCACACAGGGCCTTGGTGCCGGTTCGCGCCCCGAAGTGGGCCGCGCGGCAGCCGAAGAAACGGTTGAAGAGATCGAGCGCGCGCTGGACGGCGTGAACATGGTCTTCATCGCAGCCGGCATGGGCGGCGGCACCGGCACCGGTGCAGCGCCGGTGATCGCCGAGATCGCCCGCGGCAAGGGCATCCTGACCGTTGGCGTGGTGACCAAGCCCTTCCTGTTCGAAGGCACGCGCCGCATGCGCTCTGCCGAAGCCGGTATCGAGGAACTGCAGAAGCACGTCGATACGCTGATCGTCATTCCCAACCAGAACCTGTTCCTGGTCGCCAAGTCCGACACCACCTTCAAGGAAGCCTTTATCCTGGCTGACGAGGTGCTGCAGCAGGGCGTGCGCTCCATCACTGACCTGATGGTGATGCCGGGCCTCATCAACCTCGACTTTGCCGATATCCGTTCGGTGATGAACGAGATGGGGAAGGCCATGATGGGCACCGGCGAAGGCGAGGGCGACAACCGCGCGCTGGAAGCTGCCGAACGTGCCATCGCCAACCCGTTGCTGGATGGCGTGTCGATGCAGGGCGCGAAGGGTGTGATCATCTCCATCATCGGCGGCGAGGACATGCGCCTGCTGGAAGTGGACGAGGCTGCCAATCACATTCGCGAACTGGTGGACCCGGAAGCGAACATCATCTGGGGTTCGGCCTTCAATCCCGATCTCGACGGCAAGATCCGCGTGTCCGTGGTGGCTACCGGCATCGAACAGACCGGCGAACGCCCGATGCCGAGTGCGCAGTCGCTCAGCCTTGGCGGCGCGCGCGGCCCGAAGAAGCCCGTGCTGCCCCTGCCGACCGAGGACGAACTCGCCGCGCCGGAAGAGCCGGAAGAGGAAACCTCGCTGTCCGAAGCGCTGGCAAGCCCCTTCGCCGATCGCTCCGCTGCCGATGCCCAGCCCGAAGCGCTCGATTTCTCACGGCCCGCATCGGTTGATGAAGAGGATGAGGAAGAGGAAGTCCCCGGCGATTTCGCCTCGCTCAGCGCTGGCCGCTATCCTTCGCCCGAAGCCGTTGAAGAGGTCGAAGAGGAAGCGGCTTTCGACCTGACGCAGGAAGCTGCCGAGGAAGAAGAGGAAGATGAGCTGCTGCTCGATGCAAGCAGGCTTGTCTCCGAAGACAAGGCCGCCGCCAGCGCAGCGCCTTCCACCGGCAGCACGCTGTTCGAGCGCCTGGCCAACCTCTCCGGCTCCGACGATGAAGCGGATTCTGCGGAAGAGGAAGAAGAGGAAAGTGCGCCTGCAATGCGCATTCCCCGCTTCCTGGGGCGCCAGAACAACCAGTAATCGCCATTCACTTGCGGTTGCGAAAGGCGCGCCTAGTTAGCTGAGCATGACTTTGCGAGCCATGTCCCCATTGCCGTTTCTCACAAGCGTTGCCGCCCTTTCGGGGGCGGCATTGCTGTGCCTTGTTCCCACCGCTTCCACACAGGCGCAAGCGGTGGTGCAGCAATTGCCCAATCCGGCAACCGAAAAGCTGAACGAGGCGATGCGCCGCCTGTCGCGCAACCCGGAATCGCTGCCCGCGCTGATCGATGCGGGGCGTGCGTCGATCGAACTGGGCGATGTTGATGCGGCAGAAGGCTTATTCAACCGCGCGCTTGCCGTCGATTCCCGCAACGGCAGCGCGCTTGCCGGACAGGCGGTGGTTTCCCTGCGCAAGCAGGAACCGGTGCAAGCACTGGAGCTGTTCGACAGGGCGCAGGCAGCCGGAGAGGATCTGGCACCCTATGCCGCAGATCAGGGCCTTGCCTATGATCTCGTAGGTGACAATGCCCGCGCGCAGCAGCTTTATGACGTGGCGCTCAGTCGCGGTGAGAGCACAGAAGTGCTGCGGCGGCTGGCATTGAGCCATGCGATCGCGGGCGACCAAGCAGCCTTCGAGGCGGTGTTGCTGCCGTTGTTGCAGCGGCGCGACCTTGCTGCCTATCGCACCCGTGCTTTCGGGCTGGCGATCCTCGGGCGCGAAGAAGAGGCCATCACTATTGCCGAGACCAGGCTGCCCCAGCGCCTGTCGCGCCGCATGGAGCCTTATCTTCGCTTCATGCCGCAGCTTACTCCTGCCCAGCAGGCGATGGCCGCCAACCTCGGCCGCTTCCCGGCTGCCGCTGACATGGGGCGCGACAACCCGCAACTGGCGCGCCGTGCAACGCAACCGGCAGAGCCGCGCCCGTCCAATGGCGCAGACCAGCGGCTGATCCCCGGCGGCCAGCCGCTGGGCCGCAATGCCGATCCCGAGGGGCAGGTGGCAGAGGTGGTGGAGGAACTGCCGGCATTGGCGAGCGCAGCCAATGCTGCCTTGCCGCCTGCGCCGCCGCCACCGCGTGAGACTTCGGTCGTCGCCGTGGTGGCGCAGGTCGAACAGCGGGCTGACCAGCGGGGAAGCCCGCCTGCGCCTGCCGCAGCGCAGACCGATCGCGAGCCGGTGGAACTCTTGCCGTCGGCCGCGCCGGGCTTCTCCATCGCTCAGCGCGTGGCTGCGCAAACCGAAGCGCCTGCAGAAGCGGTGGAAGAACAGGTCAGCCTGGCGGATGCCTTTGCCGATTTCTCCCTGCCGGCTGCCGATGCGCCCGTGCGGCCCGCAGCCGGAGCGGTGGACATCACCGCATTCGAACCGACCCGCGAAGTGCGCGAGCCCGAACCGCCGCCGCCGCCAGCGCATCCCAGCCGCCACTGGGTGCAGGTTGCGACCGGGCAGGATACTGCCGCCTTCCGCTTCGACTGGCGGCGGATTTCGCGCAGCGCCAATGGCGCGCTCGACGGCTTTTCGCCCTATCGTGCCAGCTGGAATGCCACCAACCGCCTGCTCACCGGCCCGTTTGACAGCACCGGCGAAGCGCAGCGTTTCGTCACCCGCCTGGCGGAGGAGGGGATTAACGCATTCCGCTTCACCAGCGCCGAGGGTGAAGAGGTGATCGCAATCAACTGATTGCAGGCGGCAGCTGCGGAAATCCCCAGTTTTCCCACAGTTTCTGCCGCAACTTCCCCAGCTAGTTTTGCACATCTTGCCAACAAGCTTGTGCCAGTTCTCCCCGGCAGTCGGCCTTGCATCCATTGCGCTGCGGCCCGCTCCACGCCCATTCATGCGGCATCACTTCAAGCCCGCGATCCGGGCAAGGGAACTGGCCGATGACACTTGCGACAGAGCCGATGGACACCAGCCATGATGCTCCGCCCGTGGAGATGCTCGCTGCCTATTTCGATGCGCATGGGTGGCCCTGCGACTTCGTGAATGATGACGAGGTTTGCGGCGAGGTTCCCGGCAGCTGGACCAATTATCAGCTGCGCGGAATCTGGCGCAAGGAAGACCAGGTGCTGCAACTGCTGTGCCTGCCCGAAGTGCGCGTGCCCGATGCCCGCAAGGCTGCCGCCTGTGAACTGCTGGCACTGGTCAACGAACAGCTCTGGCTGGGGCATTTCGATATCTGGTCGCAAGGCGGGGTGCTGCTCTATCGCCACGGGTTGATGGTTGGCCCTGAAGGCCTTCTTAGCCTGCCTGCCGCGCAGCTGGCAGTGGATAGCGCGGTCAACGAGTGTGACCGGTTCTATCCTGCGTTCCAGTTCGTGCTGTGGGGCGACAAGAGCCCGCGCGATGCACTGGCGGCGGCGCTGGTGGATGCGATGGGCGAAGCCTGAAAAAAGTGGCTGGCAATCGCTGCTTTTGCGCCTAATCATCAGCGCATGTTCGAATCCATACTGATTGTCGGTTGCGGCAATATGGCGGGGGCCATGCTGGAAGGCTGGCTTGCGCACGGGGTTTCCCCTTCGGTTTTCACGATTGTCGATCCGGTGCGCCAGGATGCGCCGGGCGGCATTCCCGTATCCCGCGATCTGCCCGCGTCCGGACATTTCGATGCCATCCTGCTGGGCGTGAAGCCGCAGGTGCTGGACGAGGTGGTGGAACAACTCGCGCCGCTGGCAGGCGAGGGCACGATGGTGATGTCGATGCTTGCCGGGGTGCAGCTTGAATCCCTGCAGGCCCGTTTCCCGGATGCGTGCGGCTGCGTGCGGGTGATGCCCAACCTTGCGGTTTCGCTGGGCAAGGCTCCTATCGGGCTGGCAGCGCAGGGCCTTGACGAGGATACGCGCGGCGCGCTGCTCGATTTCTACCTGCCGCTCGGCACGCCCGAATGGGTAGGGGAAGACAGCTTTGACCTTGTCACCGCGCTTGTCGGCAGCGGCCCTGCCTTTGTTTACCGCTTTATCGACGCGCTGGGTGCTGCGGCGACGCGGCTTGGCCTGCCAGAGGACGAGGCGCGGCGGCTGGCGCTGTCGATGGTGGAAGGCGCGGCAGATCTTGCCAGCCGTTCCCCGCACGATCCCGGCCAATTGGCGGACATGGTGGCCAGCAAGGGCGGCACAACGCGCGCCGGGCTGGACGTGCTGGACGATTCGGAAGCGCTCAGTCGGCTGCTGACGCAATGCTTGCGCGCGGCGCGTGATCGCGGGGCGGAGATGGCCCGGGAAGCCCGAAAATAGGCCTGCGCAATGGTTAAGGGAAACCGCTCCGGTTTCTCTTGAAAATGCCTCGCAAAATGCCGATATTGCTCCCGGAAGGTCCGTATTTCCGGGCCTGAAAGAGGAGTTTTGGATCACATGGCAAACTGGAATGACGACCGGGCGACCCAGCAGGGCTTCGGCATGTCGCCAAGCCAGGCTGGCAATGTTGCCGACCGCACGACCTTTGACGCGGGTCTGCGCAAGCACATGCTGTCTATCTACAACTACATGGCGTCGGGCGTGCTGCTCACCGGCATCGTGGCGATGCTGTTCGTCAATTCGCCCTATTTCGAAGCCGCCTTCCGGGTGGTGATGACTGATCGTGGGACTATGATTCAGCCCACGATGCTGGGCTGGATAATCCAGCTTTCGCCGCTGGCCTTCATGGCCTTCTGGTGGTTCGGCGCGAAGAACGCCAGCAAGACCACGCTGCAGGTGATGTTCTGGGGCTTTGCCGCAGCCTTCGGCCTGTCGTTGTCGACGATCTTCGTGATCTACACCGGCCAGTCCGTTGCGACCGCCTTCTTCGCGACTGCCGCCGCATTCGCTGGTCTCAGCCTCTATGGCTACACCACGAAGAAGGACTTGTCCGGCTGGGGTAGCTTCCTGATCATGGGTGCCATCGGCCTTTTCGTGGCAATCCTGCTTAACGCCTTCCTGTTCCAGTCCGGCATGTTCCAACTGGCGATTTCGGTGATCGGCGTGCTGATCTTCGCTGGCCTTACCGCCTATGACACGCAGCGGCTGAAGGATCAGTACCAGTATGTTCGCGGAACCGAGTTTGCAGGCCGCGCGGTGATTTTCGGCGCGCTGAACCTGTACCTCGACTTTATCAACATGTTCATTTTCCTGCTGCAGCTGCTGGGTAATCGCGAATAAGCTGCCCGCATTTCGCCGCACAGGCGATTCATTTCATCGTGCCCGGGGTGCATAGCTGCATCCCGGGCATTTCTTTTGTCAAAAGAGCGCGTTAGGCGGCAAATGGCTGGCTGTCTGGCCAGACGGGGTTAATGCGGATCCCAATATGCTCGAGTGATCCGCAATATTGCGAGAACGGGATTCAGGATGTTCGAGATGCGTTTGAAGATGGTGGCTGTGGCCGCCGCGCTTGCTGCACTGGCTGGCTGCGCAACACCTGCGCCTCCCCCACCACCGCCGCCTCCGCCGCCTCCGGTGGTGCGGGCAGAGCCGGTGCCCTATCGCCCGATCCCGCCAGCCGGATCGCCCTATGTCATGACGGTTCCGGAGCGCAATTCCGCCGGCGAACGCCTGACGGTGAACCACGGGATCGACGAGCATGAGGCCGTGTGGCACTTCCGTTCCGGCTGGAACGTGGCGGCGCTCAACTGCCTTGGCCCGAACAACGAGATCATCAATACCTCCTACAGCGCATTCCTGCGAGCTTTCCCCAATGGCTTGCGCGCATCCAATGACACGATGGAACGGCGCTTCCGCGACCTGACCGGCTCGTCCCGCGCCGCCATCCGCGCACGTGAAGAGCACTCGACGCAGGTTTACAACTACTTCGCCCTGCCGGGCGCGCGCGCCAATTTCTGCGCGGCTGCCCGCCAGATCGCGACCGACTTCGGCAATTGGGAAGGTGACAATGTGCGCGAATACGCAGCCGTCCACCTGCCCCTGCTGGAAAGCGCCTTCCTGCGCTTCTTTGACGAGTACGAGAGCTACCAGCAGCTTTCCGCCGACTGGGACCGTCAATACGGCCAGCGTTACGGCGCATCGCAGCCCGGCTATGTTGCCGTGTGGGGCGCGCAGGGAATGCCGACAAGCGGCGTATCCTCCAGCCTGATCGCGGGTGAAGCGCAGCCGGCTGTGGGCGCCGTTGTCGATCCAGATACCGGCGCGTCAATTCCGGTTGTGCCCGTTTCTGATGCAGTGGTATCCACCCCGGTGGTGCAGCTGCTTCCCGCGGAATCGGCTGGCAGCGAGTAAATTTAAGAGGCAGGTGCGGGGCCGTAGCTCAGTTGGGAGAGCGCGTCGTTCGCAATGACGAGGTCAACGGTTCGATCCCGCTCGGCTCCACCATGCCTGTTTCAATGAATCTCCTGCGCGCTGGCACTTCGCGGCAAAAGCGAATAAGGGCGCGGCCATGCATTTTCTCGATCAAGCCAAGATACACGTGAAGTCCGGCGCGGGCGGCCCCGGCGCTGTCAGCTTCCGGCGTGAGAAGTATATCGAGTTCGGCGGCCCCGATGGCGGGAACGGCGGCAAGGGCGGGGACGTGGTGTTCGTGGCCGTGCCGGGCCTCAATACGCTGATCGACTTCCGCTATACCCAGCACTTCAAGGCCAAGCGTGGCGGGCATGGCATGGGCAAGAACCGCACTGGCGCCAGCGCCGATGATCTGGTTATCGAGGTGCCCGTGGGCACGCAGATCCTCTCGGAAGACAAGGAGGAGGTGCTGGCCGACTTCACCGAGGAGGGCCAGCGCTTCGTGCTGCTGGAAGGTGGCATGGGCGGCCGCGGCAATGCCAGCTACAAGACCAGCACCAACCGCGCACCGCGCCAGCACCAGCCAGGCGAAGCGTCGCAGGAAATGTCTGTCTGGCTGCGCCTGAAGCTGCTGGCGGACGTGGGCCTCGTGGGCCTGCCCAATGCCGGCAAGTCCACTTTCATCAATGCCGTTTCCAATGCCGGGGCCAAGGTGGGAGACTATGCCTTCACCACGCTGATCCCCAAGCTGGGCGTTGTCCATCACAAGGGCCGCGAGTTCGTGCTGGCGGACATTCCGGGCCTGATCGAAGGCGCTGCGGATGGTGCCGGCATCGGTGACCGGTTCCTGGGCCATATCGAACGTTGCCGTGTGCTGATCCACCTGATCGACATTTCGGGCACCGATCCGGTGGAAGCCATGCGCATCGTGGAAGGCGAGCTGGAAGCCTATGGCGAAGGCATCGAAGACAAGGCGCGGCTGGTCGTGCTCAACAAGGTCGATCTGGCCGACGCCGAGCTGATCGAGGGCTTTGCTGCCGAGCTGAAGGCTGAAGGGGCGGACGACGTTTTCGCCATTTCCGGTGCGACCGGGCAAGGTATCGAGGAATTGATGGACGCCGTGCTCGGCTATCTTCCCGCTCACACTGCTACCGAGACACCCGGCCACCTGCCGTCCGAGGATGGCGAGGAGGACGAGGATGACGGCGTTTGGGACCCGCTGGGCTAGGCTTCGCAACCTTGGGCTTTCCCGCTCAAGATGCATTCCCCAACCGTGCGACATTCGCTAAGCGACCATCATGACCATCGCCTGTCTTGCCGATCTTGCTGATCCTGTCTGCTGCCCTCGCCTAGTGGTGAAGGTGGGTTCTGCCTTGCTGGTGGGCGAGGATGGCAAGCCACGCCGCGAATGGCTTGCGACCTTGGTCAAGGAAATCGCCGCAGCACGCAAGCGCGGGCAGCAGGTCGTCGTCGTCAGTTCGGGCGCGATTGCGCTGGGCGCGGCGAAGCTGGGCCTTGCCAAGCGCGGGCGTGGCAGCCTTGCCGATGCGCAGGCCGCGGCTGCCGTGGGGCAGATCGCGCTGGCAGGCCTGTGGTCCGAACTGCTGGAAAAGCAGGGGCTGACAGCCGCACAATTGCTGGTGACGCTGGAAGACCTCGACGATCGCCGCCGCTACCTCAACGCCAGCGCCACAATCGGCAAGCTGCTGGAATCGGGCGCGGTGCCGGTGATCAACGAGAATGATTCCGTGGCCACGGAAGAAATCCGCTTTGGCGACAATGACCGGCTGGCCGCGCGCGCAGCACAGGCCGCGCGGGCAGATGCGGTGGCGCTGCTGTCTGACGTGGATGGCCTCTACAACCGCGATCCGCGCGAACCGGGGGCCGAGATGCTGCCGCTGGTGGAAGGCGTGACAGCCGAAATCCACGAGATGGCGAGCACTGCCTCCACCTCGGGACTCGGTTCTGGCGGGATGACTTCCAAGCTGCAGGCAGCCGAGATTGCCGAACGCGCCGGTATCGCCCTGGCCATCATCAACGGCACGCATGACCATCCGATCCAGCGCGCGCTGGGGGCAGGTGTGGGCACACTGTTCATGCCTCGCCGCAATGATGGCGCGCTGAAGGCATGGCTGGGCGGAAGGCAGCGCATGGGCGGCGTGCTGCTGGTGGATGCCGGATGCGCCAAGGCGCTTGCCAAGGGCGGCAGCCTGCTGGCGGCGGGCATCGTCTCTTGTGAAGGCAGCTTCAACCGCGGCGATCCCGTGTCCGTGCGGGACGAGAAGGGCCGCCCGGTTGCCCAGGGACTGGTCGAATACAATTCCGACGAGGTTTCCCGCATTATCGGCCACAGCACCGAAGAGCTGGAGCCGCTGCTCGGCTATTCCCCGCGCTCTGCAGTCATCCATCGCGACCAATTGGTGCTGCTGTGACCTTAGCCGTCACCGGCGCTACGGGCTTTGTAGGCCAGGCGGTGCTGGATGAGGCGGGTCGGCGCGGTGTTCCGGTAAAGGCCCTGACCCGGCGCGAACAGCAACCGCGTGACGGTGTGGCGTGGGTGCGCGGCGATCTGCAGGATGCCGCTGCCCTCACCGAATTGTGCAGCGGCTGCGATGCGGTGCTGCACATCGCAGGCGTGGTGAACGCGCAGGACAAGGCCGGGTTCGTCGCCGGCAATGTCGACGGCACCGCAAATGTTGTCGCGGCAGCCAAGGCAGCGGGGGCGGAGCGGTTCACGCTGGTCTCGTCCCTCTCTGCGCGCGAGCCGCAACTGTCCGATTACGGCTGGTCCAAGCGGGAGGGCGAGAAGCTGGTGGAGGCGAGCGGGCTCGACTGGACGATCATCCGCCCGCCCGCGATCTATGGCCCGCGCGATACCGAAATGTTCGAGCTGTTTCGCGCCGCGCATCTGCGGGTGATCCCCATGCCGCCTGCGGGTGCTGCATCGATGATCCATGTCGATGACCTTGCGCGGCTGCTGCTTGATTGCACGCCGGGCGAGGGCGGTAGCTGGTCGGGCAAGGTCTACGAACCGGATGACGGACGCGCCGGAGGCTGGCCACACGGCGAACTGGCACTGGCTATTGGTGAGGCGGTGGGGCGTGATGTCTTTGCTCCCGCCATGCCTGTTGGCCTGTTGCGGCTTGTTGCACGGATTGACACGCTGGTGCGCGGAAACGGTGCCAAGCTGACGCAGGACCGGGTCAGCTACATGATCCATCCGGACTGGGTCAGTTCGCCTGACAAGGCGGTGCCCGCAACGCAATGGCAACCGCAGATAGAGACAAGCCACGGCTTGCGCGCAACGGCTGACTGGTATCGCGAAAACGGCTGGATGGGCGGCAGGAAGGGCTAAATTCGGCTCAGCCGGCACGCTTGCCGAATCTTGCGAAAACGCATTCCTGTCAGACAATTTCAAACAAACTTCGGCAATACGCGATTATTGTGGTATTCCGTGATCGAGGATCGCGTTGTCCCGGCTGATTGGGTGCCGGGCTGATAATGATGGGGGTATCGCCATGTCGAAGAAGACCAGTCGCGTTTCGCGTCGTTCCTTTGTTGCGCTTGTCACAGGTGCTGCTGCAGGTGCCGTTATGGCCTCGCCTGCAAAGGCCCAGCAGACCGGCCGCACTGATTCCGATCTCAATCCGGCAGATGGCGTTGGTTATGGCCGCACCGGCGTTTCCGACAGCGATTCGGGTGACCGCGCCTATCACGGCCGCACCGGCTATACCGATGGCGATTCCAATGACCGTGCAAACTATGGCCGCGGTGGCGGCAAGAGCGGCGGTTCGGGCATCACCGATTCCGACACGGGTGACAATTCGGACGCGCCGGGCCGGGGCCGTGGCTCCAACACCGGCTATACCGATGGCGATCCCAATGATCGCGCCGGTAATGGCCGTTCGGGCCTGACTGATTCCGATGATTCCGATCGCGCGCGTTATGGCCGTGGTCGCGGCACCGGCAGGTAAGCCCCGCTCTCACCCAATTGCGTAAGTGATGCGCGGGAGAGTTGCGTCATGAATGAACCTACGGGTGCCGCCGCGCCCAGCCTGCTGGCAAGCCTTGTCGCACCGCTGACACCGGAGCAGTTCTTTGCCGAGTGTTACGAAAAGCAGTGGTTCTGCACGCCCAGGCCCGTCGCCCAAGTGGGCGATCTGCTGTCGGTTGACCGGATTGACGAGATCATCTCGGATTCCGAGCTTCCCCCAAGCTCGCTGACGATGGCGCAATCCGGCTCGCCGCTGCCGATCGACGACTACACCCACCCGAACGGCGTGATTGATCGCGGCGCGGTGCTCGACAATTTCCGCAATGGTGCCACCATCGTGCTGCCGCAGCTGCATTTTGCGGACGGCAAGCTCTATGCCTTCTGCCTTGCGCTGGAGCGGGAATTCGGCGCGCGCATCCAGTCCAACATCTACCTCACCCCCAGCAATGCCAGCGGTTTCGGCATCCATTACGACGATCACGACGTGTTCGTGCTGCAGGTTTCCGGCCGCAAGAAATGGGAAATCTACGGCCAGCGCGAGGGCCTGCCCTTCAGCGGCGAGAATTTCCGCAAGGAGCGCGACAATCCCGGCGAGTTGCAGGCCGAATTCGTGCTGGAGCCGGGCCAGTGCCTCTATGTGCCACGCGGCCTTGCCCATCGCGCCGCGACCGAGGGTGACGAGGCGAGCCTGCACATCACCGTGGGTATTCTCGTCCAGACCTGGGCGGAGTTCATACTGGAAGCCGTGGCGGAGGCCAGCCTGCGGATCCCGGAAATGCGCCAGTCTCTGCCGCGCTCGCTCTACTTCGATGCAAGCAAGCGTGAGGAGCACGCCGCGCTGTTTGCAGGGCTGCTGGCCAAGATCGGCGAACAGGCGAGTTTTGACGCCACCTTGTCCGCTTTCGGTTCCAACTTCGTGATGGGGCAGGGGCCGCGGGTGCGCGGGGCCTTGCAGGCACTTATTGACGGTATCGACGAAGCCGAGCGGCTGAAGGTGCGCGACAGCATCCTCTACACGATCGAGGATGGCGGTGAAGGTCCGCAATTGTCGCTGGCAGGCACGTCGATTGCGCTGGAAGAGGACCTCGCGCCGCAATTGCGCGACGCGCTGGCATCCGGCTCGCTCGCCATGACGGACTTCACCGTGGCTGACCGCGATGACCTGCGCGAAACGGTTGAAACGCTTGTGGCCTACGGCCTTCTCGAACGCGCCTGAAGATTCTGATCAAGGTAGTCAAAGGGCCACTGCCCGCCCACAGGTGCCCCGGACCCCGGACCCCGGACCTGACCCGAGGGGAGGAATCACCACAGAGGATGCCCATGCGGATGCATGGGCGTAATGCCAAAGAGCAAAGAAAAAGCCCGGTCGGACAAGCCGACCGGGCTGGAAAGTTTTGGAGAGGATGCCTGAAAGGCCCGTTACTTATGCGGAAGGCTCCTGATTCACTCAAACGCGATTACTGCATCACCTGTTGCGTTCTTTGCAACATAGAAAAACTGAAGGTTTTCCGCCGTTCATCGCTCAGAAAGCTGGCTCGTATCCGGGCGGCAGGTCACCCTCGCCATTATCGGGATTGTTGGGCGAATGAATGCCGCATTCGGTCTTGTCCCATCCGCGCCAGCGCCCGGCGCGCGGGTCTTCACCCGGCGCAACCTTGCTGGTGCAGGGCGCGCAACCGACCGAGAGATAGCCTTGCGCTTCTAGCGGGTGGCGCGGCAGGTCATGCTCTTCGAACCAGGCTTCAAGGTCCTGTTTGGTCCAGTCCCCCAGCGGGTTGATTTTCAGGCGGCCGTTCTCGACTTCAAAGCGCGGCAGGTTCTGGCGGGTGACGGACTGGAAAGCCTTGCGGCCGGAAATCCACCCGTCGAGGCCATGCTTGGCGCGTGCCAGCGGCTCCACCTTGCGGATTTCGCAGCAGCCATCGGGGTCCCAGCTCCAGCGAAGGCCGTTTTCGTCCTTGGCGGTGAGCACATCAGGGTCAGGCTGCACCACCGAGCTGTTGGTCAGGCCCAGTCGCTCTATCAGAGTCTCGCGATATTCCAGCGTCTCGTCGAACATCTTCAGCGTATCGACGAAGATCACCGGCACGCCCGGATCAGCCTGCGCGACAATGTGCAGCAGCACGGCACTTTCGGTGCCGAAGCTGGAGACAACGCCGATATTACCCAGCTCTCCGCTGGCGAAGAGTTCAGCCAGCATGGTGCCGGCATCCACGTCTGCGAAGCGTGCATTCAGCGCATCGGCATCGGCCTGCGTAAACGCAGGCGCGGTGTCGATGACGTCACGCTGGCGGACGGGATCGGCTTCAGCCACGGCGCAACTTCCAGATCGGGGCCACGCCGTCCACGGTCTTCTGGTAGACATGCGGGAAGCGGGCAAAGGCGGCTTCCACATCGCTTTCGTTGAGCGGCGTATCGGGCGCGAACGCATCAAAACCGCAGCGGCGCATATAGGCGATCTGGTCCACCAGCACCTCGCCAACAGCGCGCAATTCGCCGGTGTAGCCGGCTTCGCGCAGGATGCGGGCAGAGGAATAGCCACGGCCATCGCCGAATGTGGGGAAGTTCACTTCCACCAGCGCAAGGCGATCAAGATGCGGCAGCAATTCCCGCGCATCATCGCCCGGTTCTATCCGCACGGCGACGGCGTTGGCTTGTTCTACGAAGGAATCCACCGTCACCATGCCGTGATCGGCCATTTCGTCATCACGGAAGCGGAACTGTACCGCATCGGGGCTGACGCCCAATTCCTCAGCCATAAAGCGCCTCCTTGAAGGGATCCATGCCGATCCGGCGATAGGTATCGAGGAAGCGTTCGCCTTCCTCACGATTGGCGAGATAGACATCAGCGGCCTTTTCCACCGCATCGACGATGCCGTCCTCGTTGAAGCCGGGGCCGGTGATCTTGCCAAGCGATGTGTCTTCTGCTTCCGAGCCGCCGAGCAGCAG
>CAYXTJ010000032.1:0-20195 GCA_964467715.1 uncultured Sphingomonadaceae bacterium
GGTGTGGAACGGCGGCGGGGAGGACACAGTCCACTCCAGCGTTGTCGCCCCTTCACCCCACGGATTCGCTTCCGCCTTACGCTTTGCCATGAAGGCTTCGATCACAACCCAGAAGAAGATCAGGGTCCCGATCCCGCCAATGTAAGCACCGTAAGACGCGATCGCATTCCAGCCTGCCAATGCATCCGGATAGTCGACATAGCGACGCGGCATGCCTGCCAGACCCAGGAAGTGCATCGGGAAGAAGGTCAGGTTAACGCCGACAAAGGTTACCCAGAAATGCGCCCGAGCCCAGAACGAGCTGTATGTGTAGCCGGTCATCTTAGGGAACCAGTAGTAGAACCCGCAGAAGATCCCGAACACCGCACCAAGCGACAGAACATAGTGGAAGTGTGCGATCACATAGTAGGTGTTGTGAAGCGCCATATCGACACCTGCGTTCGCCAGCACCACCCCGGTTACACCACCAACGGTGAACAGGAAGATGAAGCCAACCGCCCAGATCATCGGCAGACGGAACTCGATTGAGCCCCCCCACATGGTCGCGATCCACGAGAAGATCTTAACCCCTGTCGGCACGGCAATAACCATGGTTGCCGCCGTGAAATAGGCCCTCGTATCCACGTCGAGACCCACCGTGTACATGTGGTGCGCCCAAACGATGAAGCCAACAACACCGATCGAAACCATCGCATACGCCATTCCAAGATATCCGAAGACCGGCTTCTTGGAAAAGGTGGAAACCACCTGACTGATGATGCCGAAGGCCGGCAGGATCATGATGTAGACTTCGGGGTGGCCGAAGAACCAGAACAGGTGCTGGTAGAGCACCGGGTCGCCGCCACCGGCAGGATCGAAGAACGTCGTGCCGAAATTGCGGTCGGTGATCAGCATGGTGATCGCAGCAGCCAGCACCGGCAGCGAAAGCAGCAGCAGGAAGGCCGTGACCAGCTCAGACCACACGAACAGCGGCATCTTGTGCATGGTCATGCCGGGGGCACGCATATTGAAGATGGTGGTGATGAAGTTGATCGCGCCCATGATCGAACCCGCGCCCGCAAGGTGGAGCGAGAAAATCGCGAAGTCCGTCGACGGGCCGACCGAACCATAGGTCGAAAGTGGCGCATAGACGGTCCAGCCAACGCCTGAACCGATGCCGACACCGCCCGGCACGAAGGCCGAGATCAGCAGCGAAGTGAAGCCCGCAGCCGTCAGCCAGAACGAGATGTTGTTCATCCGCGGGAACGCCATGTCCGGCGCGCCGATCATCAGCGGCACGAACCAGTTGCCGAAGCCGCCGATCACGGCCGGCATGACCGTGAAGAACACCATGATCAGGCCGTGGGCCGTGATCAGCACGTTCCACATGTGGCCCTGCTGGTCGAAGGTGCCCTCGCCGCCCATAAATTCGACGATATGGCCCATGATCTGCAGGCCCGGCTCAGCCAGTTCCCAGCGCATCAGGCCGGAAATGCCGCCACCCACGATACCCGCGATGATCGCGAAGATCAGGTAAAGGGTGCCGATGTCCTTGTGGTTGGTCGACATGAACCAACGGGCAAAAAAGCCGGGCTTGTGATCATGATCGTGCGCATGATCATCGTGGTGGGCGTCAAAGCCTTCAGCAGTAGTGGCCATGTTCGTCTCGCAACCTTGCTCTTAAATCGTCTTGTTTCGTTTCAGCGACGGAAAATCAGGCTTCCACAGCCACTTCTTCGGTCTCGGCAGCTTCTGCAGGCGCTTCTGCGCCAGCTTCCGCATCCGCCTCAACTTCAGCTACCTCATCGCCGCCAATCGTGCCGCCCTTCGACAGCACCCATGCCTCGTAGTCCTCCATGGAGCGCGCTTCGATAGCGATCGGCATATAGCCGTGGCGGGCACCACACAGTTCCATGCACTGGCCGTAGTAGATGCCTTCTTCCTGGATGGTCAGCATCTTCTCGTTGATGCGGCCGGGAACGGCGTCCATCTTGAACCACAGCGAGGGGATGCCGAAAGCGTGGATCACGTCGGCACCGAAAGTCTGGATGCGCAGCGGGGTGTTCACAGGCACCACCATGCGGTTGTCTACTGCCAGCTGCGGGGGCAGGTCCTGGGCCAGTGCGTCAGCTTCGGGCATCATGTTGGAGATGACTTCGAAGCCACCGTTGTCGACATATTCATAACCCCAGTACCACTGGTAGCCGTTTGCCTTGATAGTGATGGCGTCTTGCGGAGGGCTTTCATACTGCGCGGCGAGCAGTCGGATCGAGGGAACCGCGATCACCAGAAGGATAATGATGGGGATAACCGTCCACACAACTTCGATCAGCGTGTTGTGGCTGGTCTTCGATGCAACCGGGTTCGCACCGCGGCGATAGCGGAACACGACCCACAACAGCAGGAACAGCACGAACAGGCTGATCACGGTGATGATCGGCATCAGGATCGCATCGTGCATCCACAGGGCGTAGTCGCCGTTGGGCGAATACTGGTCCTGAAAGCCCAGACCGCCCGGCTCGGGCTGGCCCTTGATCATGTCAGCGCCAAAATATTCAAAAGCAGGAGCTTCTGCTTCGGCAGCAACTTCAACAGCGGCATCAGCCGATTCCGCTTCCTGTGCCAGCGCCGCATTTGGGGCCATGAAGAGAGTGACAGCAACTGCAAGAAAAGTCAAATTTTGCAGCCACTTAAGGGCGATATCGCCGAATTTCATCTGTCCAACGCTTTCCGTTCTGTTGCGGGCCGACCGACAGCCCGTTCAGCCCCCCTGTAAGGGCATTCCGGCGCGCCTATACGCCCGCTTGTCCGATGCCTCAAGCGGTTCTAGGGAGATTTTTCACGATTGGCGATCCGGGCTTTGATCCGCGCGCCGCGCAATCCACAAGAAGGCAAGCAGCAAATCATGACCGAAGACGAGGTACTGGCCGAATTCCGCAGCAGTCAGGCCCTGCTGGAAGGACACTTCAAGCTTTCCTCCGGCAGGCACTCCGCCCATTACCTGCAATGCGCCCGGGTGCTGATGGACCCGGAACGGGCATCGCGGCTGGCGCTGGCCATCACGCGGAAGATCCCGCGCGAACTGAAGAGCAAGATCGACCTTGTCGTCTCGCCAGCCATGGGCGGTCTGATCATCGGCCACGAAATGGGCCGCGCGCTGGGCAAGGAAGCGATCTTCGTGGAACGCCCCACCGGAACCTTCGAACTGCGTCGCGGATTCGAAATTGCCAAGGGCGCCAATGTGCTGATGGTGGAGGACGTGGTCACCACCGGCCTTTCCAGCCGCGAGGCGATGGATTGCGTGCGCGCCGAAGGCGGCAAGGTGATTGCCGAGGCAGCCGTGGTGGACCGCTCCGGCGGCAGCGTGGATCTGGGTGTGCCCTTCTTCCCGCTCTTGGCGCTGAACTTCCCCACCTATGCCGATAACGAAGTGCCTGCAGAACTCGCCGCGGTGCCCGTCACCAAGCCGGGCAGCCGTAAGTAAGCCATTGCCATGAGCAGCACCCTTAATCCCGGCAAACTGCGCCTTGGCGTGAATATCGATCACGTGGCCACCATCCGCAACGCGCGCGGCGGGGACCATCCCGATCCCGTGCGCGCGGCGGAAATCGTGGCGCGTTGCGGCGGCGATGGCATCACCGCCCATCTTCGTGAAGACCGCCGCCATATCCGCGATGACGATCTGAAGCGCATCCAGGACGCGACCGATCTGCCTCTCAACCTCGAGATGGCAGCAACATCGGAGATGCTCGCCATTGCGCTGGCCCACAAGCCGCACGCGGCCTGCATCGTGCCCGAAAAGCGCGAGGAGCGGACGACCGAAGGCGGGCTCGATGCCGCAGGCCAGCACAACCAGCTCGCCCCCATCGTTACAGAGCTTAAGGATGCGGGCATCCGCGTTTCGCTGTTCGTCGAGGCGAGCGAGCGCCAGCTGGATGCCGCGCTGCGCCTCGGCGCGCCGGTGGTGGAATTCCACACCGGCGAATATGCCCACGCCTTCCTACATGGCGAACCCGAGCGGATGCAGCGCGAACTGAAGCGCGTGGCGGATATGGCAGCGCTTGCCGCCAAGAACGGGATCGAGCCGCATGCCGGCCATGGCCTCACCTACGAGAACGTGCAGCCGATTGCCGCCATCCCGCAGCTCGCCGAACTCAACATCGGGCATTACCTTATCGGCGAAGCGATCTTCTGCGGGCTGGAACCCGCCGTCGTCCGCATGCGCGAGTTGATGGACGCGGCGCGATGATCATCGGCATGGGATCGGACCTCTGCAATATCGAGCGGATCGCCAATTCACTGGAGCGGTATGGTAAGCGGTTCACGCAGCGCGTCTTCACCGATATCGAGAACGCCAAGGCCGCTCGCCGCCCGCATACGCAGGCCGGCACCTATGCCAAGCGCTTTGCCGCCAAGGAAGCTTACAGCAAGGCAGTGGGAACCGGCTTCAAGCGCGGGGTGTTCATGAAGGATATCGGCGTGGTCAACGCTCCTTCGGGGGCACCCACGCTTCACATCACCGGCGGCGCGGCGGCGCGGCTTGCAGAACTCACTCCTGATGGGCACAGCGTGACCGTTCACCTCACCCTCACCGACGATCATCCATGGGCGCAGGCCTTCGTGATCCTTGAAGCCCATCCGCTGGCAGCAAAGTAGACATGGACAATCCGGGAGAGAAAATGGACAGCGCCGCGGCTGACACAGCCGACGAAACGCTCGTGCCCGAAACCGGGAGCAAGCCTGCGGAAACGAAGGACGCCGGAAAGAGCCCGGTCAACTGGCTGGCGGAATTCCGCGGCCTTGCGCTGATGCTGCTGGGCGTGCTCGCCTTCCATTCGGTGATCGCCAAGCCGTTCTACATCCCCTCTGCCAGCATGGTGCCCAATCTGATGGTGGGTGACAGGCTGGTGGTGTCCAAATATCCCTATGGCTGGAACTGGTCCTCGCTCTCGTTCCATCCGCTGGACCGCGCCAGCTGGCGCATTGCCCCGGCAACGCCCGAATATGGTGACATCGTGGTGCTGATGCCGCCCGAAGGCACCGAGCCGATGACCGAGTATATCAAGCGCGTGATCGCCCTGCCCGGCGATACCATTGCGCTGGTGGACGGGCGCATCATCCTCAACGGTCAGGAAGTGCCGCGCGAGATGGTGCCTGCGGTGCAGCTGCCTGCCGACAACCCCAATATCTGCAACGGAGACGATTGCCTCGCCACCTTCGGCCTCTACCTCACGCGGCTGGAAGACGGGACGATGGTCTATGAACCGCCGACCTATCGCGAAACGCTGCCCAATGGCGCCAGCTTCCTGGTGATCGACCACATGCCCGACGTGCTCGACAATTATGGCGAGATCACCATCCCCGATGGCCAGGTCTTCGTGATGGGCGACAACCGCGACCATTCGGCAGACAGCCGCGCGCCGATGGCAGGCAAGGGGCTGGATGGGCCGATCCCCATTTCCGACATTGGCGGGCGTGCGGAATTCATCACCTTCTCGCTTGACGGACAGGCCAGCTGGAATCCGCTGACGTGGATCCCGGCCTTGCGCCCGGAACGTGCGTGGACCAGCTTGCGCCCGCCGCTGGACGGGGTAAGCCAACCGGATGAGTGACGTAACGCCACCTTCCGCCGATGACGAGGATGGCCTGGACGTGGGGGCCAGCCCCACGCGCATCGTCAATGCCGAAATCCGCCACGAAGTTGCCCGCGCTGCGGTATGGATCGCCATGGCGGGCCTCGTCTTCATTGCCGTCTACATCTCGCAAAGCCTGCTGGTGATCTTCGGCGCCATGGTGCTCGCCGCGATGATCGATGGCGGTTCGCGCCTGCTCGGCCGGGTGTTGCCCATCGCCCGGCCGTGGCGGGTTGGCATCGTGCTGGTCGGCAGCATCGCTTTCCTCACCTGGCTTGGCTATTTCGCCGGCTCCACCATCTCGCGCGAGGCCGCCCAGTTCCCCGAAATCGTGCAGGAACAGGCCGGCCTGTTATTCGACTTCATGCAGGACAAGGGGTTCGAGGTTCAGATGACCGACGTGCAGGGCCTTGTCAGTCAGGCGCTGAGCGGCTTCGGCACCGTCACTCGCGCGCTCGGGGGCATCCTTGGCGGTGTGACCACGCTGGTGCTGATCGCCATCATCGGCATCTATATCGCCATTGAACCGCGCCTTTACGAACGTGGCTTTGCATGGATGCTGCCCAAGCCGCGGCGGCATGACTTCCACATCCTTGTCACCCGCATGGCCTTCACCATGCGCCGCCTGATGTTCGGTCGGCTTGTCGGCATGCTGGTGGAAGGCATCTTCACCTATCTGATGCTGCGTGGATATGGCTGGGTGACAGGCGATGACATTCCCATGGCCGCCCTGCTCGCCATCCTCACCGCGCTGCTGGCCTTCGTGCCCAATATCGGCGCGGTGATTTCGGGCGTGCTGATGGTGCTCGTGGGTTTTTCCGGCGGCACGGAGATGGGCATCTACACCATCGTGGTCTATTTCCTTGTCCAGAACATCGACGGCTATTTCGTGATCCCGATGATCGCCAAAAAGACGGTGGACCTCGCCCCGGCGCTGGTGCTGTCCATGCAGCTGATCATGGGCATATTGTTCGGCGTGCTCGGCCTGTTCCTGGCAGACCCCTTGCTCGCCATGATCAAGGTTGTGCTGGAGCGCCGCTCCGAACAGAACGAGGAAGGCGATCGCGCAGCGCTGGCCGAGGCAGAGCGGCGCGCGAAGGAAGAAGTGGAGGCGGCCCGTTCAGTGGCGGCAGGCAATGCGTAAATTTCTCTACATTATCGTTTTCGGCTTCCTGCTGGTGGCTGCGGCCGCATTCGTGCTGCGCATGTATAGCGAGGAGCTGACCCAGATCGCGCTGGTCCCCTCTGCCGAATACGAGGACCAGGGAGAGCTGGAGGCCAACGCCTATGCCGATCCCGCCATGTGGTTTTCGCGCCCCGGCATGGGCGCGCCCAATGATCCGGCGCGCTGGCAGCCGCAATTTGTCGAAGGGCGGGACATCCTGCCCACACCTGCGGAACCGGTAGGGGAAGCGCCCCCGTCCTTCGCGGTGTTCTTCGTCCACCCCACCAGCTTCTTTGACGGTCAGCGCTGGAACGCCCCGCTCGACGATGGCGAATCGCAGGACTTCGCGCGGATCTTCGTGCGCGGCCTTGGCAGCGCCTTCAATCAGGCGGACGAAATCTGGGCTCCGCGCTATCGCCAGGCCACTTTTGGCGCATTCCTGACAGGCTCTGACCAGGCGCAGCAGGCGGTCGATGCCGCCTACCGCGACGTGGAGCAGGCCTTCGAATATTTCGTCGCCAACACCTCTCCTGAAACGCCCATCGTGCTCGCGGGCCACAGTCAGGGTTCGTTGCTGATCCTGCGCTTGCTGCGCGAGAAGGTGGCGGGCGCCGAACTGCAGGGCCGCATCGCCGTGGCATACCCCATTGGCTGGCCGATCTCGCTGGAACATGACCTGCCTGCCCTGCCCCTGCCCGCCTGTGCCGAGCAGGACAGCAGCGCCTGCATCGTCAGCTGGGCCAGCTTCGCGGACGAGAACGATCCCGGCCTGATGCTGATGCAATACAGCCAGTCAGCAGGGTTTGACGGCGAGCTGCGCGGCGACAGCGCGATCCTGTGCGTCAATCCGCTCACCGGCAAGGTGAACGACAGCGGCGAAATGGGCCTGAACCTTGGCACGCTGGTGCCCAGCAGCGATCTCACCACGGGCGAACTGGTGCGTGGCGCCGTTCCCGCTCGATGCGATGAGCGGGGCCTGCTGCTGATCGGCGACCCGCCCGAAATGGGCGCGCATGTACTGCCGCAGGGCAATTACCACGTCTATGATATCCCGCTGTTCTGGGCGAACCTGCAACAGGATGTCGTGCGCCGGGTGAGAGCATGGCAAGCACGCCCCTGATCACCGAAAACGCGCCTGAGTTCCGCGATGCCCTGCCCGACGGTGGCGGGCTGATCGGACTGGACCTTGGCACAAAGACCATCGGCACCGCCTTCGCCGATGCGCACTGGCGCTTTGCCACGGCAGGCAAGACGCTGGCCAAGGGCAAGTTCGGCAAGGACAAGGCCGCAATCGAGGCACTGGTGGCCGAACGCGGCCTGAAAGGCATCGTGATCGGCCTGCCGCTCAACATGGACGGGACGGCAGGCCCACGCGCGCAGGCCAGCCGCGCCTTTGCCCGCAACATCGCCGTGCTGGGCCTGCCGGTCTTGCTGTGGGACGAGCGCTGGTCCACCGCCAGCGCCGAACGCGACATGATCTCGCAGGATTTCAGCCGCGCCAAGCGCGCCGAAAAGATCGACAGCCACGCCGCCGCGATCATCCTGCAAGGCGCGATTGACCGGCTGGCGGGCGGGATTCTTTAGGCCGCAAGCATCCGCAGCCGCCGCTTGGCTTCACCTACCACCAGCCTGCTGCCGTTTGCCTCGGCTCGCCGCCAAAGCGCGGCACGGTCTTCAGGACCAAGAATACCCGCCTGCGCTTCCAGCGCCACCAGCCGCATCCGCTCGCTCACGTGATTGCGCGCGAAATTCTCTGCCAGATCGAGCGCTTCGGGGTTCTCCAGACCAACCGCAAGGCGCAGGAATATCTCGCTGCCCCCGGCGCTGATTACGCCCGAAATCTCGTCCTTCTCCACGTCGAAGCGATACTGGTCGAGCCAGCCCTGCGCGCCGCCTGCGTGCATGATGTTGAGCGAAACGGAGAGGCTTTCGGGCGGCAGTTGCGAATGCACATCGCGGTGCGCGCGGTAATGCATCAGCTTGCCGGGATCGAGCGTGGAGCGTTCCACGAAGCGCAGGTTCGCTGTCTCGCCCACGATGCCCTCCACCGCTTCGTAGTCGAACTCGTAATAGTCCGAAGCATAGCCGGGACCGAAATATCCCACGGTGAGGAAGTCGAAATTGTGGTCTTGCGGAAGTTCGTAAGCGAAGGCCGCGTGGCCTGAAGCGCGAAAGGCATATTCATCGCGGCTCGGCCAGAAATTGGCGCGGATGAAGAAGTCATGCCCCAATGGGCTGAGGGTGATCACCTGCGCGCCATGGGCACTGGCATCCTCGCCGCCGTGCGCGTGATCCTTGAGTTCGTCGATCATGGCATCGGCCAGGAAGCTGCGGTTGTTGCCCAGCTTTCTCAGCCAACCTGCTGCGTTGATCAGGCTTTCTTCCTCGAGCGGATCAAAGCCATCGGCTTCCAGCGCGGCAATGCAATCGCCCAGCTCGCAGGCGGCGTCATCGGCATGGTCGATCACGCGGGGCATTGCATTGTCTCCAGTTGCAAGAGTTGCGGATGGGCCTCCACCAGCTGCACGCGCAGCGCACCGGCTTCTGCGCACAGCGGATCGTCGGCATTGCGGGCAAGGGAGAGCAAGGCGGCAAAGCCCTGCGCCGTGTCGAGCGCGAGGCATTCGCGCAGCGCCTGCCAACGCAGCGAATCCTCGCCCTGCTGCAATGCCAGTTCAGCCAGCACCGGCGCAGCATCGGCCCGGCCCATCCGGCCCAGCAGCGCGGCCATCATCTCGCACCTGCTGGAAGATAGCTTGCCGGCAGAACGGTGCAGCAACCTACCCGACTTGCGGCAATATTCGCGCAGCGGGCGCGGTTCCGGTGCAGCCTGCAAAAGGCGCAGGGTCACCAGCCGTTGCTCCACTGCCTCGAGGAACAGCATCTCGCCCGAACAATCGAAGCCGAGTCGCGATCCGGCGGCAAGAGCGATCGGCTCTTCGGAAAAGCCGACATGCTCTTCCGGTCCGTGGATGCGGATGATCCGCGCCTTTGCCTTGCCTGCAAGCACGGCATCGAACCGGAGATTGTCCGAATAGCTGGCAGTATCGCTGGCATAGGCACCCGGTTCACGCGCCTGCAGCAGCAGCTGCGCACGGTCGGAACTGGCCAGCTGTATGGTCGAACTGGTGCCGTTGAAACTGTTGCGAAACGGCGGATGGCCAAGCGGGTTGTCGGCAAACGCCAGGCTGAAGTGCCGCATCAGCGCCTGCATCAGCAGCGGGGCATCGTCTTGTCCGGTGAATATCTGGTCCAGCGCCGGGCAGTCTTCCAGCGCGGCACCCTTCCCGAACCGCTCGAAATCGGCCAGCGCAGTGGCAGCTCCCGTTTCCGCGCGCCAGTGGTCGAGAGCCACCTTCATGGCCGCCTGGGCCTGGCGTTGCGGAGCACGGTCGCTCCGCAACGCCGCGATGGATGGATGGACTCGCATCGCTCGCGCCCGGCCGTCAGATGATGCCGCTGCCCGGAGGCTGGGTTTCATAGACGATGGTCATCAGCACCACGAGGGAGTCGTCATGGCCCGGGCCAGATTGGCGCATGGCACCGAACATGCTGGTGACGTTGCTGAGATCAGGCAGGCTCGCCAGATCGATCTTGGGCAGTTTCATTAGGGGTCTCCTGTTGCCGGCGAAGTCTTGCGCTTCACCTGCCGGAAACCTGCCGAGGCAGCGGGCCTTTGAGAAATTAAAAGCCTGTAATGATAATGATTACAGCATCTTAAGTCTTGATCAAAATAACCAGCCCGTCGGGCTCCCGCCCTTCAAACGGGAGCGGGAAGCGCAAGGCATCCGCGCGCGACCGGTCCAGTATCTCGGGCGGGACGGCGGGATCGTGCAGCACGGCATCGGCGCTGCCCAGCAGCCGGGCCTGCCGCAGCGTCAGGTCTTCGGGATCGAGGCTTGCAAGAGTGATTTCCACGCGGCCAGATTGCGCTTGCGGCGTATCGCCATCGAGCCATGCCGCCACCCGGTCTGCCGAGCCTTCCGCCAGCGGGTCGAGCACGCCGCCGCTGGTCAGCGCCTTGTCGAGCGCCTGCCGCCGGTCTGCCATGGCAGGCCACTTGTCCTTGATGCGCCCGCGCCATTCGTTGAGCCTGCTGGCCAGCGTGCCGAGGTCTGCCGGGAGCAGCCCTTCGAGCCGCAAGCGCAATTGCTTGGCAAGGCCCGCAGAAGCGCCGCTGGTACCGATGGCGATCAGCACCGGATCGCGTTCGAGCAGGCTGGGCGTGGTGAAATCGCACAGCTCGGGACGATCCACCACATTGACCAGCAGGCCTGCACAGCGCGCGCGGATTGCATCTGCCTCGCACATGGCGGCATCGTCATGCGCGATGAAGGCCAGCCGCGCGCCCTTGTCTATGCCCTCCTGCAAGTCTGCAATCACCTCGCCGCCTGCACGCTCGACAAAGCGGCGCTTGGGGGTGGCCATGTCGCCCTCCCCCAGCACGATCACCGGCGTGCCGGCAATGCGGTGGAAGAGCGGCAGGCTGCGCATCAGTCGTCCAGCCAGTCCGGCACGCGCTCGGCGGCGTAGATGTCTTCGGGCAGGATACGGTCAGCAACGCTGGCCACCTTGTCACCGTCCACCATCACCTCGGCCACGAAGCCGCGCGAGTTGTAGGAACTGGCCATGGTCGCGCCATAGGCACCGGCGGTGCGGAACACGGCAAGGTCCCCACGCTCCACCGCGTCCATTTCGCGGCCCATGGCGAAGGTATCGCCAGTCTCGCAAATCGGGCCGACGATATTGGCCGTCATGCGCTGACCGCTGGGCTTCACCGCATCGAAATCATGCCAGGCACCGTAAAGCGCCGGACGGGCAAGGTCGTTCATCGCGGCATCCACGATCACGAAGGGATCGCGGTTGGCGTTGCGCTTCACGCGGACCACTTCGGTCAGCAGCACACCGGCATTGCCAGCAATCACGCGGCCGGGCTCGAACATCAGCGTGACGTCCCAGCCCTTTGTAACGCGGGCGACCATCTCGCCATATTCCGCCGGGCTCGGCATCACCTCGCCAGCCTTGTAGGGCACACCGATCCCGCCGCCGAGATCGACATGGGTGACAGTGCCGCCCTGCCCGCGGATTGTGGCCATCAGCGCGCCGATCTTCTCGAATGCCTGCTCAAGCGGCGTGAGGTCAGACAGCTGGCTGCCGATATGCACCGCCAGCCCGCGCAGGTTCATGCCCGGCAGCGCGGCGAGGCGCTGGTACATGGCTGCAGCCTGATCAATCGGAACCCCGAACTTGTTGTCGCTCTTGCCGGTCGAAATCTTTTCATGCGTGCCCGCATCGATGTCCGGGTTCACGCGCAGCGCGCAATTGGCGGTGTAGCCATGCTCGGCAGCGATCTCGGCGAGTTCCTCGCCCTCTTCCTCGCTCTCGATATTGAACTGGCCGATGCCAGCCTCAAGCCCCTTCAGAAGCTCGCGGCGGGTCTTGCCGACTCCGGAGAACACGATGTCTGCAGCAGGCATCCCTGCTGCCAACGCGCGCGCCATCTCGCCGCCGGAAACCACGTCTGCACCAAAGCCTTCGCGCTGCATCACGCGCAGCACGGCAAGGTTGGGGTTGGCCTTCACGGCAAAGGCGAGGTGGATCTTGCCGAGCGGTTCCAGCGCTTCGCGGAATACGCGGGCGTGGCGTTCCAGCGTGGCGCGGGAATAGATGTAGACGGGTGTGCCGAATTCATCGGCAATGCGCGCCATGGGCACGTCTTCGGCGTAAAGCTCGCCGTTCTTGATCTGGAAATGGTCCATTGGAAATCTGTCTTAGCCTTCAGGCGGGAGATCGAAGGGATCGTCCTCGCGTTCTTCGGATTCGCGCCGCAATTCCACGCTTCTTTCGGGTGCGGCCAGCGGGTCTGTTTCGAGAAGTTCTGCGGCGGTAAGCGGGTCGTCAGCGCCATAGGGGGCCGGAGGCAGGCTCTTGCCTTCTGCCGGTTCAAGTTCCCCCATCTGCGCGCAGGCTGCGAGCAGCGGTGCCATAAGACTTGCGGTGATGAGCTTCCTCATGCGCGCGCCTCCATGGCCGACTTCGCTTCCGCCACGCGTTTTCGCACTTCAGCAGGCGCGGTGCCGCCATAGCTGGCGCGCGCGGCGACCGATGCCTCGACAGACAGCGCCTTGTACACGCGGTCATCAATGCGTTCGTCGATAGCCTTCAGGTCCTCGATGGAAAGTTCGTGCAGCGCGATGCCGCGGCTCTCGGCCAGCTTCACCGCTGCACCGGTGATGTGGTGCGCCTCGCGGAAGGGAATGTCCGCCTGCGTCACCAGCCAGTCGGCCAGATCGGTGGCGGTGGCATAGCCGAGTTCGGCGGCCTGCCGCATCCGCTCCACCTTGAAGGTGCTGTCTGCCACCATGCCGGTCATCGCGGCAATGGACAGGCCCAGCAGGTTTGCTGCTTCGAACACCGGCGGCTTATCGTCCTGCATGTCCTTCGAATAGGCGAGCGGGAGGCCCTTCATTGTCACCATCAGGCTCGTTAGGCAGCCGACGATACGACCCGCATGGCCGCGCACCAGTTCTGCCGCATCGGGGTTCTTTTTCTGCGGCATGATGGATGAGCCGGTCGAGAGGCTAT
The DNA here is from genome assembly GCA_964467715.1 of uncultured Sphingomonadaceae bacterium. Taxonomy (GTDB): domain Bacteria; phylum Pseudomonadota; class Alphaproteobacteria; order Sphingomonadales; family Sphingomonadaceae; genus Alteraurantiacibacter. The sequence goes on from CAYXTJ010000032.1 coordinate 13,363, forward strand.
CTGCCATGCGCACAAAACCGAAGGGCTGGCTGGCCCAGATCACGAACTCTTCTGCAAGGCGCGACAGGTGCAGGCTGCACTGCGCAGCGGCTTGGAGGTAATCCAGCGCAAAATCGCGATCGGACACGGCATCGAGGCTGTTCCTGGTCGGCGCATCGAAGCCGAGCGCTTTCGCGGTCATCTCGCGGTCAATCGGGAAACCCGTGCCAGCGAGCGCGGCGCTGCCCAGCGGCGAGAAGTTCATCCGTGCGCGGGCATCCTCGAACCGCGAAACATCGCGGCTGACCATCTCGAAATAGGCCATCAGATGATGGCCCAGCGTCACCGGCTGCGCAGTCTGCAAATGGGTGAAGCCCGGCATGATCGAGGCGGCATGGACTTCTGCCTGCTTCAGCAGAGCGCGTTGCAGCGCGTGCAGCCCGGCCAGCGTCTGGTCCATCGCATCGCGCACCCACAGGCGGAAATCGGTGGCCACCTGGTCATTGCGGCTGCGTGCGGTGTGCAGGCGCCCTGCCGCCGGGCCGATCAGTTCGGCAAGGCGGCTTTCGGTGGTCATGTGGATGTCTTCAAGGTCCCAGTCTTCGGGAACACCATCCGCTTCATATTCGGCTGCAATGCTATCGAGCCCGCCAAGGATCGCTTCGGCGTCGGCATCGCTGACGATCTTTTGCGCGGCAAGCATGGTGACATGCGCCTTCGATGCGGCGATATCCTGCCGCCACAGCGCCTTGTCGAACGGGATCGAGGCGTTAATCTCGCGCATGATGGCAGACGGTCCTTCCGCGAACCGCCCGCCCCACATTGCATTGGAGGCCTTACCCTTGCTCAAATCGTCCTACCGTCTTGCTTTTCCGGCAGCCATTTTGGCCGCTGCTCTGGCGGGCTGCGATACGCAAGGAGAGGGAGGCGCGCAAGGCGGGGAAGAAGTCTCTTCGGAAACCGAAGCACCGGCGCTCACCGGCTTTGTGGACCGCACCTTTGCCGGGACGACGCTTCCCGAGGTAGAGCTGGAAGATCCGGACGGCACCACCCTCGCCCTTGCCCAAGCAACCGGCAAGCCGGTGCTGATCAACATCTGGGCCACGTGGTGCGTGCCCTGTATCGTGGAAATGCCGATGCTGGATTCGCTGGCTGGCGAAATTGGCGACGATGTGCGCGTGCTTACTGTAAGCGCGGATATTCAGGGCGCGGAAAAGGTCGTCCCCTTCTTCGAAGCAAAGGGCTTTACCAATTTGCCGCGCTGGATGGACCAGCAAGGCCAGCTCGCCGAAGCGCTGGGCGGTGGCGGCAGCCTTCCGATCACCATCCTCTATGATGCGCAAGGCAAGGAAGTGTGGCGCGTTATCGGCGCATATGACTGGCACAGCGATGAAGCACTGGTACTGATCGCCGAGGCCGTGCCCGACGAGGGCTAGGCATCAATGCGCAGTCTGGCCGCCATCGATTGTCCATGTCGCGCCATTCACGAAGCTTGCCGCATCGGATGACAGGTGCAGCACCGTGCCCGCGATCTCTTCCGGATAGGCAAAGCGGCCCGAAACATTGTGCTGGAAGAACATGTCCGTGAATTCCTTGCTGTCCACCCAGGCCTGCGTCATCGGCGTGGCAATGAAGCCGGGGGCGATGCAGTTCACGCGGATGTTCTTCTGCGCATATTCCACCGCGGCCGCCTTGGTGAGGCCCGCCACAGCGTGCTTCATCGCGCAATAGACTGCCATGTTCGGGTCCGCGATCAGCGCGCCGACCGACGCGGTGTTGACGATGGTGCCTCCGCCGACCTCCAGAAAATGGCGGATTTCCGCCTGCATGGCATACCACACGCCCTTGAAATCGACATTGATGGCATGGTCCAGATCGCTGTCCGGCACCTCGTGAATGGGGTTCAGCGGCGGCAGCACGCCAGCGTTGTTGAAGGCCATTTCAAGGCTACCGAAGCGTTTGATCGTTCCTGCCACCAGCGCCCGCACGGCATCGCCATCGGTCACGTCCGTGGGCGTGAAATCCGCCTCCCCGCCTGCCTGCCGGATGATCGCCACGGTTTCTTCCGCGCGCGGATCGATATCGCCGATCATCACCTTGGCCCCGGCCGAGGCATAGGCCTTCGCCGTTTCGCGGCCTATGCCGGTTGCAGCGCCGGTGACCAGCGCCGTCTTGCCTGCAAAATCGTAACTCACACCGCTCATGCTTGCTGCCTTTCTTCGAGGATAGGAGTGCCGGCCCGGCAAAGGGAGTTGCCGGGCCGGAGGCGCATCAGGCAATACCTTGCTTGCCCGGCGCAATGATGTGGTTGGGATCGAGCGCCTGCTTGATGCGTGCGTTCACCTCGCGGTTGGCATCGCCATATTGCTGCGCCACCAGGTCCATGGTCGAAACCGAGGAACGATAGGCAGCCCAGCCGCGCTCGCCGAAGCGGGTGATCATCTCGTTCATGCACTGCTCGGCCTTGGCGGAGTTCTCGTCGTCACCCTTGTCAAACATCAGGAAGATGATGTGGTGCAACTCGCGGCTGCCCACCACGTAAGCCGGAGCATAGTCGAAGCCCCACTTGTTCATGACTTCGATTGCCAGGTCGGTTTGGCCCTGCGTCTCGGAACCCTTGGCCGGGGCCACCGGAGCAAAGGCGACAGCGCCGCCAGTCTTGCCCCACCAGCGCACGAGGCCCTTTTCCTCCAGCGTCAGGCCACCGCGCATCAGTGCCTTGTTGTGCTCGAAGTAGGGGTTGCCGTTGAGTTCGGCGTCCGTAAGGACTTCGCCGCCCACAGATTCGTAAGCACTGCGAATGATCGGTTCGGTCGCGGCAATGGTTTCTTCAGTGCCATATAGCGCGAAGAAGGTGTTCCACATGCCCAGCTCATTCTGGCGGGCGAGGTTCTTGATCACCTCGGTCGGGATCGGCCCTTCTTCCTGCCAGATATCAGCGCGGCGATTGAACATGGAGAGCTGATAGAGCGCGCCCATCATCATCACCGCATTGGGAATGAGGTTGTTCATCCGGAAAGGCCGCGTCACATTGGTGATGGCGGCAATATCCTCCACCTCGGCAGAGCGGACCATAAACGGCTTGTATGCAGGCGGCTTGGGCATCATCCACATGCCCAGCTTGGTGACCACGCCGAAATTGGATTGGGTGAAGATACCATCCAGATAGGGGCCGTAACCCCATTTGAAGGCCTGCCAGGTATTGCCGTTCTCGATGGAACCCATGCCTGTTTTCAGCACGGTGCCATCGGCCAGAACCACCTCCATGCCGCATTGCATGAAGAAGTGATCGCCATAGGGCGTGTAGCCCACACCGCGCTCCAGCGTGTTGCCCACCATCGACACGATCGGCCCCACAGTGGGAACATCGATCCAGTACGGCAAGTCATGCTCGTCAATATAGTCCTGGATCTGCTGGTAGGTGACGCCCGGCTCGACAAGGATCGTGCCCAGTTCGGCATCGAAGTCGAGGATCTTGTTCATCCGTTTCAGGTCCAGGATCATCTGGCCGGATGAAGCGGGCGTGGCCATGCCATAACCCATGTTCTTACCGGTGGAGATCGGCCACAGCGGCAGCTTGTAGCGGTTGGCCACCGCCAGGATCGCCTGCACCTGCTCGACACTTGCAGGAGCCACTGCGCCAGACGGTATGTGCTCTCCGCGCAGATCGGGAATGCCGCTCTTGCGATAGCTGATGGTGCTCGCTTCGTCGGCAAAGACCCATTCATCGCCCACGATCGCGCGCAATTCGCGCACCACCCCGGCAAAGACATCGCGGTCCATTTCGGCCGGCAACATGCGGGCACGGGCGAGCGGGGTCATGGCGGCGGTGCCGGCAATCGCGCCGCCGATTGCCATGATCTCACGGCGGGAAAATCCGTTGCTCATCGGCCGTGCTCCTCGGGGTCTGCCTCTGCGGTGGAGAGCCACTGCGCCAGCGCTTCCAGTTCCTGATCGGTGATTTCGGTAGGCTTGAAGGCCGGCATTGCGCCATTGCCGCTGCGGACCACAGCCTTGGTCACGACCGCAGGCAGCTTCCGCCCGCGAATGATTGGTGCGATGTTGTGGCCGTGGCAATATCCGCAGGTGCGTTCGTAAAGATATTCAGGCGCGCGTGGCTCTATCTCGTACGTGGCCTGTGCTGTGGCCGGAGCGGCAAAGCCTGCCCCCAGCGCACCTGCAGTCATCGCGGCGACAAGCGCAAGGCCTGCCCATCGCGCGGTGCGATGTCGATCCATAAGTCTCTCCCATCCGCCCATGTCAAACTGGACGATTTGTTTATCTGGAGTCTTGCTAGATCGATATTTGGCGAAATGTCAAATTCGAAATTTTCGATTGCGGGTGAACCGGAGCAGGTCGTCCCGCTCGTATGGAAGGATCACTCCTCCACTGCACCCGGGTCTGCGAGCAGTTTCGGGAGCGGCTTGTGGGCAATTTCGCGTGCTTCATCAAAGGGAACCCGCAAGGCATGCAGGATGTAACCCGCGATCACTTCGGGGTAATTCCTGGGCATCTTCTCGCGCACGATGGATCCCATGGCGGCCAGGGTGGAACCCAGCAGCAGATCCCGCCCCATCACGCGCGAGCCGATGGGGAACACGCCTTCATCGATACCCTCACCCACAGTCTCGCCCGCTTGCCGATGAGTCTCCGCGCCGAAGATCAGCCCGGAAGCGCTCATGTTTAGCATGGACCATGCCCAGCGGCGATCCTCGCGCGCGCGGTGGAGATAGAAACGCACAGCCACCGATGCGCGATCGCGGGCATCGGGCATGCTCGAGATGGTGCGGGTCACGGCGCTGAGGAAATCATGGGTGACTTCATGCGCCAGCGCCTCGCGCAATTCCACCATGCCCGAAAAGTGGTTGTAGAAGGTGGCACGGGTGACGCCGGCCTTGTCCACCACATCCTCGATACGGGCGTAGAGACCGTTCTCTTCACCGAAAATCTCGAAGGCAGCAGCGATGATCCGCGCGCGGGTGCGGGCACGGCGTTCCTTGCCGATTTCTGCCCTCCTGCCCGGATCTACCTGTTTGCGCGGCAATTGCTCGCCCCCGTTTGCTGGATTGAAGGCAATATATCCCTGCTGCGGCATGGCAAGGGTGTGACGCGCGAAAAGACAATTTGGGACAGCTTGCACGTGCAGCGTTGACCGGGCTGCTCAAACCGTTAAAGGGCGCACTTCCGATACGGATCGGGCGATTAGCTCAGTTGGTAGAGCATCTCGTTTACACCGAGAGGGTCGGCAGTTCGAGCCTGTCATCGCCCACCAGTATTTTGTGACTCAAAACCATCCGGGGGATAGTTTTGGCCAAAATACTCCCAAGCGAAGCGCGGGGGAGCACTTCTCTGCCACCTCACACCATCGCCGTAGCGCTTTCGCCCAATTCGGCGAAATAACGCGCCATCGCGTCCGCCGCCTTGTCGCTCAGTTGCAGGAAGGCGCGGCGGCGATCGGTCTCGTCCTCCACCCGCTCGAACAGGCCAGCCTCGGTCATCTGGCTGATCCAGCGCAGCGCCGTGGTGGGCGGAACGCCGGAGGCGATGCACAGGGAAGTCACGCACACGCGCTTGTGCTCTGCACGCGCGGCGGTGAGATCGAGCAGCATGTCCCACGCCGGATCGGCAAACAGTTCGCCTTCAAAGAAGCGCGCGCGCAGCTGGCGCTGGTGGACGATGCGGCGGACAAGCCGCGGATCGGGCAGCGGCGGACGGGCAGACTGAACCAGCCTGTCACCCTGCTGGCGCAGGGTGCCGCCGGCCTGCTCGCCAAAACGGAAGGCCTGCGACGGGCTACGCACACTGGCCGCATCCTCGCCATCGCCCAGCCGCTCCAGCTTCTCGGCAATCTGGTTCACCTGTTCGGTGAGGCGCAGCAGCGTGATCCGGTCCTCATCGCTCAATTCGCGCAACCGGCCATGCGGCACCACTGACAGTATCTGACCGAGGGCAATGATCCGGTCTGCCCGGCGCGGGCTGACAAGGATCTGCGGCTGGCATTGCGAGAGGCAGGCGAACACATCATCGAGCCCGCCCACGGTGGTCGACACAACAAGATGCGCGCCGGACCGCAGCACCCGCTCGTCAATCCGCGACAGGGCCGCCACGGTGGCGCAATCGGGCGCCGGGCAATCGATCAGCACCGCTTCCCCCAAAGGACGCGGATTGTCGCCCAGCAGCGCATCCAGCCCGGCACATTCGCGCAGGATCATCCCCGCAGCTTCGGCATCCTCGCGCATCTGTTCGCGCAGGTCCGCACGCTCGGCAAAAATCGAGACAGAGGGAGCTACACCAACCGCAGCGGCCAGCGTGTCATAGGCGAAATCGACCTGCCCCATTGATTCCTTCTCCCGAGTCGCAATTCGTGTTGAGTGCGAACAAGATGAGAACAAACGGGGATCACACCAAGAATATCCGGCGATATCAGTCTTCAAAGGGGTCGCGCACAAGGATCGTGTCCTCGCGTTCCGGGCTGGTCGAAACGCTTGCCACCGGGCATTCGATCAGTTCCTCGATACGGCGGATATACTTGATCGCCTGTGCCGGAAGATCAGCCCAGCTGCGCGCACCCACGGTGGTGCCTTCCCAGCCATCGATCTCTTCATAGACCGGCGTGCAACGGGCCTGGTCCTGCGCATTGGCGGGCAGGTAGTCGATCGGCTTGCCATCGAGCATGTAGCCGGTGCAGATCTTGATCGTCTCGAACCCGTCGAGCACGTCGATCTTCGTGAGCGCGATACCCGTGACGCCGGAAATGGCGCAGGTCTGCTTCACCAGCGTGGCATCGAACCAGCCGCAGCGGCGCTTTCGCGCGGTGACGGTGCCGAATTCATGGCCCCGCTCGCCCAGCTTCT
>CAYXTJ010000033.1:0-5963 GCA_964467715.1 uncultured Sphingomonadaceae bacterium
GTGGGCCAGTTCCGCTGGTCAACCCATGTCGAGCTGGCGAGCCTGTTCGTGAAGAGCGGCGATTAACTGGTTGAAATACAAGTCTTGTGCATGGCCGGAGCTGAAGGAATGGTCCGCCTCGGGACAGTGCTTCAGGCGCGGGTCTGCCGGATCCCAATTTGCGGCGAAATACTGCGCCGTGCGGTCCCTTCCGGCCAGCAGGATCGTTAGCGGGGGCGTGTTGCTTTCGACCAGCGCGGCGATCCGCAGAGCTTCGTCACAATGGCTTGCCGGGCGCGGCTTGATGGCCGCAAGCAAGCCGCGAAACAGCTTGCCCAGCGAAACGCCGCCAGTGAGCAGGCGCAAGACCTCGCGCGGGTTCTTCAGCTTTTCAGCATAGCGGCTGCGGATCGCTGCCGCAGGTGGTGCAGCGCCCGTGTCTTCTCCTCCGTCGCCATAGACCCACGAGTTCGACACGATCCGGGCATCGACAGCCGAAAATGCCATGACTGCGGTAGCAGCATCGCAATTGCCATGCGCGACGATGCATTCGACTTGAGGCGCTGCTGCGAGGAAAGCAGCCTTGGCCGCGGCAATATCGGGCTGGCTGGATGTGTAGCCGCCGTTCTCGCCACCGGAATTGCCCACTCCGCGCCGGTCAAAGCGGAACACGGGGTAGCCATTTTCGGCGATGTGATGTGCCAACTTTGCCTGACCGGAGAATGCACCGGCGCGTATCTCGTTGCCGCCGGTGACGATCAGCAGGCCGACCTTGCCCGGCGCATCGTCCAGCGTGCCCGCCAGCGTTTCGCCCTTGCAGGTGAAGGTCAGGTGGCGACGGCTCATGTGGCCATCCTTGCAGCTACACGGGCTGCGAGTGCCTCAGCCTGCTGCTGATCGTGATCGGGTTCCATCCGCAGCCACAGGCAGGGACCGCCGAGATCATCCTGCTTGATTTCGGCTAGCGATGGGTTGGCGTGGAGTTCGGCAGTAGCCAGCTGAGCGATCATGCCAGCGCCAAGACGGTAGCCTGCCAGATCCAGGCCTTAAGACTTGCCCAGTTCGAGAAGATCCGCGTTCTTCTCCTCGCGGCCCGCCTCCTTCGCGCTGATCGCGCGCGCGCGCAGCATGGCCCGGAGCGCACTCTTTCCTGCGAGCGGCGCATAGGCGAAACCGGGTAGGGCTGGGGCGATATTGGCTCCTGCGCGGATGGCCAGCACATGCGTGCAGCGGAGCTGTTCGGCAGCGCAGGCAGCGGCGGCGTGCCAGCCCTTGATGTCCTGCTCCGCCATTGGCGCAAGGCTCTCGTTGCAGCCTGGCAAGTCGGGCAACACGCTCGCAACGCCGCTGCGTTCCAGCGCGCGCATCACCTCGATGGTGAAATAGCGCAGCTTGTTGCTTTCATCGAACCACGCGGGAAGCACCAGCAGGCGCGGGGCATTTGCAGGCCCGAACTCTATGGCAAGTTCCTCGCTGCCACCGGGCGCTTGCCAGGATTGCAGCTGCAAGAGCGCCTCTCAGCCTTCTTGGCGCTTGGCGATGACGAAGGAGAGCAGGCCGCCGAAGGTTTCCAACATTTCGCCGTCCACCTCATCATCCTCGATCAGGATGTCGAGCCGGTCTTCCACCTCGGTCAGCAGGCCGGCAACGGCCATGGAATCGAGTTCCGGCAGATAGCCGAACAGCCCGGTTTCCCCAGTGAACTCCGCAACATCCTCGGCATCGAGGCCCAGCACATCCTGCAGCACCTGGCGCAGGATCAGCTCCACCTCGATATCTTCGTCGCGAATGGCAGGCAGGTTATCGCTCATGCAGCGCCTCTAGCCAGCACTTTGCCGCGAAACAAGCTTGCGCAGCGCCGCCTTGGCGAGAATCGGCCAGTTGGCGGGCGATCCGCGGCGCATGCAGGTGAGCGAAATGCGCGGGCGGGTGGCTTCCATCCAGTCCGCCTTGAAGCCATCGTCGCCTGTCCCGAAATCGACTTCGGACACGCGATCGCGGTCGATAACCTCCTCGAACAAGGCAGCGGTCAGCGTGGTTCCTGGGGAGAGTTTCTGCGCGCTTTCGAGGTGTGCCAGCTTGTGGATGTAGGCTGTGCCGTCTTCCACGGTCCAGAGTTGCGCGGCGACGGGCCTACCCTCTGCCAGCGCCATGCCGAACAGATAGTGGCCCTTCGCGCTCTCGCTTTCGGAAAAGGCGCGCAGCAGCGCGGGATCGCCTTCCTCAGGCTTCCAGCTTTCTGAGTAGATTGCTTCATAGGCCGCCCAGTCAGCGGGATCGAAGGCGCGCTTCAGGACGACTTCGACCTTGTTTGCCTCGCGTTTGAGGGTGGTGCGCAAGGGACCGGGGCGCGATGCGATATATTCGGCGCAGGTTCGTCCATTGACCGGCAGGTAGTGTTTGGTGTCACATACCTCGCGGATCACAGACCAGCCCGCAGAACGAAAACCGGCCTCGAGTTCGTATGTGAGCGGGTTTTCAGGTGCAAGCTTGCTCAAAAAGACGCGCGATGCCTTTGCTGCGAGGTCGTGCGCGAGTGCGTGAAAGAGGTCCGGGCGTGGCTGTCCTGTCACCAGCGGAGTCCAATTAAAGGCATACCAGTTGGTGAGCACTTCCAGACCGTTTTTGCCCTGGGTCAGCGGCAGGCAAGCGCTGGCAAGAGCGTCACCGCAAACGGCAATGAAGAGCTGCTGTTCGGCTTCCTCCAACAGACCAAACCAGTCGACATGCGCGAAGGGGCCCTTGCCCGAGAGGCGAAGGGAATGCAGATGTTTAACTGTCTCGTGATAGCTGACCGCTTCCACCAATGTTTGTCCCGGAGCCTTTCTTGCCTGTAACGCTCGATCCTGTTGCCAGACCGCTCGACCATCTCGCCCAGATCGGGCGTGACGAGGATATGGCACTTACCTTGCGCGGGAAAAGCCTTAGCTGGAAGGACTTAAGAAGCCGTGTGAGCCTGCTTGCGGCGTGGCTGGCGGACATTGTCCCTCAGAAAGGCGCAAGGGTGGCTACGTGGGCGGCGAAGGGTGAATTGACATGCCTAATGCCACTGGCTGCAGCACGGGCCGGGCTGGTGCATGTACCGGTCAATCCGCTGCTCAAACACGCACAGGTGAAGCACATCCTTGCCGATAGCGGGGCAAGCGCCCTGATCGGCACCGAAGCACGCCTGAAAAGCCTTAAAGAGGGCGATGCGCCTGCCGATTGCGCTTTGATCGGCGAGAAAGCGGCATGGGAGCAGGCAGAGGCGTTTGGCGGTGGCCTCCCACCATCCGATGCCGATCCCCATGGCCTGTGCGCGATCCTTTACACCAGCGGGTCCACCGGCAAGCCCAAGGGCGTGATGCTGAGCCACGCGAACCTGTGGCTGGGCGCTGTCAGCGTGGCGCACTATCTCAAGCTGGAAAGCGATGATGTGACGCTGGCGGTCCTGCCGCTCAGTTTCGACTATGGCCAGAACCAGCTGCTTTCCACATGGTATGCCGGGGGCGGCGTTGTGCCGCTCGACTATCTGACCCCGCGCGATGTGCTGAAGGCTTGCTCCAGGCATTCCATTACCACTCTTGCCGCCGTGCCGCCTTTGTGGGTGCAACTGGTGGAGCAGGATTGGCCTGCCGAGGCCGTTGCCTCAATGCGCCGGCTGACCAACAGCGGCGGCGCGCTCACCACCTATCTGGTGAGGGACCTGCGGCGGATATTCCCGCAAGCCATGCTCTTCCCGATGTACGGCCTTACCGAGGCGTTTCGCTCGACCTATCTCCATCCCAGGTGGGTGCACGAGCATCCCACTTCGATGGGGACCCCCATTCCCTTTGCCGAAATCCTCGTGATTGCAGACGATGGCGAGCTGGCCGGGGCGCTGGAAGAGGGCGAACTCGTGCATTGCGGGCCGCTGGTGGCGCAAGGGTACTGGCAGGATGCGGAGCGCACCGCCGAACGTTTCAAACCGGCACCCGCGATGTCCACCTACCGCGGCACCGCGGTCTGGTCTGGTGACAGGGTCTTTCGCGATGTCGAAGGCTTGCTCTATTTTGTCGGCAGGCGCGATGCCATGATAAAGAGCGCGGGCAACCGCATCAGCCCGCAGGAAGTGGAGGACGCCGCCGTGGCATCAGGATTTGCCGAGGAAGCCGTGGCCATCGGCGTGCCTGACGAGAGGTTGGGGCAGGCAATCCACCTCGTGGTGCGCGGCTCCGGCGATGACGAGGGCTTGCGCAAGGCGCTGCGCCGCGACCTGCCCAATTTCATGCAGCCTGCCGAAATCCGCTGGCTCGAAGCCATGCCGCTCAATCCCAATGGCAAGATCGATCGCAGCCTGCTGGCACACGAGGCGCGGTCATGAAGGCGCTGGGTCCCATTCCCCCCGGGTTTGCCACCATTGCCGGTGAGCTGGCGATTGGCGGGCGCACCGTCAGCGATCTGGTGGATGAAGCAGGCGATACCCCGCTGTTCGTCTATTCCAGCGACACGATCCTTGCCCGCATGTCTGCCTTGCGCGCGGCGATGCCGAAGCGGCTGAAGATCCATTATGCGATGAAAGCCAACCCCTTTCGCGCCGTGGTCAATTTCATGGACGAACTCATGGATGGCTTTGACATCGCCTCGATGGGTGAATTGACGGCAATCCTCTCGATGGGGCCGCTGCCTGGCCAGATCAGCTTTGCCGGGCCGGGCAAGCGCGACATCGAGCTGGATATGGCCGTCCGTACCGGGGTCACCCTCAACATCGAATCTGCCAACGAAGCGAAACGGGCGCTGGCCGTGGGATCGAAACGGGGCATCACGCCGCGCCTCGCCATCCGCGTGAACCCCGATTTCGAAATGCGTGGATCGGGCATGAAGATGGGCGGCGGGGCCAAGCCTTTCGGGGTCGACCAGGCAGAGGTTCCGGCGCTTGCCCGCAAGATCATAGCCGCCGAGGCCGAATGGCGCGGGTTGCATATCTACACCGGCAGTCAGGCGCTGGATGTCGATACCGTGATTGAAACGCAGGCCAATGTGCTGTCGCTGGCCGCGCAATTGTCGGACGAAATCGGTGCGCCGCTGCCGCATCTCAACATGGGTGGTGGCTTTGGCATTCCCTATTTCGACAAGGACCAGCCGCTTGATATCGGCAAGATCGGCGCTGCACTGGAAGAACGTTTCGCGGACTTGCCGACTGTTCTGCAAGATACTGAGTTCGCTATCGAACTGGGCCGCTACCTTGTCGGCGAGGCGGGTGTTTACCTGACCCGGATCGTTGACCGGAAGGTGAGCCACGGCGTCACGTATCTCGTCACCGATGGCGGGTTGCACCACCAGCTTGCCGCCTCCGGCAATTTCGGCACCGTCGTGCGCCGCAACTATCCTGCTGCCATCGCGACGAAGTTCGGCGCCGAGCCGGAGGAAGAGGTGAATATCGTCGGCTGTCTGTGCACCCCGCTGGACAGGCTGGCAGACCAGGCCATGATGCCACGCGCCGATGTGGGCGATATCGTCGCCATCTTTTGTGCCGGTGCCTATGGCGCCAGCGCCAGCCCGGCCACCTTCCTGGGGCAGGGGCCGGCTCGCGAAATGCTGGTTTAACGGCTTCGCAAAGCCTCGTCCCCATTTGGGACACGCCTTGAAAAACCCGGCCAAATCCGCCTGTTTGGCTGGAAGGCTAACGCAATGTTCACCCTTTTTCGCGACAAGCGTCACCGAATCCGCGGGTAGTGGGTTCGCACCGGCTTTCGGCCGCTGCCTCCTGATTGCCCGAAACCCTTGAGGACGCGATGATGCGAACGAATACGATGACCCGCCTTCTGGCCGCCGGTGCCACGGCTTCCCTTGCGTTGACCGGGTGCAGCACCACCGCCAATGCGCCGCAGCTGGCGCCTGCCACCTTCGTTGCCATGCAGGAAGGGCCGGGCGAGGAATATGTCATCGGCCCTCTCGATGAACTCACCATCCATGTCTGGCGCAATGACGAGCTTGGCGCGCAGGTGCAGGTCCGTCCTGACGGG
>CAYXTJ010000033.1:6063-19657 GCA_964467715.1 uncultured Sphingomonadaceae bacterium
CCATGTCTGGCGCAATGACGAGCTTGGCGCGCAGGTGCAGGTCCGTCCTGACGGGTGCATCACCACCCCCCTGGTTCCGAACCTACCAGGCTGCAGCAATACTGGGACGTGTCTTTCGTCCAGCGTCACAAGGGCAAGGCCAAAGACCTTGAGGCCGAGTTGCTCCACCAACTGCGACAAGACGTGGAATCGCGCATGGTATCGGACGTGCCGCTGGGCGCGTTCCTCTCCGGCGGCGTCGACAGCTCCAGCGTGGTCGCGATGATGGCCCAAGCGAGCCGCGAGCCAGTGCGGACCTGCTCCATCGGTTTCGATGTCGAGGCAGTGGACGAGACGTCTTACGCAGAGAAGGTGGCGCGGCTGTTCGGCACCGATCACGCTGCGCGCGAGGTAAGTGCGGACCAGTATGGCGCGTTGGATGATCTGGCCGGCATGTTCGATGAGCCCTTCGCCGATGGCTCCGCCTTGCCCACCTGGCGGGTCTGCCAGCTTGCGCGCGAAAGCGTGACGGTCGCGCTGTCGGGTGACGGCGCGGATGAAGCCACGGCGGGATATCGCCGGCAGGTGTTCCATCATCACGAGGAACGCTTGCGGCGGCTGATGCCTGAAAGCCTGCGCGCCAAGGTGCTCGCGCCGCTTGGCCGCGCATGGCTGAAGATGGACTGGGCACCGCGCCCCCTGCGCGCCAAGAGCACGCTGATGGCGCTGGGCACAAGCGGAGCGGAAGCCTATGTCCGCGCGGTCGGAGCCGTGCCGCCAGAACAGCGATTTGCCATCTATGGCAGCGATATGGTGAGGCAGCTCGGTGATTACCGGGCCGAGGTGCCGTTCATGGAGATGATGACGGGTGCGCCTGCGCGGTCCGGCCTCGATGCGGCGCAATATGCTGACCTCAAGTTCTGGATGCCGGGCGATATGCTGACCAAGGTGGACCGCACCAGCATGGCGGTGAGCCTTGAAGCGCGCGAACCTCTGCTAGACCATCGCTTGGTGGAGTTTGCGGCCGGCCTGCCCGAAGGGCTGCGGGTGAAAGGCAAGCAGGGCAAGTACCTGTTGAAGAAGGCGACGGAACGTTACCTGCCGGACGACATCCTTTACCGCCCCAAACAGGGCTTCGTGACGCCCATCGCCGACTGGCTGCGTGGCCCTTTGCGGGCGCAGACCCGCGCGATTGCCACCAGCAGCACGCTTGCCCGCCCCAAGTGGTTCGACAAGGCCACCCTGTCGCGCATGGCGGAGGCGCATATTTCAGGCCGCAGCGACAATTCGCGGATGCTCTGGCAGCTTATCATGCTCGACAAATCGCTGGAAAAGCTCCGGGTTTCCTAGGCTTCCTCGCCGTGGCCAAGCGCCATGTATTCCTCGCTCTGCATTTCCTTCAGGCGGCTCACGGTGCGCTCGAATTCGAAAGAGCCATCGCCTGAGGGGTAGAGGTCTTCCGGCTCCACCTCAGCCGTTACGAAGAGTTTCACCCGGTTTTCGTAGAGCGCATCGATCAGCGTCAAGAAGCGTGCCGCCTCGTTGCGCATCTCGCGGTTCATCTGCGGAATGCCGACGATGATGACCGTGTGATAGTCGCGCGCAATGGCGAGATAATCCGATGCGCCGCGCGCTTCCTTGCACAGCCGCTTGAAGCTAAACACGGCCACGCCCTTCAGGCTCTTGGGCACATGCAGCGTTCGCCCGCCGCCGAGGTCAAGATCTGCCGAGGGAACATTTTCGGCATCTTCCGGGGCAAAGTCGGTGAGGCGGAAGAACAGTTCGCGCACCTGTGCGGTGGCTTCCGAGCCAATGGGTGAATGCCAGCTGGCCATGCCGCCTATCCGGTCTAGCCGGTAATCGGCCGGGCCATTCAGTTCGACGACGTCCAGTTCTTTCTCGATCAGAGCGATGAAAGGCAGGAAGTGCTCGCGGTTGAGGCCATCCTTGTACAGGTCGCGGGGAGGGCGGTTGCTGGTCGTGACCACGCACACGCCGTGTTCCATGATCAGCGCGGTGAACAGGCGCGACATGATCGCGGCATCGGGCGAGTTGTTTACCACCATCTCGTCAAAGGCGAGGCAGCGCACTTCTTCGGCGATGGCTGCAGCGACCGGCGCGATTGGATCGCCAGCCTCCTTCTTGCGCTCCTCTCGAATGCGGGCGTGGACTTCGAGCATGAAGGCGTGGAAGTGCACGCGGCGCTTGGCTTCGATGGCCAGCGTTTCGTGGAACAGGTCCATCAGCATGGACTTTCCGCGCCCAACGCCGCCCCACATATAGGCGCCGCGGACCGCTTCACGCTTGCCGATCAGGCGGTGGAAGAAGCCGGTTTTCATCCGGCTTTCAAGGCCTTGCTGGACACGCTCCAGCACCTCGGCAGCCGCGCGCTGTTCGGCATCGGGGCGCAGTTCGCCCGATGACAGCAGTTCCTCGTACCGTGCAATCAACCCGGACAGGTCAGATCTGCCGTTCGGCCTGCATCTTCTTGATTTCGGCGATGGCGCGCGCCGGGCTCAGGCCCTTGGGGCAGACATTGGCGCAGTTCATGATCGTGTGGCAGCGATAGAGGCGGAAGGGATCTTCCAGCTCGTCCAGCCGCTCGCCGGTCATCTCGTCGCGGCTGTCCGCCAGCCAGCGGTAGGCCTGCAGCAGGATTGCCGGGCCCAGGAACTTGTCCGAATTCCACCAGTAGCTGGGGCAGGAGGTGGAGCAGCAGGCGCACAGGATGCATTCGTAAAGGCCATCCAGCTTCTCGCGCTGCTTCGGCGTCTGCAGGCGTTCCTTGCCGCTCGGCGTGTTGGAAACGGTTTGCAGCCACGGGCGGATCGAGGCGTATTGCGCATAGAAATGCGTGAAATCGGGCACCAGGTCCTTCACCACGTCCATATGCGGCAGCGGGGTGATGTGGATTTCGCCAGACAGGTCCTCGATCGCGGTGGTGCAGGCAAGGCCGTTCTTGCCGTTGAGGTTCATCGCGCAGGAACCGCAGATACCTTCGCGGCACGACCGGCGGAAGGTCAGCGTCGGGTCAATCTCGTTCTTGATCTTGATGATCGCATCGAGAACCATCGGGCCGCAATCGTCGAGATCGATCTCGAAAGTGTCGTAACGCGGGTTCTCGCCGCTTTCGGGGTCCCAGCGATAGACCTTGAACTTCTTGATCCGCGCACCGCCGGAAGCCTTGTGTTCCTTGCCGGGGCCGTTGATCTTGCTATTCTTCGGGAGCGTGAAGGTTGCCATGGTTTATCCGCTTTCGAGTGATTGGGTCCTATCTACCCATTCACAGCGCGAGGGCAAGGCAGACCTTGGGGAATGAGGGGGACTTTTTCGTGCTGGATGGAACACATGGAACACGGTCCTGATCGGAAAATCGTGCCTTGGCACAAACCGCCTGCAAACCGCTGCCCGATATGGCGAAAAGGCCATGTTTCCATCATCGGTTCCGTGTCTAGATTGATACGATGCCGGTAGGAAAGAAAAGCTGACCATGGATATGCAGTGGCCCGCGCGCGCGGCAGTGTTTGGTGCATCCGGCGGCATCGGCGCTGCGATCAGCCGCGTGCTGGTGGACCGCGATGTGCAGGTTTACGCCGGTTCGAGGTCCGGCGAGGTTCCCAAGCATCAGAACCTGCGCCCTTTCCGGTTCGACCTTGAAGATGAGGAGAGCATAGCTGCTGCTGCCGAAACCATGGCAGAATCGCCGCCGCAGCTGGTGGTGATTGCAACAGGTGTGCTGACGCTGGCAGACGGCACCGGGCCGGAGCGCGCGGCCAAGGCCATCGATCCGCAAGCGATGGCGCAGGTGATGGCGATCAACACCATCGGCCCCGCGCTCATCGCCAAGTATGTCCTGCCGCTGATGCCGCGTGATGAACGCTTCGTATTCGCGGCCATTTCCGCCAAGGTTGGGTCGATATCGGATAATGGGATCGGTGGCTGGCATGCCTATCGTGCCAGCAAGGCCGCGCTCAACATGCTGGTGAAGAATTGGGCCATCGAAATGGGCCGCACGCATGAGCAGGGCTGCGTGATTGCGCTCCATCCCGGCACGGTGGATACGGCGCTGTCCAAGCCGTTCCAGTCCAATCTGCCGGAAGGCCAGCTGACGAACCGTCGCGAATCAGCGCTCAACCTGCTTGGCGTGATGACGGATGCCGGACCGGGTGAGAGCGGCAAGCTGCTGGATTACAAGGGCCGTGAAATCCCGGCCTGACAAGGGATTGCTGTCAGACCTGCTTTCGGCAAACCGGGGTCTGGCAATTATTCATTTTCATTCCCTTCAATCGCGGTAAGCTTGTCACAAAAAGGACGGGGAGTTCGCGGCATGGGTCTGGGCAATTGGTATGAAGAAACAATCCTTCCCAAGGTTATCGGCCTGGGCTGCGGTGGTGACGAAGTTACCGAACTGCGCAGCAAGGTTCTTCCGCTGGCGCAGGGCAGCGTGTTCGAAATCGGCTGTGGCGGGGGATACAACCAGCCGCTCTATCGCAAGGATGCCATCACCCATTTCGCGGGCATCGATCCCAATGGCGCTCTGCTGGATGCTGCGCGCAAACGGGCGGCGGAACAGGGATGGGAAGCCGATATCCGTCAGGGGGTGGGGGAGAGCATTCCCTTTCCTGACGGCTCCTTCGATACGGTGGTGTGCACCTACACACTGTGTTCCGTGCAGGACCAGCAGCAGGTCTTGTCCGAGATGCGGCGCATCCTCAAGCCGGGTGGTCGGCTGCTTTACCTTGAACACGGCAAGGCGCCCGATCCCGGCCCCGCCAAATGGCAACGCCGTATCGAGCCTGTCTGGAAGAAGCTGATGGGCAATTGCCACCTCTCGCGCGAAGTGGGTGGTGCTATCCGCCACAGCGGCTTCGAGGTGGAACCCATTGGCCAGACCTATTTCGAGAAGGCCCCGAAATGGGCGGGCTGGATGGAATGGGGCGCGGCGCGAAGGGTAGGCCCGTGACCGGCGTGATTGACACGCCGGCCCGGTCATCATTGTCAGGCAAGTGTATCTTGCGTTTAAGCGTTAGCTTGTAACGCAGGGAGTGGGGTGGCGGTTGTGGCCGCCACCCGATCAGTTCCCGAAGGTTCGCTGCCACCAGCCGCGACGCGGCTCGCCATCTTCACCGACATCGCCTTCTCCGGCATCACCGGTTTGTGCGGGAGCTTCGTCACTATCATTGGCAGTGACGCTCGCTTCATCGGCAGCAGCCTTGGGTGCGGCCTTCTTGCGAGGTGCGCGCTTCTTGGCCGCGGGCTTCTTGGCAGCAGGCTTCTTCTCGACAGCTTCAGCGGGCTCTTCAGCGGCACCTTCTGCTTCCACCTCGGCTTCCGGTTCCGCCTTCTTGCGACGGGTGCGGGGCTTTGGCTTGGGCTTTTCCTCGGCTTCCGCTTCAGCATTTTCGGCCGCTTCTTCGCTTGCTTCCTCGGCAGCAGCTTCGGGGTCAGCCTTCTTGCGGCGCGTGCGACGCTTGGGCTTTTCGTCCGCTTCAGCCTCAGCGGGAGTTTCGGCTTCGGCATCGGCGGGGGCTTCAGCTTCCTGCTCGTCGCCTTCGCCAGAGCTTTCGCCTTCTACAGCGTCATTGCCGTTTTCGGTCTCTGCATCGGAGTTGCGCTTGCGACCGCGCCCACGACCGCCGCGGCGACGGCGACGCTTGGGCTTTTCTTCGCCCTCATCACTGTTGTCGTCCCAGCTTTCGGAATCATCGCCAGCGTCGTCGCTCTCGTCTCCGTCATCGTTACCTTTCTCGCTGTCGTTTTCGTCACGGTCACGATTGCGATTGCGGTTGCGACCACCACGGCGACGGCGGCGACGCTTCTTGTTGCGCGATGCGTCGTCCTCATCCTCGTCATCCGAATTTCTGGAGGCTTCCTCGATTTCCTCCTCGTCATCGACTTCCGCATCGTAATCGTCGTCGTCATCATCGACGATGGGATCGAACTTGGGCGCGGCAGTCGGACGCGGGCCGGACGAGGTTACGCGCATCTTGGCGCCTTCATCCTCACCTTCGGGAACGACCTGCACGGTCACGCCATAACGCTGTTCGATCTCGGCAAGGTCGGCGCGCTTGGCGTTGAGCAGGTAGACCGCCGCTTCGGTGGAGGCATAGAGGGTGATGACGGTGCCCTTGCCCTTGGCAGCCTCGTCCTCGATGAAGCGCAGCGCGGACAGGCCGGCAGACGATGCCGTGCGCACCAGGCCGGTGCCATCGCAATGCGGGCAGGTGCGGGTGGTGGCTTCCAGCACGCCGGTGCGCAGGCGCTGGCGGCTCATTTCCATCAGGCCGAAGCTGGAAATCCGCCCGACCTGGATACGTGCCCGGTCGTTCTTCAGCGAATCCTTCATGCAGCGTTCGACTTTGCGGACGTTAGAGTTGTGCTCCATGTCGATGAAGTCGATCACCACCAGGCCGGCCATATCGCGCAGGCGCAGCTGGCGGGCGATTTCCTTCGCCGCTTCAAGGTTGGTGTGCAGCGCGGTCTGTTCGATGCCGTGCTCCTTGGTGGAACGGCCCGAGTTGATGTCGATCGACACCAGCGCTTCTGTCGGGTTGATGATCAGATAGCCGCCCGATTTCAGCTGCACCATCGGATCATACATGGCCGAAAGCTGGTCTTCCGCGCCATAGCGCTGGAACAGCGGCACGGGGTCGGAATATGCTTTCACCCGGCGCGCGTGGCTGGGCATCAGCAGCTTCATGAAGGCCTTGGCGGCCTTGTAGCCGTCCTCGCCCTCGACCACGACTTCCTCGATCTCGCGATTGTAGATGTCGCGGATGGCGCGCTTGATGAGGTCCGAATCCGAATGGATCATCTTGGGCGCGCTGGAGCCGAGCGTGCGTTCGCGGATCTCGTCCCACAGGCGGGCGAGATAATCGAAGTCACGCTTGATCTCGGTCTTGGTGCGCTGCAGCCCGGCGGTGCGAACGATCAGGCCCATGCTCTTGGGCAAGGTCAGATCGCTGACGATCTGCTTCAGGCGCTTGCGGTCCGAACCGTTTGAAATCTTGCGCGAAATGCCGCCGCCATGGCTGGAGTTGGGCATCAGCACGCAGTAACGGCCGGCGAGTGAGAGATAGGTGGTAAGGGCAGCGCCCTTGTTGCCACGCTCTTCCTTTACGACCTGGACCAGCAGCACCTGGCGGCGCTGGATGACGTCCTGAATCTTGTAGCGGCGGCGCAGTGCCTGGCGCTTGGCGCGGACATCGTCGATTTCCTTGGCGCGGCTGCCACGGCGACGGTCACCGCCACCCGGCTTGCCGCGACCCTGGCGACGGCCACGACCACGGCGGCCACGGCCACGACGGTTGTCGCCCGATTCCTCGCCTTCGTCTTCGCTGCCTTCCTCGCAGAATTCGTCGCCTTCTTCGCCATCATCGTCCGAGGTGTCGTCGTCCTCGCCGTTTTCCAGCTGGCCATCCTCGATGGTGGAGACATCGTCCTTTTCCGAGGTGTCAATTTCTTCGACGCCGGCCTCATCCTCTTCTGGGTCGTCCTGATCATCGGTGAGAACATCGTCGTCCTCATCCTCTTCGGCGCGCAGGGCGGCTTCTTCTTCGGCTGCAGCCTGTTCTTCAGCCAGAAGCGCCTGGCGGTCTTCCGCCGGGATCTGGTAATAATCGGGGTGGATTTCGCTGAAGGCCAGGAAACCGTGGCGGTTGCCGCCAAAGTCTACGAAAGCTGCCTGCAGCGAAGGTTCTACACGTGTAACCTTGGCGAGATAGATATTTCCCTTGATCTGCTTGTGATCAGCAGATTCAAAATCGAATTCCTCAATGCGGTTTCCCTTGAGCACCGCCACCCGCGTTTCTTCCGGGTGGCGCGCATCGATAAGCATGCGCGTTGCCATTAAATACTCTCCGGGCATGTGATCCTCGGCCGGCGCGATACGCCGCCTGAGCATGCCGATATGTGTGGATTCCCCTGGGCGCGGGCCAAATGCCGTGCGCTTGCGGGAGGTATGTGTGGGCGCCGCTGCCGGTATGGCAATTGCGGGCGCTGCGGAATGTGTCTGCTGCAAGGAAAAGGCGCAGGGTTTTGTGCTGCGCGAGAGCGCCGGTCGCCATGATGCAACCCTGCGGCTGCTGGCGGACCTTCTGGCTCTTGCTTCTCATTACGGCATCAACCTGTAAGCTAGACCGGGACCATCGGGATCGGCGGTTCCGGTACATCCGGACGAGATTTGCCTCGGACCATTAAATGGCTAGCATCTGGGGAAAGTCTGGGCAACCTTATTGCGTCACCTGGTCAATCACTCAGTACCATTTTCCCTTGAGTTGTCTGGCATAACCATGGTGAAGAAACAGATAAGGATCGATTAGGGGACGGATATTGCTGTGGTATCGCGTGCAGATTGCGCTGGTGTTCATGGCACCGGTCTTGCTGTTTGCCGGCCTGTTTGCCTTCGGCAAGGCGATCCCTTTGCCCTATCTGGGCCGTGATTACGTGATCCGTATCGAGCTGCCCGATCCGGGAACCACCGTGGGCCTGCCGCAGATCGCGGGGCCGGATGATCCCACCCGTCCGCTGGTGGTAATCGACGCTGGTCACGGCGGGCATGATCCGGGCGCCAGCGGCGCCGGCTATCGCGAAAAGACGCTGGTCCTGGGCCTTGCCCGGAATTTGCGTGACGAGCTTGTGGCTGATGTCGGCATCCGCGTGGCACTGACCCGCGAAGATGATCGCTATCTTGCCCTGGCAGAGCGGGTACAGAGCGCGCGGGCGCTTGGCGCGGACCTGTTCCTGTCGATCCGTGCCGATTCTGCCGGAGACATGGATTCGGTGCGCGGGGCGAGCACATACATCCTCTCAGAAGAAGCCAACTCCGAAGCCGCTGCGCGCTTCGCCCAGCGCGAAAATTCTGCGGATATCGTCAACGGCACGCTGCTTTCGGGCGAGACGGAAAGTGTGAACGCCATCCTTGTGGAACTGTCCCAACGGCGCACTGCGGCATCATCCTCTGAATTTGCGGACCTGCTCATCCGCGAAGGGGAGGGCGTCATTCCGTTCCACCCGCAGCCGCGCCGTTCTGCCGCACTGGGCGTGCTGCGGGCGCCGGATGTTCCTTCGGTGCTGTTCGAGTCCGGCTTCATCAGCAACCCTTCCGAAGCGCGCCGACTTGCATCTGCCGAAGGCCAGCGCGCCTTTGCCGATGCCGTGGCGCGGGCGATCCGTATCTTTTTTGCCCGATCAAGTGCCGAACCGGCCTGATCGCTTTCATTCTGGCGCGAGACAGAATCGCCATGCTAAGGGCACCGCACGATGGAAGAGAGTGACGATAACGGCGCGCAGGCGCTGCGCTACCGGATCACCCGCGGTGCGGGCGGCGTGGCCGCATGGGTTGGAAGCACCTGGACCGAATCCCCCATGATCGACTGGGTGCGCGAGAATTGGCGCGAGAAGCGCTGGTTCCGCTGGCTGGGCTGGACGGCAATTGCCGGCTTTGCGCTGCTGGTGATGGTGTGGATCATGGTCGCGCGCAATTTGCCCGATGCAGAGATGCTGCTCGATTATGAGCCCAACCTGCCTTCGGTCGTGCGGGGCGGCGATGGCGAGATCGTTCATCGTTACGAGCGTGAGCGGCGTGTGGAACTGCAGTTCAAGGACCTGCCGCCGCAACTGCTGAATGCCTACACCAGCGCAGAGGACAAGACCTTCTGGAGCCATGGCGGCATCGATGCTGGCGGCCTTGTCGGCGCGGTGATCGACTATGTCAGCAAGCTCGGTTCCGACGAGCGCGCGGTAGGAGGTTCCACCATTACTCAGCAGGTGGCGAAGAACATCCTGCTTGATGACGAATATTCGATCACCCGCAAGCTGCGCGAGATGGTGCTGGCAACCCGCATTGAAGCGGCGCTGAGCAAAGAAGAGATCATCACTCTCTACCTCAACGAAATTGCTCTGGGCCGGCGCAGCTTTGGCGTCCAGGCCGCGTCGCGCGCCTATTTCGACAAGGATGTGGACGATTTGGAACTGCACGAGATGGCCTATCTCGCCATCCTGCCCAAGGCTCCCGAGACTTACAGCCGCGAGCGCAATTTTGACGAGGCGCTGGTTCGCCGCAACATCGTGCTCGACCAGATGGAAGACAACGGCCACATCACCGTGGCAGAACGCGATGCGGCCAAGGCCATGCCGCTGGGCCTGGTCACCGGCCAGCGCCAGAGCCGGTCTGCTGACGCCGGCTATTTTCTTGAGGAAGTGCGCCGCGAGCTGATCGATCGTTTTGGCGAAGAAGCGGAAGACGGGCGCAACTCGGTCTATGCCGGTGGCCTGTGGGTGCGCACTTCGCTGGACACCGAATTGCAGGATGCTGCGCGCGATGCACTTCGCGCGGCCTTGCTGCGCTATCACGGCAATCGGGGGTGGAACGGGGCGATCGCCACGATCAATCCTGACAATGGCGACCTGAAGTCCCAGCTTGCCAGTTCCAATCTGTCGATCAGCTACCAGAACTGGCGCGTGGCGGTGGTTACCGGCGTTTCAGGCGGCAACGCCAGCATCGGTTTCAGCGATGGCGGCGACGGTTCACTGGCCAGTGTTCCCGAAGGCATGAAGACCGGCGACGTAATTACCGTTTCACCCAGGGGTGGCGGTTGGACCCTGCGCAGCGTGCCCGGCGTATCCGGCGGATTCGTGGCGCAGGACCCAAGCAGTGGCCGCGTGCTGGCGATGCAGGGCGGATTTGACAGCCGCCTCGGTTCGTTCAACCGCGCGACGCAGGCCGAACGGCAGCCGGGATCGACGGTAAAGCCGCTCGTTTACGCGGCAGGGCTCGACAACGGGATGACCCCGGCCACGCTCGTGCCGGACAGCCAGTATTGCTATTATCAGGGCTCCAATCTTGGCGAGAAGTGCTTCACCAACTTCGGCGGAAGCCGTGGTGGCGGTGAATATCCGATGCGCTACGGGCTGGAGCAGTCCAAGAACCTGATGACCGTGCACATTGCCATGGACACCGGCATGGACAAGGTGCTGGAAACCTTCCGCGCGCTGGATATCGAACCGCGCGAAGGCCTCTACCAGCCTTATCCGGCGTTCTCGCTGGGATCGGGCGAGACCACCGTGATGCGGATGGTCAACGCCTATTCCGCGATGGTCAATCACGGACGGCTGAACCCGCCGAGCCTGATCGATTACGTGCAGGACCGCGATGGCAAGGTGATCTGGCGATCGGACGAGCGGGAATGCCGTGGCTGCAACATCGCGGAATGGGACGGATCGGCCATGCCGCGCCTTGCCCCCAAGGGGCGGCAGGTGATGGATCGCCGCACCGCATTCCAGATCGTGAACATGCTTACCGGCACCGTCCAGCGCGGCACGGCCACGCGCTTGCGCGATCTTGACATTCCGCTGTTCGGCAAGACCGGCACCAACAGCGGCCCGACCGATGCATGGTTCGTCGGCGGATCGCAGGATATCGTGGCGGGCACGTATGTCGGCTACGACCAGCCGCGCAATCTTGGTGGCTGGATCCAGGGCGGTAATACCGCCGTTCCGATCATGCGTGACTTCGTCGTGAACACGCGTGACCACTGGAGTGGCAGGCCCTTCCTCGCGCCGGAAGGCGTGCGCATGGTGCGCGTGGACCGCCGCACCGGCGGGCGCGTGTTCGATGGCTGGCCGTCTGACGATCCGTTGTCCTCGGTGATCTGGGAAGCGTTCAAGCCCGACACCGAACCGCGCCTTTCCAGGCGGCAGGACGAAATTGACCAGATGCGCGAGATGATCCTGGCCCGTTTGCGCGGCGAGGGGCAGCAGCAGCGCTCCGCCCCGGTCAACACCAACAGCCCGGAAAACTTCGTGGAAGAGCAGGGCGGCCTCTACTAACCGCCCTGCTTGCCAATTGCCCCGGCGGCGGAAATCGACCGCTATTCCCTTTCGCTTGACGCGAGCCTGCGCTAACCGGCGCGCCTGATATTTTTGGAGAAACCCTATGCGTGCCGAAGGGCAGGCTCATATCGACCGGATCGAAGCTGCGCTGGCGCTGGTGCGCAAGTCGCTGGACTGGGACCGCGCGCTGCGCCGCCTGGAAGAGCTGGATGCGCGCGTGCAGGACCCGAACCTGTGGAACGATCCCAAACAGGCGCAGGCGATCACGCGCGAGCAGAAGCAGCTCGAAAACGCGATCGGCACCGTGAACGAGATTTCGCAGGAAATGGCGGATGCGGTGGAGTTCGTCGAACTGGGCGAGATGGAAAATGACGATGCCGTCATCGCCGAAGGGCTCGAAAGCCTGAAGGCGCTGGCAGTGCGTGCCGATGCCGACAAGGTCTCCGCGCTGCTGTCTGGCGAGGTGGACGGCAATGACACCTACCTTGAAATCCATGCAGGCGCAGGCGGCACGGAGAGCCAGGATTGGGCCGAAATGCTGCTGCGCATGTATGCCCGCTGGGCCGAACGGCGCGGCTTCAAGGTGGAGACCGTCGAGTATCAGGCTGGCGAACAGGCTGGCATCAAGTCAGCCACCCTGTTGATAAAGGGTGAGAACGCCTATGGCTATGCCAAGACGGAAAGCGGCGTGCACCGCCTTGTCCGCATCAGCCCTTATGACAGCTCGGCCCGTCGCCACACATCGTTCAGCTCGGTCTGGGTCTATCCGGTGATCGATGACGATATCGATATCGAGATCAACGACGGTGACCTGCGCATTGACACCTACCGTGCTTCGGGAGCGGGCGGGCAGCACGTGAACACCACGGACTCTGCCGTGCGTATCACCCACCTTCCCACCGGGATCGTGGTTGCCAGCCAGAATGACCGTTCGCAGCACAAGAACCGTGCCACGGCCATGAACATGCTGAAAGCGCGCCTGTTCGAACGCGAAATGGCAGAGCGCGAGGCCGCTGCCGCCGGCGAATATCAGGAAAAGACTGAAATTGGCTGGGGCCACCAGATCCGCAGCTATGTGCTGCAGCCCTACCAGATGGTGAAGGACCTTCGCACCGGCGTCACCTCCAGCGCGCCGGATGACGTGCTGGACGGCGGAATTGACGATTACATCGCAGCCGCACTTGCCCAGCGCGTGACGGGTGAGAAGGTCGATGTCGAGGATGAGGTGGACTAGGCGCTTTGCCTCACGGGGCCGGGGTGGCTAGACCCCGGTAATGGGAGAGGATGGTATGACATGCAATTCCAAGCGCGCACTGTTGCTCGGAGCATTGCCGTTCATGGCAATGGCTCAGCCCGCGCAAGCAGACATCATCATCGGCCCGCGCTTCTCTTATTATTTCGACAATTCAAATCTGCGCACATCGAACCAGACCAGCTTCTATGAAGTGGGCGCGGACCGCGTGTCCGAGATCGAGGAGTTGTTCGAGCAGAAACAGAACATATCCCCGACGATCATATCGGAGGACCCGTCCTCGTCGGTGCTGGCGGATCAGATCGCTTTCCCGATGTATGGCGCGATGATCAATTTCGGTGATGACCTGTCCAACGCGGGCAACGGGCTTGCGCAACTGGGCAATCTGCGCGGGCTTTCGGCGGTGGTCTTCTTCTCGACCGAACCGGGCATTGTGGCCGAAGATGGCGACACGCCCGGCCTCGGCACTCCGTTCGCCAAGGAGTTTTCCGGCCAGATCGCCCGCCGCCAGTCGCTGGACGAGGTGTTCCG
>CAYXTJ010000034.1:0-19643 GCA_964467715.1 uncultured Sphingomonadaceae bacterium
AACTGCTCGGAGGAGACCACCGGGCCCATGTGGGCTTCGGGATCGAGCGAGGGGCACTACAACCTCATTTCGGCGCTCCACAAGGCGGTGCGAAGACGTGGAACATCGGCAGCACGCCCAGCGTGCGCTGCTGTTCCTCGACCATGCCGCCGAAATGGGCGAGCATCTGCGCGCAATTGGCAGAAAGGCTGGCGTGCGTCAGCATGGCGCCCTTGGGGATGCCAGTGGTGCCGCCGGTATATTGCAGCACCGCCACGTCATCCGGATCGATGGTGACGGGAGCCGGCCCGCCGGCATTGTTCACAAGGTCGCTCACCGCGATCTGCAGGTCAGGGCGGGTGATGCGGATATGGTCCTTGCGGCGCAGCAAGCGGAAGCCAGCGTTCCGCAGCCACGGCAGGATATCGCGCATGTGGCAGATCACGACCTTCTCAAACAGGCCCTTCGCAGCAAGGTTCTCCACCTTCTCGTGCACGAAGCGGACCTCGGGCACGGCGATCATCTTGATGCCGGCATCCTTGACCAGGTGTTCCAGCTCGCTCTCGGTATAGAGCGGGTTGATGTTGACCACGATGCCGCCAAGCTTGAGCACTGCGAAATAGAGCACCACGTGATAGGGTGAATTGCCAAGGCACAGGCCGAAGCGGTCGCCTTGGGCAAAGCCGCGATCCTGCAAGCCCCGCGCGGCGCGGTCCACTAGCGTGCCCAGTTCGCCATAGGTCCAGCAACGCCCGAAATAGTCGATGGCGCTGCGTTCCGGCCAGCGCGACACGGCATTGTCTATCAGCGAGGTAAGCAGGCGCGGCGGGAAGCCATATTCGCCATTCTCGTCCACGTAATAGGGCAGGGGATAGTCGGGGATGGGTGTCCCCAGGCGTTCATGAATCATCTCGCCGGGTGGCCGCACCTTCCAGGCAGCGCCTTGCTCCATGGATCCTCTCTCCTTTGTTGTGAACCACTTGGGCCCACCCCGTCCCGCCGGACAGGCTTCTTCGTCATTTTTTCGGGAGCAGAATTTCTGCTACGTCATTGTTATGAGACCCTTTCAGCACAAAAAACAGTTGACGTATAGGGAAATTTGTTGACGATAAGGGAAACGAGAACCGGGGGAGGGTGATTCCCCCGCGAATTTTTGGAGAGAGGCAGTTTCATGCGCGATGTCGTGATTGCCGGCTACGCCCGGTCCCCCTTCCACCTCGCGCACAAGGGCGCGCTCGCCCGCGTCCGTCCCGATGACATGGCTGAGCAGGTCGTGCGCGCGCTGGTCGAACGAACCGGCGTGAAGGCAGAGGATGTCGAGGACTTGCTGATGGGCTGCGCCTTTCCCGAAGGCGAGCAGGGCTTCAACGTGGCGCGTCTCGTCGGTTTGCTGGCAGACCTGCCGCTGTCCGTTGGCGGGATGACGCTGAACCGCTTCTGCGGCTCTTCGATGAGCGGTATCCATTATGCCGTGGGCCAGATCGCCATCGGTGCGGGTGAGGTGTTCATCTGCGCGGGCGTCGAATCCATGAGCCGCGTGCCGATGATGGGCTTCAACCCGATGCCCAACCCCAGGCTCGCCGAAAAGACCGCTGCCTATATCTCCATGGGTGACACGGCTGAGAATGTTGCCGAGAAATACGGCCTCTCGCGCAAGGAGCAGGAAGAGTTCGCCGTGGTCAGCCAGCAGAAGACGGCGGCTGCCGCAAAGGCCGGCAAGTTCAAGGACGAGATCGTGCCGATTGATACCGGCAAGGGTGTTGTCGATGCGGACGGTACGCCGCGACCGGAAACCGATGCCGAAACGCTCGCCAGCCTGAAGACTGCTTTCAAGGCGGATGGCACGGTGACGGCAGGCACATCCTCCCCGCTTACCGATGGCGCAACCGCCGTGCTGGTGTGCAGCGCGGATTATGCCGCCGCCAATAATCTCGATGTGCTGGCCAAGGTGAAGTCTGTCGCCATTTCTGGCTGCGCGCCTGAAATCATGGGCATTGGCCCGGTCGGCGCATCCACCAAGGCGCTGGAGCGCGTGGGTATTACGGCTGCCGATCTCGATATCGTCGAACTGAACGAGGCTTTTGCCAGCCAGTCCATCGCCACCATTCGTGACCTTGGGCTGGATATGGCCAGGGTGAATGTCGATGGTGGTGCGCTGGCCATCGGTCACCCGCTGGGGGCCACCGGCGCGCGCATCACCGGCAAGGCCGCGCAGCTGCTGAAGCGCGACGGCGGCAAATATGCGCTCGCCACTCAGTGCATCGGCGGCGGGCAGGGCATCGCTACGGTTCTGGAGGCAGTATAATGAGCCAAGGCGCGATCAAGAAGGTCTGCGTCATCGGCGCAGGCACCATGGGTGCAGGCATCGCCGCACAGGTTGCCAATGCTGGCATCCCGGTGTTGCTGCTCGACATCGTGCGGGACGAAAATGACCGCAATTCGGTGGCCGCAGGCGCGGTTGCCAAGATGCTCAAGACCGATCCGGCACCCTTCATGTCCAAGGCCGCGGCGAGGCTGGTCGAAGTCGGCAATATCGACGATGACCTTGGCAAGGTGGCCGAGTGTGACTGGGTGGTGGAAGCCATTATCGAGAAGCTCTCGATCAAGCAGGACCTCTACGCCAAGCTGGAAAAGGTGCGCAAGGAAGGCACGGCTGTGTCCTCCAACACCTCCACCATCCCGCTGGCACAGCTGACCGATGGCCTGTCGGACGCGTTCAAGCGTGATTTCCTGATCACCCACTTCTTCAATCCGCCGCGCTACATGCGCCTGATCGAACTGGTGGCAGGTCCTGAAAGCGATGCTGCCACTGTCGCCAAGGTGCGTGAATTCGTGGACCGCAAGCTGGGCAAGACGCCGGTGGATGCCGAGGACAGCCCCGGCTTCATCGCCAACCGCATCGGCACCTTCTGGATTCAGGCGGCCGTCAACGCGGCTGTCGACATGGGCGTATCGGTGGAGGATGCAGACGCTATCGGCGGCAAGCCAATGGGCGTGCCAAAGACCGGCATATTCGGCCTGATTGACCTCATCGGCCTCGACCTGATGCCCTACCTGCAGCAGAGCCTAACCAGCACGCTGCCCAAGGACGATCCCTACCAGAAGATCGCCCGCAGCGAGCCGCTGATCGAAAAGCTGATTGCCGAAGGTTACACCGGCCGCAAGGGCAAGGGCGGATTCTACCGCATCAACCGCGAAGGCGGTGGCCCAAATGCCAAGAAAGTGAAGGAGGCGATCAACCTCCAGACCGGCGAATATGCCGCAGCCCGCCCTGCCGCGCGCATTTCCGGACCCGCCGCCAAGGGCGATCTTGGCGCGCTGATCGAAACCAAGGGCACCATCGGCGAATATGCCTGGGCGATCCTTGGCCCGACGCTGTCCTATTCTGCCAGCATCGTGCCTGAAGCGACTGCCACCATCGTTGGCGTCGATGATGCGATGAAGCTGGGTTACAACTGGAAGTCCGGCCCGTTCGAGATGATCGATAAGATCGGCGCTGCCAAGCTGCGCGAAAAGCTCAGCGCTGATGGCCTTCCGGTGCCCGAAATCCTCGAGAAGGTGGGCGATGGCAGCTTCTACCGCGTCGAAGGCGGCAAGAAGCAGTATTTCGGCCTTGATGGCGAATATCACGATATCGAGCGGGCCGAAGGCGTGCTGCTGCTGGAAGATATCAAGCTCAATTCCGAGCCGCTGCTGAAGAACGCTTCCGCCGCGCTGTGGGACGTTGGCGATGGCGTTGTCGCGCTGGAATTTACCGGCAAGATGAACGCGCTCGACAACGAGGTGATGAAGCTGATCGGCCAGGCCATCGAACTCGTCACCGAGAAGTACAAGGCGCTTGTCGTCTATAACGAGGGCAGCCATTTCTCGGCAGGGGCGAACCTTGGCCTTGCGCTGTTCGCGGTGAACATTGCCGCGTGGAGCGAGATCGAAAAGCTCGTGAAGGGCGGCCAGGATGCCTACAAGGCGCTGAAATATGCCGCTTTCCCGGTGGTCGGCGCTCCGTCCGGCATGGCGCTGGGCGGCGGCTGCGAAATCCTCCTCAATTCCGATGCCGTGCAGGCCCATGCCGAAAGCTATATCGGCCTTGTCGAATGCGGCGTGGGCATCATCCCCGGCTGGGGCGGCTGCGGCGAGCTGATGCTGCGCTGGATGGAAAACCCGAAGCTGCCCAAGGGGCCGATGCCTGCGGTTTCCAAGGCGTTCGAGATCATCTCCACCGCCACCGTTGCAAAGTCTGCGGCAGAAGCGCGCGAGCATGGATTCCTGCGCCCCACTGACGGGGTGACCATGAACCGCGATCGCCTGCTGGCCGATGCCAAGGCCAAGGCGCTGGAACTGGTGGAGGGCTATAACCCGCCCGAACCGCCCGAATTCCGTCTGCCCGGCCCCAGTGGAGCTGCAGCGCTGAAGCTGGCGGTGGAAGGCTTCCAGTCCCGCGGCATCGCCACCGATTATGATGGCGTTGTCGCCAGCCACCTCGCGCATGTCCTGACCGGCGGAGACACCGATCCGACCGAGACGATCAGCGAGGAACAGCTGCTGGAACTCGAACGCACCGAATTCATGAAGCTGACGCGTGAACCGCGCACGCAGGCCCGGATCGAGCACATGCTGGAAACCGGCAAACCGCTGCGCAACTGACGCGCCGATACGAAGACATAAGAATTGCGGCCGGCCACCTAACCAACCTCCCACAAACGGCCGGTCGCAACCCTTGAGGAGAGCATGAGAGATGCAAGTCTATGAAGCCCCCATTCGCGATATGCGCTTCGTCCTGGACGAGCTCTGGGTCGATGACGGCTTTGGCGACATTCCCGCGCTGGAGGAATTCGATTCCGACCTGACCAGCGCCATCCTGGAAGAAGCAGGCAAGTTCAGCCGCGAAGTGCTGCTGCCGCTCAATCGTTCGGGTGACGAGGAAGGCTGCGTGCTTGAGAACGGCGTGGTCCGCACGCCCGAAGGTTTCCAGGACGCCTACAAGCAGTTCACCGAAAGCGGCTGGGCATCGCTTGCCGCCGGTCCCGAATGGGGCGGGCAGGGCCTGCCCGAGCGGGTGAACAAGCTGGTGGAGGAGATGACCTGTTCCACCAACCTGTCCTTCGGCCTTTATCCCGGCCTCACCCACGGCGGCGCCATCGCGCTCGAAGCCCATGGCAGCGAGGATCTGAAGAACGCCTACCTGCCCAAGATGACCAGCGGCGAATGGTCGGGCACCATGTGCCTGACGGAATCGCATTGCGGCACCGATCTGGGCCTGCTGCGCACCAAGGCGGAACCGCAGGAAGACGGCAGCTACAAGGTTTCCGGCGCCAAGATCTTCATTTCGGCAGGCGATCATGACCTGGCCGAGAACATCATCCACCTCGTGCTGGCTCGCCTGCCCGATGCGCCCAAGGGGGTGAAGGGCATTTCGCTGCTGTTGGTGCCCAAGTATCTGCCCAATGAGGACGGCAGCGTCGGCCCGTCCAACGGCGTGACCTGCACCGCGCTGGAGCACAAGATGGGCCTGAAGGCCTCTGCCACCTGCCAGATGCAGTTCGAGGAATCGACCGGCTGGCTGGTGGGCAAACCGCACCAGGGCCTGGCCGCCATGTTCACCATGATGAATGCCGAGCGCCTGTCGGTCGGCATCCAGGGCCTCGGCATTGGCGAGGCGGCTTATCAGTCTGCCGTGTGGTATGCGAAGGACCGCTTGCAGGGCCGCGCGCTCTCCGGCGCGAAATACCCGGACAAGCCGGCTGACCCGATCATCGTCCACCCGGACGTGCGCCGCATGCTGATGACCATGCGCTGCTATAACGAAGGCTGCCGTATGCTCGGTGGCTGGGTGGCCCGCGCGCTGGATGCGGAAAAGCATTCCGAGGACCCGGAAGTGAAAGCCCGCGCGACAGACTTCGTGGCGCTGATGACGCCGATCGTGAAGGCGCTGTTCACTGACCTTGGCCACGAAAGCGCCAACCTCGCCGTGCAGGTTTATGGCGGGCACGGCTACATCCGCGAAAGCGGCGTGGAGCAATATGCCCGCGATGCCCGCATCGCCATGATCTATGAGGGCACCAACGGCATCCAGGCGCTGGACCTTGTCGGCCGCAAGATGGGCCAGAACACCGGCCGCTTGCTGCGCAGCTTCTTCCACCCCGTCTCCGAATTCATCGAGGCGAGCAAGGGCGATGGCCCGATGAAGCCGATGATCGAAGGCCTCGAAAAGGCGCTGGGCGCGCTACAACTGTCCACTGCCACCATCGCGCAAAAGGGCCTGAAGGACCCCGAGGAAGCGGGCGCTGCGGCCACCGAATATCTGCGCCTGTTCGGCCTGGTGGCGATGGGATACTGCTTTGCCCGCGCCACGATGATCTCCGGCATGAAGCTGGCCTTCGGCACCGAGGAGAAGGAATTCTACGACGCCAAGATCAAGACGGCGACCTTCTATTTCGAGCGTATCCTGCCGCAGGTTTCGGCCAACTTCCTGTCCATCAAGGCTGGCAAGAAGAGCATGATGGCGCTGAGCGAGGACCAGTTTTGAGCCGGTTTGAAGAGCTGACCGGCCAGCTTGCGATCCCTGCGATTGCAGCGCCGATGTTCCTCGTCTCAGGCGTGGAACTCGTCACCGCCTGTTCGCAAAACGGCGTGCTGGGCACCTTCCCCACGTTGAATGCCCGCACCACCGATGCGCTGGATTCTTGGCTCGGCGAGATGGGTGAGCGGCTGGACGGCAAGCCCTTCGGCGCCAACCTGATCGTGCACAAGACCAACCCGCGCCTCAAGGAAGACCTCGAGCTGGTGGTGAAGCACAAGGTGCCTTTGGTGATCACCTCGCTCGGTGCGGTGCCGGACCTGATCGACGCGGTGCATTCCTATGGCGGTGTTGTGCTGCATGACGTGATCGCCATCCGCCACGCGCAGAAGGCCATCGAGGCGGGTGCTGACGGG
This sequence comes from uncultured Sphingomonadaceae bacterium, assembly GCA_964467715.1. Lineage (GTDB taxonomy): Bacteria > Pseudomonadota > Alphaproteobacteria > Sphingomonadales > Sphingomonadaceae > Alteraurantiacibacter. The sequence continues at coordinate 6,913 of CAYXTJ010000034.1, forward strand.
CTGATCGCCGTGGCAGCCGGGGCAGGGGGCCATGCCGGCACATTCAGCCCCTTCGCGCTCACCAGTGAAATCCGCGAATTTTTCGACGGGCCGCTGGTCCTGTCCGGCTGCATAACCCACGGCGGTCACGTGCTGGCAGCACGGGCAATGGGGGCAGATGCCGGTTACATCGGGTCGCACTTCATCGCCGCCGAAGAAAGCATGGCGTCATCCGGCCAGAAGGACATGATGATCGCCTCCACCGCCAAGGACATCGTCTATACCGACAAGGTGACCGGCGTTGGTGCCAACTTCATGCGCGCCAGCCTGGAAGCTGCCAGTCTGCCCGAAGGCGGGCACGGCGAAATGCAGCTTTCGGACGAGGCAAAGGCATGGAAAACAATCTGGTCGGCGGGGCATGGCGTTGGCTCAACCCATGCTGTACGGCCCGCCGCTGACATCTGTCGCGACCTCGTCGCACAATACACGCAAAGCCTGGAGAGGATTACCTCATGAAGATCCTTGTGCCCGTGAAACGGGTGATCGATTACAATCTCAAGCCGCGCATCAAGTCCGATGGATCGGGCGTGGACCTTGCCAATATCAAGATGAGCATGAACCCGTTTGACGAGATCGCGGTGGAAGAAGCGATCCGTCTGGCAGAAGCCGGCAAGGCAGAAGAAGTGGTGGTCGTCTCCATCGGCCCCGCCAAGGCGCAGGAAACGCTGCGCACCGGCATGGCGATGGGCGCAGACCGCGCGATCCTGGTTGAAACCGATGACGAGGTGGAGCCGCTGGCTGTCGCCAAGATCCTGAAGGCTGTGGTCGAGGAAGAAAATCCCGGCATGGTCATCATGGGCAAGCAGGCCATCGATGATGATAGCAACCAGACCGGCCAGATGCTCGCCGCATTGCTCGGCTGGGCACAGGGCACCTTCGCCTCCAAGGTGGAGCTGGACAGCGATGCCGTCACCGTCACCCGCGAAGTGGACGGCGGCCTTGAAACGGTGAAGCTGGGCCTGCCCGCCATCGTCACGACCGACCTGCGCCTCAACGAGCCGCGCTTTGCCAAGCTGCCCAACATCATGAAAGCGAAGAAGAAACCGCTCGATACCAAGAGCCCGGCCGATTACGGCGTGGATACCGCACCGCGTTTGAAGACGCTGAAGGTCACCGAACCGCCGGTGCGCGAAGCGGGCGAGATCGTGCCTGATGTCGATACGCTTGTTGCCAAACTCAAAGCCATGGGAGCCGTCTGATGAGCGCGCTGGTCCTTGCAGAACATGATGGCGGCAAGCTGAACCCCGCCACCCTCGCAACCGTCACCGCTGCTGCGGCAGTGGGTGGCCCTGTCCATGTGCTCGTCGCTGGTGGTGACGATGCTTCTGCCGCAGCTGACGAAGCTGCAAAGGTGGAAGGCGTGGAGAAGGTGCTGCTGGCATCGGATGCTGCCTATGCCGGGCAACTGGCTGAGAATGTGGCGCCGCTGGTTGCCGGCCTGATGGATGGTTATGACGCCTTCCTCGCGCCTGCCACCACCACCGGCAAGAACATCGCCCCGCGCGTTGCTGCCATGCTCGACGTGATGCAGGTTTCCGACATCATCGGCGTGGAAGGCCCCAAGACCTTCACCCGTCCGATCTATGCCGGCAACGCCATCGCCACGGTGGAATCGAGCGATGCCAAGCTGGTTATCACCGTGCGCGGCACCGCGTTTGACAAGGCTGCTGCCGAAGGCGGCAGTGCAACGGTTGAAGCCGCTTCCGGCCCCGGTGATGCGGGCCTCTCCACCTTCGTCGGCCTTGATGCCACCGAAAGTGAACGTCCGGAACTCACCAGCGCAGGCACCATCGTTTCCGGCGGTCGCGCGCTGAAGGATAGCGCGACCTTCGAACAGGTCATTACCCCGCTGGCAGACAAGCTGGGCGCCGCCATCGGCGCATCGCGCGCTGCGGTGGACGCGGGTTATGTGCCCAATGATTACCAGGTCGGCCAGACCGGCAAGATCGTTGCGCCCGAACTCTACATCGCCATCGGCATTTCCGGTGCTATCCAGCACCTGGCCGGCATGAAGGATTCCAAGGTGATCGTGGCAATCAACAAGGATCCGGATGCCCCCATCTTCCAGGTGGCAGACCTTGGCCTTGTGGCCGATCTGTTCGATGCCGTGCCGGAACTCACATCCAAGCTGTGAGTGATGCCGTAGTCAGCGGCCTTGATGCCTTGCGTGCCGGAATGCTCAACCAGACGCGTTCCGGCATGGCAAAGCTGATCGGCATGGACCTTGTGGAGGTGGAGCGCGGCCATGTCGTGCTCACCGCCACGCCCACGCCAGACATCTACAACATGCTGGGTATCGCCCATGGCGGTTTTGCCGCGACGCTGCTCGACAGCGCCTGCGGGCTTGCCGCGACCTCCGCGATGGAGGACCTGCGCAACGTCGTGACGCTGGAGGTGAAGGTCGCCTATCACGGCGCGATCCGCGAGGATGCGGGCGAATTGCGCGCGGTGGGCAAGCTGCTTTCGCTCACCCGCCGCACTGCCTTTACCGAAGCGCAGCTGCTGGACAGCGAAGGCAAGCTCTATGCCTCCGCCACCAGCACGCTCTACGTCACCGAAAAGCGCAAACCGCTGAAGGAAGTCGGCTAAGTTTTACCGCGGGCGCATGCCGTAAGGCAGTTCGCTGGTGAAGGCTTCCACGCGGGTGATCTTGCCTGCCTCGAAGCGATACAGCTCGATCACCTGGTAGGTGAGCGGATAGCCGGTTCCGTCAGTCGCCGGGATATCCTCGAAGAATTTCACCACCGCGAGGCCGCGTTCCTCGTCAATTGCCAGCAATTCGCGGTCACGCGTGTGCTCCAAGCGGCTCAGTACCGGGCCGCCGAAGGGTGATCTGCAATCGCCCAACGCCATGCCGTTGACCAGCCATTCGCAATTTTCAGCCGTCACGCGCGGGGCAGGGCCGTTGTTGCTGATCGCAGCCATGAAATCGCTCGCGCTCGCCGCCATGTCTTCCCGCGATGTGCGGCGGTTGGCAGGCAGCACCGTATAGTCCGTGGCGGAGACCGGATCAGCCCAGGGCGGTCCGTAATTACTGCGGCGGATGGTGGCATCCACGCTGCCCACTGCATCGCCATCTGCTGCCACGGTGAAGGCGGCCCAGGCAGGCTGGCCATGTTCCTCGATGCGGCCGATCCACACTGCCTTGCCGGTCTGTTCGTCAGCAACCACCAGCGGGCTTTCATCGATTGCGTTGATCGTGCGCCAGATGCTTTCGCCCACGCGTATGCCTACGCTGTTTTCCGAATAGCCGACCCTCTCACCCCAGTTCACGTCCTGCCACTGGTTGCCGACCATTGCCGTGGCGACCGAGCTGGCGAGGCCTGACAGGCACGCATCGTCGCAAGCAGCGGGATTGGCGGCAAAGCGCGGCATGGGCGCGGCCTCACCCCAGAAGGGGTTGTGCATGAAGTAGGGGACATAGGTGAAGGTCGCCTCGATCCGCTGGATTTCGGCATTCCGGATGCGGAAGGCTTCCAGCAGGGTGATCGAATTGGGCCATTTCAGCGCCGTGCGCATCTCGCTGCCGTTGGTCAGCAGGTAGCGGTCAAACTCGTTGGCATGGTCAAAGAAGCCTGCGCCCACGACCACGCCGCGCTGCACGTCCACCAGCGGCAAATCGCGGCGGATACGCTTGTTGATCTTGTAGATGCCGAGCAGGAACTGGTCACGACAGCCAGAAGCGATGGCAGCCGCGCTCTGCTGCTCGCCTTCGCGCACGGCAGTGGTCAGGATGCCGTTCTCCAGCCGGCTGCAATCTTCGGAGAATGGCGCAAAGACCTGCCCGTCATTCAGCTCCACCGTGTCGAAATAGGCATCGGCGATCGCCAGCATGCGTTCACGCGGGCGGCGTTCTTCCTCGGGCAGCACTTCGTTGAACTCTTCGAAATGCGGCATATTCATGGTGTTGCCGAACGGCGCGGGCAGGCTGGTCTGGCGGTGGACCACAGTCTCGATCTCGTCGATCAGCCCGTCTTCCACGTGGATGCGCACGGCATAGAAGGCCGAATGCTGGTTCTCGCGCACGGAGCCGAACCATGCGGCGTGGCCGGTGGTCTCGTCTGCCACCACCAGGCCCTTGTCATCCACCCCGTTCACGGTGCGCCAGAGGCCCTGTCCCAGCGGCAGGACGACGTTGTTCTCGGTGAACATCACGTCAGCAGCCAGCGGCAGGCGCGCGAAATTGCGTTCGGACAGGGCCTGCATGTGATCGTTCATGATGCCGATCAGGCAGTCATAGTGGCAGCTGGTGTCAGCCACGGCGCTTTCCTCGCCCGGGGCTTGCGCCTGTGCGGCCAGCGGCAGTGCCATGCCGATCGCGATGGCGCTGGCGGCGGTGATCAGATGCTTCATGTCTCTCTCCCCAGGCTGGCGGCCCTCATGGATGGGCGGCGTCAGCGTAATCCTCATTCGCGCGGGCGATCAGGAAGGCGTGGATGGCGGCTGCCTCATCCTCGTCCAGCACGCCGGCAAAACCGATCATTCCCCTCTCTGCGTAGAGCCCTTCAAGCACGATGGCGTTGAACTGTTCGCGGGTTTCCGCAGTCATCCAGCGCAGGTCTTTCATGCCGCCCACGGCAGTGGGGCCGTGGCAGCGCGCGCAGTTTTCGCCATAGAGTTCGCGTCCGCGCTCGACCTGGTCCTCGGTAGCGGTAAGCCATGGCGGACGCGGCAGGTCACTGGGCGGCGGCGGGGGTGGCAAGTCCACCCCGGTCGCGCCAAGGCGGAAGACCAGCAGCTTGGCGGTAGAAGTGCTGAACTGGCCAAGGTTGTACACCGGCGAACCACCCCAGCCGGCATTGATCGCGATATATTGCACGCCATCCACCATGTATGTGACGGGGCCTGCCACCGGTGCCTGGTCGATATCCATCTCCCACAGCTTGGTGCCGGTATCCGCTGCATAGATCGCCAGCGTCTTGTTGATCGTGCCCTGCACCACGAGGTTGCCCGCCGTTGCCAGCACACCGCCGCTGCCGGGCACGCGATAGGGCACGCGCCACGCCTCGCTTTGCGTCACCGGGTTCCACGCGAGGAGATAGCCTTTCTCCTCCGCGCGGGCTTGCTCCATTAGGCGGGCGCGCAGTTCCGGCTGGCTGCGCCGGTCCTGCCCGGAATTGGAGCGGTGGCGCACGAACTGGAAATCATCCCCATCCATCGCGGCATAGACATCGCCCTGTTCCTGCGCCGACAGATACACGAGGCCGGTGTCCGGGCTGTAGGCCATCGGGTGCCAGGTATGCGCAGCAAGCCAGCTGGGGCTCATCAAGTGCAGCGTGCCGGTGTTGTGCGCGCCTTCCTGCAGCACCGGGCGGCCCGTCGCCATGTCGATGCGGCTCGCCCATGTGTTCTGGCTGACATAGGTCTCGGCAGAGATCAGCTCACCCGTCGCCCTGTCAATCACGTAGAAAAAGCCGTTCTTGGGCGCCTGCATGATCACCTGCCGCGTGCGCCCGCCGATTTGGAGGTCCGCCGTCATCATCGGCTGGGTGCAAGTGTAGTCCCAGTCCTCTTCGGGCACCATCTGATAGTGCCACTTGTATTCCCCGCTGGTGGCATCGACTGCAACGATGGAACAGAGGAAGAGGTTGTCGCCTTTGCCTTCGCTGCGGATGGACCACATGTGCGGGCTGCCATTGCCCGTGCCGATGTAGACGAGGTTGAGGTCAGGGTCATAGGCGAAGGCATCCCACGCCGTGCCCCCGCCGCCATATTTCCACCATTCGCCGTGCCATGTGGGCAGCGCAATCTCCATCGCGCTGTCCGATGCTTCGCCGTCAGGCCTGTCTGCTGGGTTGCCGGGCACGGTGTAGAACTTCCACAGCTGCTCGCCCGTTTCGGCATCGAAAGCCGCCACGAAGCCGCGCACGCCATAATCCGCGCCGCCGTTGCCGATCACCACCTTGCCATCATAGACGCGCGGCGCGCCGGTGATGGAATAGGCACCCAGCAGGCCATCGCTGCTGAAGGTCTGCGTGGTCCACACTTCCTCGCCCGTCTTTGCATCGACAGCGATCAGCCGCCCGTCCAGCGCGCCGATAATGATCTTGCCGTTCCATGCCGCGATCCCGCGACTGGACGGCCCGCAACAGGCAAGGCGAGACCATTCAGGCGCAACCTGCGGGTCATAGGTCCACAGCTTTGCGCCAGTCGTCGCGTTGTAGGCGGTGACGATGTTGTAGATGCTCTCGTTATACAGCACCCCGTCGATCACCAACGGGGTGGCCTGCACGCCGCGCATCGTCTCAAGGTCATCGAACCAGGCAAGCCCAAGATCACCGACATTGCCATCGTTGATCTGGTCAAGCGGGCTGAAGCGGTCTTCACCCCACGTGCGGCCGTGGCTCATCCAGTTGCCGATATTGGCCGATGCCTCGCTGCGCATCATGCGGCCGCTGGTGACGTATGCGGGGTAGGGGGCGGCAGACGCTGTGACCTGTGCCCGCGAAGTATCCGCGCTGCACGATAGCAGCAAAGCGCAGCCCAGAGCCGCGCTGGTCAGCGCTGTTGCAAGCTGTCGCATCTGGACGGAACTCTCCCTCTCCATTCCCCGCAGGCTGCGTAACGTGAAACCGCGGCGCTCGACAAGGCAATAGCACTGATCGGGCGCGATTCCCGGGCAGGCAATTGTGACAAAGTGTACCACGGTATTTGGTCGTGGTTGCATTTGTTCAGTCGAACGAATAGGTCCGCGAATCATGAGGGCAAAGCTCATCAACGTGGCGATCGAGAAGTTCGGCAAGCGCGGATTCGACGCTGTCGGCACGCGTGAGATCGCGGCTGCGGTGGATACGCCGATGTCCTCCATCACCTATCACTTCGGCGGCAAGGAAGGCCTCTACCAGGCTGCTGCCGAACATATTTTCGAGCACCTGACGACCCATGTCGCCCCAGAGGCGCAAGACCTGCCGGGACCGGACGCAACGCGCGAGGAACGTGTTGCCGCGATCTGCAACGTGATGCGGAGGATGGGCACTTTCATGCTCAGCGCGGAAAGTGCGCCCTTCTCGCTTTTCATCGGGCGCGAGCAGCAGGAACCTTCGCAAGCGGTGCTGGACCTGCTGCGTGAGCGGGTCTTGCCGATGATGCTCGCGCTTGCAGCGCAGATCCGTCTGCTGCGCCCCGAATTGTCGGAAGAACGGGCCAGGGCGCTCACCGTTTTCCTGTTCGGCACGACCATAACCTTGCGCCACTCGCGCGCATCGCTGGGCCTGCTTCTGGGAAACAAGCAACTCGAAACCGCAGAAACGCAGGAGATGCTGCTGGACCAGCTGGAAATGTCCGCCCGTGCCTTGTTGAAGGGGGAGCCTGAATGATGCGCCGCCTCCATCTGGCTGCCCTGCCTGCCATTGCCTTGCTTGCTGGCTGCGTTTCCATGGCGCCGGAAAGCGAACTGCCTGCGGTGGTGGAGCAGATGCCGGAAAGCTTCAGCATGGCTGATGTGGAAGGTGATTACCGCCCCGCCGCATGGTGGGCCGCCTTCAATGATCCGGTGCTCGATGCTCTCGTCGCTGACGCGCTCGACGCCAATCTCGACATCGCGCAAGCCGCCGCGCGGGCAGAGCGCGCCGCAGCGCAGGCGCGGGTCAGCCGGGCAGGATTGCTGCCTTCGCTGGAAGGCACGGCGGGGGCGAGCTATTCGGACACGCCCTTGTCTGGCGGTGCCTTCTCCAACTTCCCCGGCGCACCCACGCGCTTGTCGAACGAGACATATTCGCTGGGCCTTGCCGCATCCTATGAAGCTGACCTGTTCGGCCGTGTGCGCAATGATTATGCCGCCGCGCGTGCCGATGCGCTGGCAGCAGAGCAGGATTACCGCGCCACCCGTCTCGCCACTGCGGCAGAGACGATCTCCGCCTATTTCGACGTGGTCGATGCGCGCTACCAGATCGCCAATACGCAAGCCGCGCTGGACGTGCTGGCGGACCGTGCCGGCCGGACAGACGAACGCTATCGCCGGGGCCTAGCCGAGAGTTTCGAACTCTACCAGATCCGCCAGGAACTGCGCGGGCTGGAAGCGGGTCTGCCGCAACGCCAGAGCTCGCTCGCGGCTGCCGAAGGCCGCCTTGCGCTGCTGCTGGCAGATTATCCGCATGAGATGGACGAGCGGCTGGACCAGGGCCTGTTCCCGCGCCTTGTTTTCGAGGCTGTGCCGATGGGAATGCCTGCCGAACTGCTCACCCAGCGCCCTGATGTGGCGGCGGCGTGGGAACGGCTGGAGGCTGCACGCCTGCGCATCGGTGCGCGACGTGCAGAACGCTTCCCCGCGCTGCGCCTTACGGCGGCCACCGGCACGCAGGGCGGATCGCCGTCCAATGTGGCTGATTTCGGCACCAACTGGCTGCTCAACCTTGCTGCCAACGCCACCGCGCCGATCTTTGATGCAGGTCGCATTTCCGCCAATATAGCGGCCGCGCGCGCTACCTATGACGAGGCTGCCGCGGCCTATGGCAAGAGCGTGCTCAACGCCTGGCGCGAGGTGGATCTTGCCGTCACCGACTACGAACAGCAGCGCCTGCGCTATCGCCTGATCACCGCGCAGTTGGCGGAGGCGCAAGCCTCGGTTGATTTGCAGGCGGAACGATACCGCGCGGGCGTTGCCGATTACACCGCTTACCTTGATGCGCTGCGGGCGCTGCACCAGGTCGAAGCCACTTTGTCATCCGCCGGGCGCGATGTCGCGCTGGCGCGGCTGGGGCTGCACCGCGCATTGGGCGGCGACTGGGAAATGCCCCGCAATCCTGAAACCGAGAGGGAACTTCCATGAGCCGTCAGGCCATTTATGCCATCGGCGTGCTGCTGGCCGCTGCTGCCGTCACCTTCGTGATGATCGCCTTGCGGCCCGAGCCGGTGGAGCAGGAGCCTGTCGCCAGCATTCCGCTGGTGGAAGTGCAGCCCTACACGGTCAACACCGGCGCGCTGGAAATCCTTGGCACAGGCACAGTACAGCCGCGCGAGGAAGTCTCGCTCGGTTCGGAAATTGCCGGCCGTCTGGTGTGGGTGAACCCGAATTTCCGCGAAGGCGGAACAGTCGGTGCCGGCGCGGTGCTGTTCCGCATCGATCCCAGCGATTACCAGAACCGCGTGCGCAGCGCGCAGGCAGACGTGGCGGCGCAGAATGTCGCCGTGCTGCAGGCGCAGGAAGAAGTGACGATTGCCGAGCGTGAATTGCAGCGCTTTGCCACGCGCGAAGCCAATCGCGGTGCCATGTCGGCCAACGCCCGTATCCTGCCACCGGAAGGGCTTGCCGTGGAGCGCACCGGCACGCTGGCAGGCGATGCCCCCGATCCTAACATCCTCGCAACGCGCGAACCGCAATTGCGCTCTGCCGAAGCCGCGCGCGAGCGGGCACGGGCGAACCTTGCCGATGCCGAGCTGGCCTTGTCGCGCACCGGCGTGCGTGCGCCGTTTTCCGGCCTCGTCCGCAGCGAAGATGTCGCAGTGGGCACCATGGTGCAACCGGGGCAGGTCCTCGGTTCGGTGGTGGCGACTGGTTCTTATGAAGTCCGCGTTTCCCTGTCCGAACAGAATGCGGCGCTGATCCCCGGCCTGTTCAACGCTGGCGGTGCCAACATTCCGGCGTCTGTCGAGATGGAATATGGCGGGCGCATGTGGCGCTGGAGTGGGGTGGTGGACCGGGCTGACCCGATCCTCGATCCCGAAACGCGCACGATCGACGTGTTCCTGCGCATTCCCAACCCGCAGCGCGGCGGCGTTGCCGTGGGCGATGATGCACAAGCTGCAGGCGCGGCCCCGCCGCTCTTGCTTGGCAGTTTCGTATCGGCCAGCATTACCGGTGGCGCCTCGCAGCCCTTTGCCACCATACCGCTGCAGGCGCTGCGCGAAGGCAATACCGTGTGGCTGCTTTCGCAAGGCAAGCTTCGCATCGTGCCGGTCCGGGTCATCCAGCGAACGGACGATCTCGCTTTCGTTTCAGGTGACGGGCTGGGCCAGGGCGGGTCAGTGATCGTCAGCGGTCTGCGCACCCCGGTGGACGGCATGCCACTGCGGGCCGAAGGCAGTGCGGCCACTTCCGGAGACGCAGACGGTGAGTGAGGATACGCTCCCTGACGACAACGGCGAAGGCGCGCTTGACCGGTTCGGCAACCGCGCTGACCGCGCGCGTGACCGCAAGGGCGCGATTGCCTTCATGGCGCGCAATGGCGTTGCCTCGAACCTGCTGTTCCTGCTGCTGATCGTCGCCGGCTTCGCTTCCTATGCCACCATCGTGCAGGAGGTGTTCCCCGAAACCAGCCTCGATTCAGTCAACGTCAGCGTCGTCTATCCCGGCGCCACGCCCGAGGAGGTGGAGGAATCCATCGTCCAGAAGGTGGAAGAGGCGGTCCAGTCCATCGAAGGCGTGAAGAAGGTAACCGGTACTGCGTCCGAGGGCAGGGGCAGCGTTCTGGTTGAGCTGGAGAACGGCGTTGATGTCGATGGCGCGCTGGATGACGTGAAGTCCGAAGTCGACCAGATCCAGACTTTCCCCGCCGATGCGGAGGAGCCGGACGTTCGCGAGACCACCACGCGCCAGAGCGTGATGCGCATCGCGCTTTATGGCGATGTGCCCGAACGCACCCTGAAAGAAAGCGCCTATGCGCTGGAGGATGCGCTGGGGGCGCTGCCGGATATCAGCTATGTCGATAGCTCAGCCGTGCGCGACTACCAGGTGTTCATTGACGTCCCGCAGGAGAGGCTTGAAGCGCTTGGCCTCTCGCTCACCGATATTTCGCGGATCGTCGGGCAAAGCAGCCTCGACAGCCCGGCAGGCTCCATCGAAACCGACCGCGAGCAGATCCGCGTGCGCACCGTGGGGCAGAACTACAGCCAGCACGATTTCGAGAATATCGTCCTGCGCACCAGGCCGGACGGCACGATCCTGCGGCTGGGCGATGTCGCCACGGTGACAGACGGGTTCGAGGATGCGGACCTTATCACCCGCTTCAACGGCAAGCCGGTGGCCTTTGTCGATGTCTATCGCAGCAGCGACGAACGCGTGCTCGACGTGGCAGAGGCGGCGCAGACATTCCTCGACAACGAAGCATCGCGCGTGCTGCCACCAGGGATCGAATACGCGATCTGGGACAACAGTTCCGAAATGTTCAACGATCGCCTTTCGATGCTGTTGAAGAACGCCGGTATCGGCCTGGTCCTGGTGCTGGCCGCGCTTACCCTGTTCCTTGATGTCCGGCTGGCTCTCTGGACCGCCGCTGGCATCGGCGCGACCTTTGTGGGCGCGATCTACGTTACCGAGCTGTTCGGTTCATCGATCAACATGATGAGCCTGTTCGGCTTCATCATCGCGCTTGGCCTGGTGGTGGATGATGCCGTCGTGGTGGGCGAGAACATCTACGCCGAACGCGAGCGCGGACGCAGCGGTGTGGGCGCATCCATCGCCGGAACGCAGCGCGTGATGGTGCCCGTATTCTTCGCCGTGGCGACGACCGTGGTGGCATTCTCGCCCTTGCTCGCCGTGGGCGGCACCATCGGCAAGGCGCTGGCCGATATTCCCATCGTGGTGATCGCGGTGCTGGGGCTTTCCCTGGTCGAGGCGCTGCTGATCCTGCCCTACCACCTCAGCCACCTTCCGGCCGCCGGAACCCACACCAAGAACCGCATCCTGCAAGGGTTCGAGAAGGTGCAGCGCGGTTTCGATGGCTATCTGCAGCGCTTTATCGAAGGCCCGCTCGATCGCGGGCTCAAGTTCTCCGTGCGGATGCCCTATCTCGTGGTGGCAGGCAGCGGGGCCTTGCTGATCGTGATGGGCGGGATGATCCCCGCAGGCATCATCAAGACCGAGTTCTTCCCCGAGATCGAGTCAGACGTAGTCTCCGCATCGCTGGAAATGCCTTCGGGCACCACGGTGGATCGCACCGCCATCGTGGTCGAGCGGATCGAAGCGGCGGGCAACCGCGCCGTGCAGCGGTTTGAGCCGGAAGGCGAGGGCAGCAATCTCGAAGCGACCTACACCACCATCGGCATGCAGGAGGCGGGGCAGAGCCCGCTGGGTGGCGACGATACGTTCCGACCCAATATCGCCTCGGTCCAGTTTTCCTTCGTCGGCGCTGGCGAGAGGGACTTCTCCGCGACCGACTTCGAAATGGCATGGCGCGAGGAACTGGGTGAATTGCCCGAAGTGCGCTCGCTTTCGATTTCCAGCAGCCTGATTTCCGCCGGCGATCCGATCAACCTGCGCCTCTCCCACCCGGACGAGGAGGTGCTGGATGCCAGCGCCGCGCGTCTGATGGATTCGCTGCGCCGCGTCGCCGGCGTGTTCGACGTGGAAAGCGACCAGGATGAAGGCGTTCGCCAGGTGGACCTGACCCTGAAGCCTGCCGCCCGCACGCTCGGCATCACCCTGCAAGACCTTGCCGGACAGGTGCGCGCCGCCTTCTTCGGGGCGGAAGCGGTGCGCGTGCAGCGCGGGCGCGAGGACGTGCGCGTTTACGTGCGCCTGCCCGAAGACCAGCGCGACAGCGTGACCGACATCGGCAATTACAAGGTGCGCGTTCCCGGCGGGCAGGTGCCGCTGTCCAGCCTCGCCAATATCGCCATCAGCAACGCGCCAACCTCGATCAATCGCGAGGACGGCCTGCGTATCCAGACGGTGAGCGCGGATCTCGATACCGATACGATCACCAGCCAGGAAGCGGCGGATCTGATCGAAACCGAAAACATGACTGCCACCACCG
>CAYXTJ010000035.1:0-19538 GCA_964467715.1 uncultured Sphingomonadaceae bacterium
TCATGCCCCGCGCGGCATCGCGATCGACGATTACCCATACCATCGCAATGTCGTGGCGGATGGTGGTGTAGATCTTCGAATGTGCCATCTCGGCCCGCATGCTGGGCGGATTGACGAGATTGCGCCCGCGCCCGATCCGCATCCCGTCGCGCGTCGCGGGCTGCACATCGGTCCACACGCGCACCGGGCCGGGTTCCAGCATCTCGCGCTTTTCGACTGACGAGAGATACTGGAAGCGCGCCGGGCTTTCATCGATCATGCGCGCCAGCATGGCCTGCCCGTCATCCACGAAGGCGACCACGAAATTGGGCGTGCAGCCATCATCCTGCACCCGCAGGTCCACGAAGCGGGCATTGGCACGGATGCGGTCGATCATCAGGCCTGCCGTATCGCCGGTAAGACCCGCGATGCCGGGGCACAGCGGGGCCTCGAAGCGCGCCAGCGGCACGTCATAGACATTGTCCGAGACAGCGATATCCCGCGCCTGCCGGTGGATTTCGGCGCGGCTCGCGTCGGGTGCCTGTCCGGTGACGATGATCTCATCATCCTGCACGCGCTGCTCGCGAGCCTCGCGTTCTGCCTCGCCACCGTCATTGGCATAATCCTGCGCAGCGAGCGGCACCAGTGGCACAGCCGCGCACAGCAAAGCCGGGGCAAAGCGTGCAAAAATCCTCATCCGGCGGGTCCTGTATTCACCGACAACTACCGCGCGAGGATAGGCAATCCCGCCAGGAGGAGGCAGCCGTTTCAATGTAATAGTTTGTCGCTGCCAGCGAAGCCACGCCGCGCAATCCCAAACGCCCGTCAATCGCGCTTCGCCACGCCCTCCAGCCCTTCCAGCCTGGTGCGTGCGGGCACGTTGGGCATCGATGAATAGAGCCGCTCGAGATAGGCCATGTCGAACGCTGTCAGCCCGTCAGGCGCGGTGCTTCCGCTGTCGAACAGGTTCTGGATCGATGCGACACCGCTGGCAGACCGAGGAACGTAATCGGCAAGGCCGTGCAGTGTGGCATAATCGGCCAGCTGGTCGATAGAGCGCCCCTCGAGGGCATCGCGATCAATCAGCACCATCGAGGCGGTGATGTCCTCACGCGTGGGAACATAAATCATCGAGTGGGCAGACCACATGGCCGCCTGCGGCAAGTCGTTCAGGTTCTCTCGCCGTCCGATGCGCAAGCCGTCGCGAGTGCGGGTTTCGGTTGTGATCCATGCGCGTGCGGGCCCGGTGGTGGCGAGCAGCCGCCGCTTTTCGGTTTCATCAAGGGATTCGAACATCCACCCGCGCTCCTGGTTGAGGCGCTGCAGGTAATTCTGCCCATCCTGCAGGAAGGCGACGATCATGTTCGGCTCGCACGCCCCTTCAGGCGCGGTTTCAACGCCAAGCTGCTCGGCATTGGTGCGAATGCGGGCAATCACGGCAGCGGCATAATCCGCCTGCATACCGATGATGCCCGGACACAGCGGCGCCTCGAAGCGGGCCAGCGGATTTTCGTCAATCCCATCAGCGACGACGGGTGTTGCAACAAGTGCGATTGCAGCTGCGGCCAGGCCAGCAAGGCTGCTACGGAATAACGGCTTCATTTCTCTCAGGCCTCCAGACATTCAACCCGGATTATCCACCCCTCTGGCGGCTTATAACACGGATGCAGCCCGATTGCGCAATCTGCCCTGATGGCGGGGGTAGCAAAGCTATTGGGCAGGAAATGACAGACGGGGTTAAACAGCCAGCGCAATTGCGTTAGAGGGGCCGCGACATATGAAGTCTGGCACGATTCTGGCCAGTGCCCCGCAGGAGTATACGATGTCCAAGAATGTCCTCGAAAAGCTCGCTGAAACCAATCCCGAATGCGAAATCTGGTGGGATAGCTCACCGCTGATCTACCCGAGCTGGAAGGAAGAGGTCCTCGCTTCTGCTCCCGACGACAAGAAGGAAAGCTGGCAGGGCCAGCTGGACCGGCTGTTTGACCAGGACACGGTGAACGCCACTGGCGAAATGGGCTTTCGCGGCGTGACTACCAACCCGCCGCTTTCGCTGCAGGCGATCGAGCTTGATCCGGCTGGCTGGACCAAGATCATTAAGGACATCGCCGCCGCCAATCCCGGCCTGGGCGTGGAAGGCATCTACTGGAAGACCTACCTGCACCTTGTGAAGCTGGGCGCCGATGCCATCAAGCCGGTCTATGACAAGTCCGGCGGCAAGTACGGCATGCTGTCCGGCCAGGTCGATCCGCGCTTTGTGACCGACTACAACGCCATGCTGGAACAGGGCCTGTCGATCGCCGCGATGGGCGATAACGTGATGGTCAAGATCCCCGGCTCCAAGGAAGGCTATGAGGTGATCGAGGAACTGACCGCGCGCGGCATTTCCACCAACAACACCACCAGCTTCACCGTGTCGCAATACATGCGCTGCATGGCGGCGGTCACCGCTGGCCTGCAGCGTGCTCGCGCAGCAGGCGTGGACCTGTCCAGGTGGCGCAGCGTCATCACCCACATGTCCAGCCGCCTTGGCGAAAAGGGTGACTGGCAGAAGGAAGCCAAGCTGCGCGGCATCGACCTGTCGCTGGGCGAGATCCGCGATGGCGAGGAAGCTGTGCTCAAGCGCGCCTATCACTGGGGCAAGGACAACGGCCACCCGTCCAAGATGCTGCAGTGCTCGATGCGCGTTGAAAAGGATGCGAACGGCAAGACCGTGTCACGCCACATCGAGGACTTTGCCGGTGGCGACTTCGTCTACACCTGCCCGCCCAGCTACATCCACGGCCTGATGAAGGTGGAGGACGAGCTGGCTACGCTGGACCCCAACGCCATCAACCGCGAACCCAACCCGGCGAGCCTGGAAAAGCTGATGAAGCTGCCCAGCTTCCGCGCCGCTTACGAATTCGAAGGCCAGAAGCCGGTCGAATTCGCCCGCTACGGCGCCTTCCAGGCCACCGCGACCGAGTTCGCCGCAGCCACCCGCCAGACGGTCGATTTCGTCCGCATGGTGGTGGAAGGCTAAACGCCTCGCCAGTTGCGGCCCACAAGAAAGGGGCGGGAAGATCAGCACTTCCCGCCCCTTCTTCTTGCGTCCGTGTTGGTCCGATCAATCCGCCCAGTAAAGCCGGTTGGGATTGGTCACGAGCAGCTTTTCCTGCAGCTCGGCCGTGGGGGCGATGCGCGGGATCATGTCCACGATGTGACCATCGTCGGGGATCTCGTCCGCCATGTTGGGGTGCGGCCAGTCGGTGCCCCAGATCACGCGGTCCTGGTAATCTTCCACCAGCGGGCCAACGGCATCGGCAAAGGCGTTCCACGGATCGCCGCCGCCGCCCACCTTCAGGGCATCGAGGCGGTCCGGGCAAGTGGGCTTGAACCAGATGTCGTCACGGCTTTGCAGCAGGCTGCGGAAAGCCTTCATGTCCGCGCCATCGGGGCCTTGCGTCACATCCGGGCGGCCCATGTGGTCAATCACCAGCGGAACGTGGATCGCATCCATGAAGGGGCGCATTTCCTCGAGGATATCCGCTTCGAAATAGATCACCACGTGCCAGCCCTTGGGCAGGCGCTTGGAGACTTCGAGGAACTTGTCCTTTGGCGCATTGTCGACGAGGCGCTTCAGGAAGTTGAAGCGGATGCCGCGGATGCCGCCTGCATGCAGGTCAGCCAGGCCTTCTTCCGAAATGTCGGGATCGACCACGGCGACACCGCGCGCCTTGCCTTCAGACTTGGCGATGGCGTCCAGCGTGGCGGCATTGTCCGTGCCGTGGCAGCTCGCCTGCACGATCACGTTCTTGGAAAAGCCGAGGTGGTCGCGCAGGGCAAACAGCATGTCCGGCCCGGCATCGGCGGGCAGATACTTGGCCTTGGGCGAGAAGCCGAAGGGGTCCATCGGCCCGAACACGTGGCAATGCGCATCCACCGCGCCCGGCGGCGGGGTGTATGTCGGCTTGCTGGGGTTGGAGTGCCAGGATGTGATGCGATCAGTCATGCGAAAACAATTCCTTCCATCAGCTTGCGCGCGGTGCGCAGCAGGGCCGCGCTTTCCACTTCGCCGCTGTCGTCCATGGTGAGCACGCAGGTCATTTCGCCTGTCGGGTGCTCGACGCTGAGCGTTTTCTTCTTGCCATCGGGGATGGTCGCCACTTCCCAGGCGGGTGATCCTTCCACGAGGCACGCAGTCGCCACGGTTACCGCCGCCAGCACGCCGATGCTGGCATGGGCGCGCTTGGGGATGAAGCTGCGGGTGCACACCGCGCCGCCATCCTTGGGCGGTGCGACAAGCGTCATCTTGGGCACGGACTTGGCCGACACATCGCCGAGGTTCATCAGCGGGCCTGCTGCAAGGCGGATGGCTTCGATCTTCGCGCGGATATCGGCAAAGCCCTCGGCTTCCATTTCCTCGCGGGTTTCATAGCCGGTGGCGCCAAGGTCTTCCGCCTTCATCACGATACACGGCATGCCGTTGTCGATCAGCGTGCAGCGCACGCCCTTGATTTCGTCAAAGGCGTTGCCGGTGGGCAGCAGCGCGCCGCAGCTGGAGCCAGCCGTATCGCGGAACTCCACCGGGATCGGTGCATGGGTGCCGGGCACGCCATCAATGCGCGCCTCGCCCGCATAGTTCACATCGCGGCGGCCGATCTCGTCAACGGGTGTTTCCACCGTGGCGATGGCGACCTGGCCGGTGTTTTCCATGTAGATGGCCACGCGCGTCTCGTCGCCCGAAGGCTCCACCAGCCCGCGCTCGATGGCGAAGGGGCCAACGCCGGCAAGGATATTGCCGCAGTTCTGCGCATCGGCGACGATGGGTTCATCGACGAAGACCTGCAGGAACAGGTAATCGACATCGATGCCGGGCCGCTCGCTTTTCTTCACCACGGCGACCTTGCTGGTCAGCGGGTCCGCCCCGCCCATGCCATCGATCTGGCGCGGATCGGGGCTGCCCATCACGCCCAGCAGGAATTGGGCGCGCTCGTTCTCGTCAGCCGGCAGGTCCTCGGCAAGGAAATAGGCGCCTTTTGAGGTGCCGCCGCGCATCCAGATTACAGGTGCCTGGTTCATAGGGTGCTTCCGTTCGCTTCAGTACCGCTCAGACCCACTTCAGGCCCATGTCGGTCAGCTTCTGGCGGAAGCCGTACATGTCGAGGCCAAGCACGCCATCAGCCAGCTTTTTGCGCTTTTCTTCCTCGTTGGCTTCGCGGGCCTGGGCCTTCTTCAGCACTTCTTCGGCTTCTTCGCGGCGGACGACGCACACGCCGTCATCGTCAGCCACGATGATGTCACCTGCACGGATGAAGGCACCGGCGCAGACCACGTCCACATTCACGCTGCCGAGCGAGGCCTTGATCGTGCCTTGCGCGAAGACGCGCTTGGCCCAGACGGGGAAGTTCATCTCGGTCAGGTCACGCACGTCGCGGATACCGGCATCGATGATCAGGCCCTTCACGCCGCGCGCCTGCGCTGAAGTCGCCAGCAGGTCCCCGAAATAACCATCTTCGCAAGGGCTCGTCGGCGCGATCACCAGGATGTCGCCATCCTGGCACTGTTCGATCGCGGCGTGGACCATGTAGTTGTCACCCGGAGGCACGGAGATCGTCACCGCAGAAGCACCCACGCGCATGCCGGAATAGATCGGGCGCATGTAGCTGGCGAGCAGGCCCTTGCGGCCTTGCGCCTCGTGCACGGTGGCAACACCGCAGGCACCCAGCGCCTCCACAACAGCCTTGTCCGCACGTTCGATGTTCTGGACGACGATACCAGTCATTCACGAGTCTCCTGCTTGATATTTACGCGCGCTCCGGTTGCGCGTGCGCAGGCACTTCGTCAAGGCCAGACTCCACGAAGCATGGCGCGCGTGTTGCGCAAACTTGTAAGCAATACATACATTATGTAGATCGCGGCCACAGAAGGATGCCCGACGCACAAATGACTGACTCGCAATCACACCCTGATGCCCCGCGCGTGGGCCTGATAGGTTTCGGTGAAGCCGGGTCCACCTTTGCGCGCGCCGGCGGCTGGGAAGACAGTGCCCGCGCCTGGGACATACTGCCAGCCCGCAAGGCCGTGATCGAGGACTGCGGCGTGATCGCTGCAGGCTTTGCGTCAGAAGCGCTGGAAGGTGCGGCAGTGGTGCTCTCGCTCGTCACGGCAGACCAGGCCGTGCCTGCTGCCGAGGCCTATGCTGCGCACATGCCCAAGGGCGCGATCTGGTGCGACATGAATTCCGTCGCACCGGACACCAAGCGCGCTGCGGCGAAGGCCGTGGAGGCTGCAGGCGGTCGCTATGTCGATATCGCAGTGATGGCTCCTGTCGATCCCGCCCGCCTCAACGTGCCACTGCTGTTTGCTGGCGAACACGCGCATGAAGCGATGATGCTGCTTCGCGCGCTGGGCTTTGCCAAGACCCGCGTGGTCGGCACCGAAATCGGGCAGGCCAGCGCGATCAAGCTGTGCCGTTCGATCATGGTGAAGGGGCTGGAAGCGCTGACCGCCGAAATGGTATTGTCCGCTTCGCAAGCCGGCGTGCTCGACGAGGTGCTATCCTCGCTCGATGCATCCGAGAAGCATATCAGCTGGCACGAGCGGGCTGACTACAACCTCGATCGCATGCTGCTGCATGGCCGCCGCCGCTCGGCGGAAATGTTCGAAGCATGCGAAATGATCCGTCATCTTGGCATTTCGCCCATGATGACCGAAAATACCGTCAACTGGCAGCAGGGACTCGGCGAGCTGGGTGTTGATCCGCTGCCCGATGGCCTCGAAGGCAAGATCGCGGCGATCACAGAAACGCCGCATTACAAGGGAGAAATCTGACCCAATGTCGCTGATCATCGATTGTCATGGCCATTACACCGTGCTCCCCAAGGGGCACGATGCTTGGCGCGAAGAGCAGAAGGCCGCTTACAAGAACGGCACCGAATGCCCGCCCTATCCCGAGATTTCCGACGAGGAAATCATCGAGACGATCGAAGCCAACCAGCTGAAGCTGATCAAGGAACGCGGCGCGGACTTCACCATCTTCTCACCCCGCGCCTCTGCCATGGCCCCGCATGTGGGTGACCAGGCGGTCGCTTCGGAGTGGGCGCGCCGCTGCAATGACCTGATCTACCGTGTCACCCAGCTGTTCCCCGATACCTTCATCGGCGGCTGCATGCTGCCGCAGAGCCCGAAGTCGGACCTGTCCGAAAGCGTCAAGGAACTGCGCCGTTGCGTGGAAGAGCTGAACTTCGTGGTGTGCAACCTCAACCCCGATCCGGGCGGCGGCCACTTCGAACACCCGCCGCTGACGGACGAATACTGGTTCCCCATCTACGAAGTGATGGAAGAGCTGGACGTGCCGGCGATGATCCACGTTTCGGGTTCGTGCAACCCGGCGATGCACGCCACCGGCGGCTATTACCTGGCGGCGGACACCGTGGCCTTCATGCAGCTGCTGCAGGGCGACCTGTTCAGCCGCTTCCCCAAGCTGAAGATGATCATCCCGCACGGCGGCGGCGCTGTGCCCTATCACTGGGGCCGCTATCGCGGGCTGGCGGACATGCTGAAGCAGCCTGCGCTTGATACCCACCTGATGAACAACGTGTTCTTCGACACCTGCGTCTACCACCAGCCGGGCATCAACCTGCTGGCAGACGTGATCGAGAACAAGAACATCCTGTTCGGCAGCGAGATGGTCGGTGCCGTGCGCGGGATCGATCCCACCACCGGCCATTATTTCGACGATACAAAGCGCTATATCGACAATCTGGATATCAGCGCCGAGGAGAAGCACATGATCTTCGAGGGCAATGCCCGCAAGGTCTATGGCCGCCTCAACAAGGTGCTGGAGGAAAAGGGATATTGAGCCAGACAGACACCCCCGTTTCCGCCATGGGTTTTGCCAAGTGCGAAAAGCCCGAGCGATACATCCAGCAACTGGTCAAGCACTGGGGGCACAAATACGCCACCAGCTATGACGAGGGAGACGGCATGGGCATGTTCCCTTTTTCGGAACATGAAACCGCCATTTTGACAGCGCATAAGGACGGCATCTCCATATTGCTCACCACGGCGGAGCAGGAGCGCAACGAACATATGCGCGGAGTAATCGAACGGCACATTGACCGCTTCGCCTTCAAGGAAGCTCCGCTGACATACGAATGGAAAGAAACCAAGGAAGCCTGAACATGACTGAAAAGAAGAAAGAGCGGATCGACATCCACAGCTATCTCGCTGCGTTTGATGACATCCCCGGAACCCGCGTCTTCACCGCACAGCGCGCCCGCAAGGGCTACAACCTCAACCAGTTCGCGATGAGCCTGATGACGGCCGAAAACCGCGAGCGGTTCAAGGCTGACGAAAGCGCCTATCTCGACGAATGGAACCTGACGCCGGCAGCCAAGCAGGCTGTGCTCGACCGCGATTACAACGCGATGATCGATGAAGGTGGCAATGTCTATTTCCTGTCCAAGCTCTTCTCTACCGACGGCAAGAGCTTCCAGTTCGCAGCCGGTTCGATGACCGGCATGACGCAGGAAGAATATGCACAGATGATGATCGATGGCGGCCGCTCGCCCGAAGGCGTGCGCTCCATCAAGGGAGGTTTTTGATCATGGCACGCGTTACCACGGGCATCACGTCCAGCCACATCCCCGCGCTGGGTGCCGCAATGCAGACCGGCACCAGCGGCAATGAATACTGGGGTCCGGTTTTCAACGGCTACAATTCCATCAAGGAATGGATCGCCAAGGAAGAGAACATGCCCGATGTGGTGGTGCTGGTGTACAATGACCACGCTTCCGCATTCGACATGAACTGCATCCCCACTTTCGCCATCGGCTGCGCAGAAAGCTTCAAGCCGGCAGACGAAGGCTGGGGCCCGCGCCCGGTGCCTGACGTAATCGGCCACCCGGATCTTGCCTGGCACATCGCCCAGAGCCTGATCCTCGACGATTTCGACATGTGCATCTTCAACAAGATGGACGTGGACCACGGCTGCACCGTGCCGCTTTCGATGATGTTCGGCGAAGTGGACGAGTGGCCGTGCAAGGTCATCCCGCTGCCGGTGAACGTCGTCACCTATCCGCCGCCCTCCGGCGCACGCTGCTTCGCGCTGGGTGACAGCATCAAGGCTGCGGTGGAAAGCTTTCCCGAAGACCTCAACGTCCACGTCTGGGGCACGGGCGGCATGAGCCACCAGCTGCAGGGCCCGCGCGCAGGCCTGATCAACAAGGAGTTCGATCTCGACTTCATCGAACGCCTGATCAACGATCCGGAAGACCTCGCGAAGATGCCGCACATCGATTACCTGCGCGAAGCAGGATCCGAAGGCATCGAGCTGGTGATGTGGCTGATCATGCGCGGCGCGCTGGGCGACAAGGTGAAGGAGCTTTACAACTTCTACCACATCCCCGCGTCCAACACCGCGCTGGGTGCGTTGCTGCTGCAGCCGGAAGCAACCGCGGGCGAGGCACTGGAGCCGCGCCGCGTCCTGTCCGGCCACAGCCTGCAGGCTGCCGAATAATCCACACCGAGGGGCGCCCGCCGGTACAAATCCGCCGGGCGCCCTTTGGTTTGAAGACTATCCACTCGAACCCTCGACAGGGAGAAAAATCACATGAGAATCGCACTCGCCGGTGGCGGCGCATTTGGTGAAAAGCACCTCGACGGCCTGAAGAACATCGATGGCGTGGAAGTTACCGCACTGGTCGGTCGTCGCCAGGAACCGACGCAGGCCATGGCTGACAAGTATGGCGTGCCCTTCGCCACGACCGACTATGAAGCCATGCTCGAACGCGACGATGTCGACGCGGTCATCCTGTGCACCCCCACCCAAATGCATGCCGATCAGGCCATCAAGGCGATGGACGCAGGCAAGCACGTGGAAGTGGAAATCCCGCTGGCAGACAGCTGGGCCGATGCGGAAGCCGTGCTCAAGAAGCAGGAAGAAACCGGCCTCGTCTGCATGGCTGGCCACACGCGCCGCTTCAACCCTTCGCACCAGTTCGTGAAGCAGCAAATCGAAGCCGGCAAGTTCAACGTCCTGTCGATGGACGTGGAAACCTACTTCTTCCGCCGCGAGAACAAGAACGCCAAGGGCGAACCGCGCAGCTGGACGGACCACCTGCTGTGGCACCATTCCGCCCATACGATCGACATCTTCCAGTACATGACCGGTTCCAAGATCATTGCGGCAAACATCCTGCAGGGGCCCAAGCACCCTGACCTGGGCATTGCGATGGACCAGTCGATCCAGATGAAGACCGAAAAGGGCCAGATCCTGACCCTGTCGCTGTCTTTCAACAACGAAGGCCCGTTCGGCACCTTCTTCCGCTATATCGGCGACACCGCGACCTACCTCGCACGTTACGACGATCTATTCACCGGAGCTGACGAGCCGGTGGACCTGTCGGTTGTCGATGTGCCGTCCAACAACGGTATCGAACTGCAGGACCGCGAATTCATCGCCGCAATCCGCGAAGGCCGTGAACCGAACAGCTCGGTGAAGGGCGTGATCGAATGCTATCGCACCATCGGCCAGCTGGCCGCCAGCCTGGAAGAGCAGGACGGCTGGTCCTGATCCACGGCTGAATCCAGCGCCCAGAAGGCCCGGCTCGCCTGCCTTTATCCACATTGCTGGATAAGGCGGATGAGCCGGGCCTTTCGCTTTGTTTACCCCATGTAAGGCACCCAAGGTAGGCGCTTGGACACCGCCCTTTCTGGACCTTGCTTAACCGGCCGGAATTTATCTGCTAGACGTGGCTGAGGGGACAACAAGGGGGAGCACCCCATGAGCGTAAGTGAAACACTGGGCCGCATGGAACAGCTGAGCAGCCAGATCGGCGGTGAAGGCGCACGCGGCGATGCCGGGGCAGTCATCAGCCTGCGCCAGGAATTCGGCACAGAATGCGGCAATCTGCTAAAGGCCTATTGCGACGATCCGAGCATCTTCGACAATCGCGAGCTGTTCAACGAGCTCCAGGAAGGCCTCGAAACCGTCCGCCAGCGGATCAGCAACCATCAGCTGAAATGGCAGGGGAGAGCATTGCGCCGAACCCCGAAGCCTATCGCAGGAATTCCCAGTCGATCCACGAAGCCGTGACCGCCTACATCGCGGATGCAAAGGCCAAGACCGGCCGCTGATCCAGGCCATTTCCGGCCGTAAACTCGTTGCATCCGGCCCTGCGCCTTGTGTATCGCTCTGCCGCGAGCAAACACCGATACGACAAAGCCAGGAGAAGAACCATTTCCATTCCCAAGAGAGATATTGCCGGCCGTTCCCTCCATCCCGTGGGCCTTGGCTGCATGAACCTGTCCTGGGCCTATGGCTCTCCGCCACCGCAGGAAGACAAGGTCAAGCTTCTCAACCGCGCGCTGGACCTTGGTTATGACCATCTCGACACTGCCAATATCTATGGCGGCGGCGCGAACGAGGAATTGCTGGCCGAAGCCGTGATGCATCGCCGCAAGGAGTTTTTCCTCGCATCCAAATGCGGCATCGTGGTCGATGGCGTGAAGCGCGGCGTCAGCTGCTCGCCCGAGACAATCATGGAGAACCTCGAGAAGAGCCTGAAGCGGCTCGGCACCGATCATCTCGACCTGTTCTACATGCACCGCTTTGATCCCAAGGTGCCGATTGCCGACAGCGTGGGCGCGATGGTCCGCGCGATCGAAGCTGGCAAGATCGGCGCCTACGGCGTGTCCGAATGGAATGCCGCGCACCTGCGCGAGGCGCATTCCATCCATCCCGTTGGCGCGGTGCAGCCCGAATATTCGCTGTGGACCCGCAATGTTGAACTGGGCGTGCTGCAAGCCTGCGAGGAACTGGGCATCCCGCTGGTCGCCTTCAGCCCCACCGGGCGCGGCGCATTCGGCGGCGTGTTGCGCGATCCCTCGAGGCTGGAGGAGAAGGACCTGCGCACCAAGATGCCCCGCTTCAGCGCCGAAAACTGGCCGCTCAACATGAAGGTGATTGCCGAGTTCGAGGAACTGGCGGCTGACACCGGCGTGCGGCCTGCCCAGCTGGCGCTGCGCTGGGTGCTGGAACAAGGCGATGTCTGCCACGCGATCCCCGGCACCACCTCGATCGCGCACCTCGAAGAGAATTTCGAGGCCGCAAACCTCGATATCCCGGCGGAAGCAATCGCGCGGGCGGGCCAGATCATCAACCACAGCACCGTGCATGGCCACCGCTATCATGATGCTATCAAGCCCACGATCGACACCGAGGAGTTCGAGGAGGCCTGATTAACCACCGCCACGTTCGCTGCAGGTAAAGCCGCGGCGGACGAAAGGCTGCACAAATACCGGCTTGGAGAGGGCCATGGCAGACACGGATATCAGGGCCGAGATCGGCTATTGCGAGCGCACGGAAAAGAAGCCGTACTTCTATGCCAATGCGCATGAGAAGGATTTCGTGCCGCTGAAACCGGTCGAGGTCGAAATTCGCGACGCACGCGGTCTCGACACCGATCTGGACCGCGAGGGCTTCACGCTGGTGCAGCACCGCAGCGCGCTCGACGACCTGACAGACCTTGACGCGGTCAAGCGTGTCCATGCGCCCGAGATCGTGGAACTGATCAAACAGGTCAGCGGGTGCGACCATGTGCAGACTACCCCTTTCGGCATCCTGCGCTTTTCGGAAAAGTCCGGCTCGAACGCGGCGCATGACAATTCGCACCCTGCCCGATTTGTCCATGTCGACATGTCCAAGGAAGCGGCTGCCGGTGCCCGCGCACAAACCGCGCCAGAGGGCCGCGAGATCATCCGCAGCGCGCAGTACAATGTCTGGCGCGTGCTCTCGGCACCGCCGCAGGACGTACCGCTGGGCGTGTGTGATTACACCAGCATTGCGCCGGGCGACCTGCTGCCGTGTGACGCCATCTTCGACCCGCTGGATGGCAGCCCGGAATGGGGTTTCGGCAACTATCTGCTGGAATACAATCCGGACCACCGCTGGTATTATTATTCCAACATGCACGTTGGCGAGGCGCTGGTGTTCAAGACATCGGAAAGCGACCCCGACCGCGCGCAACTGATGCCGCACGGCGCGTTCGACAACCCGCTGGCCGGGCCGGAATCGCCAGCGCGGATCAGCCTTGAAATGCGCGGCACGGCTTACTGGTTTGCGTGATGGACCAATGGGAGTGGAGAAGATGACAAAGACATTTCTGGCAGCAGCATCGCTTGCGACACTGGCGGTTGCGGCATTCCCCGCGCAGGCGCAGGACAATGCCGAGGCGGAAGACTTTGCTGCCATGATAGAGCGGATCAACCAATTGCCCGATACGGCAGGTGACGGCCCGCATCCTTCGCTGATCGAAGTTGTCGAGGCTCTGCCCGATCACGTGGTCTACCGCCCGGCGGACCTGTCTGCCGTCGGCCCCGATGGCCTTGGCGTGTTCGTGTGGGGCAATGGCGGATGCGCGGCGGACGGCACCAGCAGTCGGTTCCAACTCTCGCAGATCGCCTCTTACGGCTATCTCGTGATCGCACCGGGCAAGTGGCGCAGCGGACCCAACCGGTTGGAGGATCCCGCGCCCCAGCGGGCAATGGATGCCAACGGACAATTCCCGCCCTCGCCCACCAATGCAGCCCAGCTCATCGAAGCGCTCGATTGGGCGCTGGCCCAAAACGGCGATCCGGACAGCCCCTATTTCGGCCTGGTTGACGAGAACGCGCTGGCGGCCGGCGGCTTTTCCTGTGGCGGCGTGCAGGCGCTGACCGTGGCGGGCGATCCGCGCCTTGATACGGTGGTGGTGCAGAATTCGGGCTTGCTGCCTCCCGATGCCCCGCGCCTTGGCGGGATGGAACTGGGCAAGGAAGGCTTGCTGGCGCTGCACACGCCGGTAATCTACCTCGACGGCGGACCGACGGACATCGCCTATGAGAACGGCCTCGATGACTACAACCGCATCGAGCATGTGCCTGCCTACTGGATCAACACGCCAACAGGCCACGGTGGCACCTATCACGAGCCGATGGGTGGCCGGAACGCGAGTATCGTGGTCGACTGGCTGGAATGGCAGTTGCGCGGCGATGCTGCTGCCGGGCGCACCTTTGCGGGCGAGAACTGCCGCCTGTGCACCGATCCCGAAGCGACGATCAAGATGAAGAACCTGCGCTAGCCTGCGGGCATAACGCAGGCAGGTTCAGGGGCGCCCTTGGCAAAGCGCCCCTGCGCCTTGCTCACAGCATCCGGACGGTAAAGCTGCCGTTGGCTTCGTCCTCAGCAGTGAAACTGCCATTTTATATTTGCGAGACGCATTTTTAATAAGACCCGGCAACTATCCGTTGCGGGTGCGCAGGTAAATATCGCGCCGGCACCAGCGGAACTTCTGCCAAAGTCGGGAGGACCAGCCGCCCGTCGGCACCGGCGGGATCAGGAAGCTGCGGCAAACTGCCCCGTTATTCCGCAGCTTCTGTTTCTGCCTCTTCTGCATCCGGAACAGCATCAGTTGCCCGTGCGACATTGTAAGCGGAAACGATCTTCCAGCTTGAGCCCGGCGAACGTTCCCACACCGTTTGGCTGATCAGCGGCATCGTTACGGCTTCACCGGTTTCAGGGTCACTGGTGGTGAAATCAACGTTGGAGGTGACAACGGCCAGGTCGTCCCCTGTCGAAGCCCAGCCGTCCACCGGTTCGCTGGCGAGGGCGAAATTGGGGTCTTCAAGCAAGTCACCATAGGCATCGGCAATTGCGGCGCCGCCTTCCAGCACCGTGCCATCGGGCCGGACCAGCGTGGCGCCATCGGTATAGAGGCGAGCGATGCCGACAAGGTCACCCGATTCTATGGACTGCAACTGCGCGGTTTCGTTGTGACGGATCGCCGCCAGAGTCTCGGCAGGATCGCCGCCGCCGCATGCCGCAAGCAGGACCGCCGGCACCAGAACGCCAAGGGTAAGTTTCTTCATGGTATCTCCCTCAATCACGATTATCGGCCGCGCGTGCCCTGAATGTGACCAAGGGATAGGTGCAGGCGATTCTCCTCGCCTTGATTTGGGGCAAATTTACGCGACGCGGCCCGGCTGCACCCTGGAAAGGCACAGCCGGGCCGCAGTTATCCTGGCAAGGTGCCTCAGAGTTTGGAGCTGTAGAGCGCCAGCAGGTTTGACCATGCACGGTCTGCTTCGGCCTGATCGTAAACCGGGCTGTCGAGCACGGTCCAGCCGTGGTCACCGGCATAGACTTCCACCGTCACGTCGGCTGGGGCCGCTTCGCCCGCAGCAGCCAGCGCATCCTTGTCGGTCGGCGCGTTGGCATCATCGTTCTGGGCGATGGCGATCAGCGCGCCAGCATCTTCCGCCATGTCGTCGAGCTGGTTGACCGGGGCTGTCTCATCGTCCCCCACAAGCCCGCCACCATGGAAGCTGGCGGCAGCCTTTACGCGGTCCGGCACGGCAGCTGCGGTGAAAATGGTCCAGCTGCCGGTCATGCAGTAGCCCTGATTGCCGATGCCGCGCGACGTATCGACCGCATCCTGGCTGTCGAGCCATGCGACCACGGCCTGTGCAGTTTCGGCGATCGCTTCTGGCGTATTGGCAGCCATCCACGGGCTGACTGCCTCAAAACCGCCGCCTTCGCGCCAAGCGTCAAAATCCTCGAACTGCTGGCCCGCGACGGAGCGATAATAGGGATTGGCGACGAGGACGGCATAGCCTTCCTCTGCCAGTCTGCGCCCCATCTCGATCTTGGCAGGACGCAGGCCGGCGATGTCGGGCCACAGGATCACGGCAGGCGATGCCACACCGGCCGGATGGATGAACACGCCATCGAAAGTGCCGCCGGGCGCATCGAAGGTCACGGTGTTCTCGACCAGAGAGCCTTCGGCAGGTTCGGCTTCTTCCGCAACGGTTTCTCCGCTGGTGCAGACTGCCAGCGCGCCTGCACCCGCAACAGCGCCCATGCGGGCAAACTGCCGGCGGTTCACGCGCGGCATGGTACTTACGAGGTCCTGATCACACATCGTTATTCTCCCTATTGATCCTGAATTTCGGGCGGGAGGATAACAGAGGCTGGCGGCAGGTAAAGGATCAGGTCAGGTCATCAAGATCGATGATCAGGCCTTCTTCCGCAGCCTTCATCGCGTCGCGGCGCAGCTGCTCGATCTTGAGGCGGCCTGCGGGTGCTTCTTCCTTGGGCAGCGCGGCCATCACCTTCTCGTGGATTTCCTCGAAATCGGGGCCGTGTTCGGGGTGCGTCAGGATCAGGCCATCCTGCCGCGTCATCCCGCGCAGGATCTTCGCGCCCACTTCATAGGGGTCCATGCCTTCCTCGAACGCAGTACCGAACTGCCTGAGCTGCTCGTCACTGGTTTCCGGAAAACCGCTCTCCCCATAGCCTTCGGGGCGCTTCATCGCGCTGGTCCAGGCGTTGGTGCGCGTGAGCGCGGGGCAACAGAGCGAACAACCGATGCCGTGCGGCGCAAGGTTATAGCGCAGGCTTTCGGTCAGCCCGCGCACCGCGAACTTGCTGGCGGTGTAGATGCCTGCCTGCGGGCCGGGCAGGAATGCCGCCATGGAGGCGACATTTACAACGTGGCGGCGGCCTTCGCTGGCCTTCAGCTTGGGCAGGAAGGAGACGATGCCGTTCACCACCCCGCCGAAGTTCACGTTCATGATCCAGTCGAAATCGTCATAGCTCGCTTCATCGGTCGGGCCGAACACCGACACGCCGGCATTGTTCACCAGCACATGCACTTCGCCGAAGTGTTCCACCACCTTGTTTGCGGCCGCGGCAAATCCTTCGCGATCGGTCACATCCAGCTTGATGAACAGCGGTTCTTCATAACCCTTTTCGGCAAACCACCTGGCCGTTGAAGCCTTGTCATCCTCGTTGCGATAGGACAGCGCCAGCCGCATCCCCGCATCGGCAAATGCCTGCGCCACGCCAAGGCCGATGCCGGTTACGGCGCCGGTAACAAATGCCACGCGGCCTTCCCACTGGTCCCGAAAATCGCTGGGGCTGAAATCCATTTTTTCGCTCTTCCTCTCACCCAAAAGACTGGAAATGACTCTATCAGTCGTTACTAAACCACATAACGAATTGAGGGAGAGAGTCGATATGAGTGATGTGGAAGCACGGCTTGCGGAGCTTGAGCACAAGCTCGGTATCCTTGAGGATATCCAGGCCATCCGCCGTCTGCACTGGGCCTATGGCTATTACATCGATTTCAACCGTCCCGATGAGGTTGCTGACCTGTTTGCCGAAGACGGATCGGTGGTTTTCCTGTCAGGCGAATATGTCGGCCATGCCGGTGTAAAGCGCCTGTATGGAGACTGGATCGCCGGGCGTTTCACAGGTGGCCGCCCGGGGCCTGTGAACGGCCTGCTGCTCGACCACTTCCAGATGCAGGACATCATCACCGTCGCGCCTGACCGCAAGACCGCCAAGGGTCGCTTCCATGGCATCCTGCTTGGCGGCTGGCACGATGACTTCCAGGAAACGCGCGAAGAGATCATGCCGCAGCAGTTCCTCGAAGCCGGCATCTACGAGAACGACTACGTTCTGGAAAACGGCGTGTGGAAGATCAAGCGCCTCGATTACATGATGCAGTGGCAGGGCGATTATGAAAGCGGCTGGGCGCACACTACCGCGCACCTCCAGCCTGCTGCCAAGACCTTCCCCGAAGATCCGCTGGGCCCCGACTTCCTGCTGCCTGAGAGCGAGCATCGCGAAACCTGGCCCTATCGCCAGGACGTGCCGATGCACTTCGCGCACCCCAAGTTCGGGGCCGTGCTTGCCGGGCAGGAAAAGTAAGCGTGGCCGATCGGTCGCAGCTCGGCTTCGATCCGGTCGACACTTCGAACCGCACCGCGCTATCCAACCGGGAAGTGGCGGAGCGGTTCATCCACCTCTTTTACGAGGAGGATAATCCGGAAGATGCCTTCATCTGCTGGGTCCACCCGGATTACATCCAGCACAATCCCAACGCACCCACGGGCCGTGACAACACGCTGGCGATGATGCGTACGTCGATGGCGAAATTCCCGGACCTGACCCACGATGTGAAGCGCATCATCTGGGGCCAGCCGGATTGCTCGATGGTGGCAGTGCACTTCCACTTCAAGCGCACGAAGGACGAACGCGGTCACGCCATCGTGGACCTGCTGCGCTTTGCCGATGGCTATCTGGTGGAACACTGGGACGTGATGCAGGAAATACCCGAACCGGGAACCACGAAGAACGATCACGGCATGTTCTGACACGCCGACATGGGGGAAGGACATTCGAAATGCCAAAACTGGAAGACGGCAGCGAGAAGGGCCTGAAGGGCCACTTCAAGGAAGATTTCAGCCACCGGACCCGCGTTGGCCTTGCCCCGCGTGCCGGACACATCGACCGTGACGCTCCCTACAAGCGCATCGCCACGGAAGAAGCCTGGACCTTCCCCGAGCTGGTGAAGGCGCAGGTCGACTATCTCGAAAGCGGCGATATGCCGCATGACGATTCCCTGAAGATGGCAGGCATGTTCGCCAATATGCCCAGCTTGCAGGACATGCTGCAGGACCTTGGCGAATTGCGCATCAGCCATATGGACCAGCTGGGGATCGACCGGCAGCTGCTGCTGCTCACCGCGCCCGGCGTACAGGTGGTTCGCCCTGGCGAGGGCACGCCGCTGTCGATCATGGCGAATAACATAGCGGCAGAAGCCTGCGCCAAATATCCGGATCGCTTTTCTGCCTGCGCCGCCTTTGACCCGCGCGACGTGGCGGGATCAGTGAAGGAGCTGGAGCGGGCGGCAAAGCTGGGCCTCAACGGCGCGGTGCTGAATTCGCACTTCCAGGGGCGCTATCTGGACGAGCTGGAATTCTGGCCGATCCTCGAAGCGCTGGAGGCCAATGACCTTGCGCTTTACATCCACCCCACAGCGCCCTTCAACGCGCCGCATTACGAGAAGCGCGGCTTCTTCGGCGCGCTGGGCGGCTTCCCGCATGATGTGTGGATCCACATGATGGGCCTGATCATGTCGGGCGCCTTCGACCGTTTCCCCAAACTGCGGCTGGTGATCGGCCACATGGGCGAATGCATGCCGCTGCATCTCTACCGGTTCGACTGGATGCAGGGTAATGCCGACGGCCGCCCGCGCCCGCAGATGTTCCCTGTGGAGCAGACGCCCAAGCTGCAGCATCCGGCGAGTTACTACTTCAAGCACAACATCTGGATCACCACCAGCGGTGTGGGCTGGGAACCGGCGATCAAGTTCTGCCAGGATGTGCTCGGCCCCGAACGGGTAATCTACGCTATGGATTATCCCTATCAGCAATCGTCTGACGAGGTCGCCGCCTATGACCGGATGGACATGAGCGCCGAACACAAGAAGATGCTGATGGAAGACAACGCGCGCCACGTGTTCCGCATCACCGGCTGACTTTCAGCGGTATCAAACCCGCCCTGCGGCAGCGCGTAATTCTTGCCTGAAGCACATTGCAGAATGACCGAAAGGGTGGCCCCAGTGGCCGCCCTTTCTTCTTTGTCAGGAAGGAATTTTCAGTCAGGCCGCCCGGCGGGAGAGTTGGTCCACCACGCAAGGGTGGATCTGGCCGAAGAAGCGGATTGTCGCCTTGCGGCCCATGCGCTG
>CAYXTJ010000036.1:0-18683 GCA_964467715.1 uncultured Sphingomonadaceae bacterium
CCGAGGCGGCGCGTATATGGGGCAGACCCGTGGGCACGGTGCGCGTGTATCATCCGGGAGACAAAAACGCTTACGCCTTGATGATGCCGCGCGATGATGGTGCCGTGTCCGACGTTCGTGACTCGCTTTTCTTTGACGTTCCCAGCGGTAAGCTCTTGCATAACCAGGTTGCCAAGCCTGCTCTTGCAACGGAGCGTTTCATCGCGGGGCTGCACCTTATTCACTTCCGACATTGGCCGGTGCGTTGGCTTTACTTTCTGCTCGGCCTCAGCGGTTGTGTGCTTATCGCGACCGGCTTTTTGTTCTGGCTGGAAAGTCGTCGCAAACGCCACGCTGCGCTAGGCCTGCAGGGGGTCCGCTTCGTCGAGGGATTGACTGTTGGGAGTACGACTGGGGTTATTATCGCCACACTCGGTTACCTCGTCGCGAACCGCTTGTTGCCTTCCACCATGCCAGTGCGTGCGGCAGCGGAGATAGGTTGCTTTTACTTCGGTTGGCTTGCTGCCTTTGCGCATGCTTGGCTCCGTCCTGGAAGTGCCTGGTACGAGCAGGCCCGGACCATCGCCGTGCTTGCAGTCGCAGCAGTTGTCCTCAACGCCGCCACGACCGGAGATCACTTGCTGCGCACCATTGCCCGGGGGGACTGGGCAGTAGCCGGCGTGGATATGATGTTGTTGGTTGGCGCCGGTATCGCTGCTGTCTCGGCCAGGGCGTTGTCGCATCGTCAGATCGCAAAGGTTCGCCAAGTTGCGTGACTTACTGGTCCTCGGCGGGATTCTGGCGCTTCCCTATGCAGGTTTTTGCGTGCTGGCTCTCTGTCAGGACTGCCACTGGACTGCGGCAACAGGCCGCAAACCCGTTACAAGGCCACATTGGTTGGCCCTGATTCTGGCTGCCTTGCTGATTGCAGGCGGCTTGACCCTGTCGATCTATCGAGACGGTATTGTTCTCGGTCTGATCTTCTGGGTCACCGTGCTCTCGGCAAGCGCTCTTGCCGTGACATTTACCTTGAGCTGGCGCGCAGAGTGGCTGCGCTCCCTCGCTTACGCCGTCAGGTGGCGCAGGGGGACTGCGGCCCAAGGAGGCGGCACTGTCAAACCAAATGCACATGATTGAAAAGTGAGCAGGTGAATGTAGGGCTGGGCGATGTCCAGACCCCGAAAATCCGCCAGCCCGTTCCGATATTTCAACTCCTCACCCGAGATCATCCGCCTAGTTGTGCTGATGTATGTCCGCTTCCCGCTGAGCTTGCGCAATGTCGAAGACCTGCTGTTCGAGCGAGGGATCGATATCTGTCATGAGACGGTAAGGCTATGGTGGAACCGTTTTGGCCCTTTGTTCGCGGCCGACATTCGTAGGCAGCGGGTCAGCCGAATGAGGGGTTTTCGGCAGGGGAAGTGGCACCTCGACGAGGTGTTCGTGAAGATCAATGGGGAGCACCACTACCTTTGGCGCGCTGTCGATCACGAAGGCGAAATTCTCGAGAGCTATGTTACCAGGAAACGGGATAAAGCAGCGGCCTTGGCATTCCTGAAGAAGGCGCTGAAGCGGCACGGTAAGGCCGAGACGATCGTCACCGACGGATTGAAATCCTACCCTGCAGCAATGCGCAACCTGGGCAATATCGATCGCCGGGAGATGGGGCGTTGGCTGAACAACCGCGCCGAGAATAGCCACCTTCCATTCCGACGACGAGAGCGAGCAATGCTACGATTTCGGCAGATGAAATCGTTACAAAAGTTCGCCTCAGTTCACGCCAACGTCCACAACCACTTCAACTTGCAGCGCCACCTCGTCGATCGCCAAACTTACAAGACCTGCCGATCGGCCGCACTGGCTGAGTGGCAGTCGCTCATGGCCTGATCGCCGCGTCATCAAGACACGGCTGCGTCTAACGGAGACGAGTTGCGATTAGACTGACAGCACCCGCGGGCGCGATCTCGTGGCCAGCGCTGCCACGCAATCGGGCCGTTGGTTGTTAGTCGGAACCGCTTTCGTTTTCATCGTCTTCGCGCAACCGATACTTCGGCAGGGGATCGGTTGCGCCCTGATGCATTGCCTTGAAGCTATCGATGATTTCCTTTTCGCGCCGCGTCATGCGCGGTAGCTGGCGCAGCAGGTCGCCGGCCGATGGCCGGTCGAATTTCTCTATCCATATGCCGGGGCGCTGCGGATCCTTGCTAAGCCTCCAGTTGCGCACGCCGTGGCTGAGGCGCAGCCTGCGCCATTCTCGCATAAGCTCGGTGAAGCGTGGCTCGTCTTCCGGCGCGATTTCATATTCGCAGCTTATCCGGACGGGCAGGTGATGCACGTCTGGCTCGAATGACGGCGATTGAAGCGGAAATTCCACCAACTCCAGCCCTTCCGGGTCGGGGCGCTTCAAGGGGGCGATCAAACCGAAGATCAAGGTCCACACAACGAGCCCGCCGCCGGCGACGAAAAAGGCCTCGGCCAGGCCGGCCTGTGCCGCCAGCACGCCCCACAAGGGTGCTCCGAGCGCCAGCCCTCCGAAGGCTCCCATCTGGAAAACCGACAGGGCGCGACCGACCACCCAGCCCGGTGACGAGAGTTGCATGTTCACATTGAAAGTCAGCATCATCAGCGCCGAGCCGGCTCCGAAGACCAGCAGCAATACGCCTGTCAGCCAGATGCTGGAACTGAGCGGCGTGCCGATCAGGCCGATGGCCATGGCGAACTGGGTAAGCTGCAAAGTACCTTCCGGTCCGATCCGGCGCGATAGGGTTCCTGCCGACATGACGCCGACAAAGGAACCAACGCCGGTGCAGCTGAGCAGCAAGCCGTAGATTTCCGATCCGCCATCCAGCCAGAGTTTCACACCCAGCGGCAGCAGCGAGATCATCGCGATGTAGCCCATGCTGCACAGCAGCGCGCGCAGGACCACACGCCCCATGGCCCCCGAATAGAAGGTGAAGCGCACCCCGCCGCCGATGGCAGATGCTAGCGTCTCTCCAGCAGGCCTGGTTGCCGCAGGCTCGTGGCGCCAGCGACGTAGCGAGAGCAGCATGGGGATGCAGGCGAGAGCATTTAGGCCGAAGGACGCGTGCACCCCGCCAATCGCCACCACAATCCCGCCAAGACCGGGGCCAGCCGTCCGCGTCACGTTATTGCCCACGGCATTCATCGAAACGGCAGCGGAAATCTCTTTGGCGGGCACAAGCTCGCGCACCGAAGCCTGCCAGGCGGGCAGGTTAAGCGCATAGCCGGTGCCGAAAACGAAAGACAGCAGCAGCAGCAGGGCGGGGCTGAGCCCTGAGAAATAGCCCAGCAGCGCCATGCCCAGGGCAGCGGAGAACATGATGGTATAGGCAGCAGCGATGACTTTGCGCTTGTCATGCAGGTCGCTCAAGGCGCCGAACGCCATGGAGAACAGCAACAGCGGGAGGTTGAGGGCAGCAGCGACGAGCGACACCATTTCCGGCGAATGGGTCATCTCGGTCATCGCCCAGGAGCCGCCAACCAGTTGCATCTGGTTGCCAAACCCCAGGCTGAGAGAGCCGATCCATACGCCGAAGAACAAGCGATGGCGGAGCGGGGAGCCTGCCAGCCACTTCTTCGCGGGATTTGTCATTGCCTTCAAGGTGCCCCCAGACATTCCATCACACAGTCGATCCGTTGCAGCAAGGCTGGTCCAGGAACTCCCGCAGTGATCTCGCCGATAGCATCTCTCGAGTTGCCTTTGCGAAGTTTGATCGATAATGATAGCGTTTGCATTCAGGTGCAAGAGACGGTTTGGAGAGAATGTTGAAAAGGGTCAAACAGCCCAGACAGATGCGTTTCGGCCGGGCATTGCCGGTCATTGTTGCTGCCGGAGCTTTCGCAGCTGCCAGCGCCTATGCTTCTGCCGGAGAGAGCGCTGCGGACGAACGCTGGTGGTCACCAGGTGAGGGGCGCGTTTTTCCTGAGGTGCTGGACTACGAGAACGAGCACGGCACCTTGCGGACACTGCTGGTTGGCGGTCCGCTCGATACGCGTGGCCACCCTTTCTTCGAGCCGATCAGTTCCAACGGCCGTGCCTGCGTTACGTGTCACCAGCCTTCCGACGGGATGAGCCTGTCCGCCGAAACGGCGCGTGACCGGTGGGACGTAACCAATGGTGTCGATCCCCTGTTTGCCGCCTATGACGGCTCGAATTGCCCGAACCTGCCGCAAGGTGAGCGTGCATCGCATTCCCTGCTGCTTGATCGCGGCCTGTTCCGCATCCAGCGGCAGTGGCCGCCTGCCCCGAGGCTGGGCGAGGAGGTGGTGCCCGATTTCACAATCGAAGTGGTGCGTGATCCCAACGGCTGCAATTCGGGCGTCGAGTATGGCCCGGAAAACGGGCGCATTTCGGTCTACCGCCGTCCGCGGCCGATCGGCAACATGAAGTACCTCTTGGCCGTGGGTTTCAATTTTGACCCGAAGCAGGGCCTGGCACTGCCGCGCGATCCGAAAACCGGAGACTATCTCAGCGGCAATCTGATGGCAGACAACCGCGCGTTCACCCTGGAAGAGCAGATGGACGATGCCGGCCTCACTCATCTGGAGATGCTGCGCGACCTGACTGCCGATGAGCGTGACACCATCAAGGCGTTTGAATTAAGCCTGTTCGCCGCGCAGCAGGCAGGACGCGGTGGCGCTGTAGATGATGGCGGCGCGCAAGGCGGGCCAGCTGTGCTGCGGGATGCGGAGCCGGGTGAACTGGGTTCGATCGGGTTTCCCGTATGGGGCGAATTTGCCGCCTGGGAAGATATCAGCGCGGAAGATCGCGCCCGCCTGACGTCCGAACAGGTGGAGTTCCGGGAATCCGTAGCGCGCGGCGCGCGTGTGTTCCGCGAGCGGACATTCCTCGTTTCGGATTCCGCAGGCGTCACCACCCAGATGGGCTTTGGCAATCCGTTCCGGGTAGCGTGCAAGATGTGTCACAACATGACGCGCATGGGCAATGACGTTGCGCCGGGGCAAGTGGACCTGGGCACTACCTCGCTGCCGTTCGCTGATCATTTCGATGATCTGCCGCTGTTCCGCATCACCTGCCTGAACGATCCGCACCCCTATTACGGGCGCGAGATCCTGACCTACGATCCGGGTTTTGCCCTCAGCACAGGACGATGTGCCGATGTCGGCAAGATCACCCTGCAATCCATGCGCGGGCTGGCTTCGCGCGCGCCCTATTTCTCCAACGGTTCCGCGCCGGACCTGCGCGCTGTCGTCGACTATTACGAACGGCGCTACAACATCGGATATACCGAGCAGGAAAAGCAGGACCTGGTCAACCTGATGAGTGTGCTGTGAAGAGACCCCTGATAGCCGCCACCATGCTGCTGGCTCCCTTGTCCGCCCAGGCGCAGGAAGTCGGCGAGATCGTGTCGTTTGTCTCCTGCCCGGTCTATCGCGATGCTGACAATGGTCGCAAATCCGGTTGCTGGCTGGTTCGCGATGGCGGAAGCGGCCACCAGTGGGATGTCAGCCAATCCCCGCACAAGCCGAACTGGGATTATGCCGTGTTCGTGGAAGGACGCGTGGCAGACCAGGGTGAGGACATTTGCGGCGCACCGGTGCTGGAGCCGGTGCGGACATCGCGTCTGCTGGATCGCCGCTGCCCTCGGCATATGCTTCCGGCAGAGGGTTATCCAGGGCGCGTGTTTATCGCGCCGGACCGCTATCTCACGTCGCTGGCGAACCCTCCCGAATTCGAAGACCCCTTCGGCCCGCGCACCTTCTATGCGTTCTTTGAATTCGACCGTGATTTCCTAGTTTACCAGTACAGCGATTTTATCGTCCAGCAGGCCGCATACTGGATCGAAGCGGCGCAGCCGCGCCGGCTGGTGGTGACAGGCTATGCAGCCACCGACCCGATCGAGGTGAGCGGTGTGGAACTGGCGGAGAGCCCGGAAATCGCGCAGCGCCGTGCCGAAGTCGTCGCGCTCACGCTGTCTCGGCTGCTTCCCGGCATGGAAATCGAAACGCGCTGGGAAACCGGATCGCAGCCGATTGACGTGCCCGATGCGGACACCATTCCAGGACAGTCGCAACGCCGCGTGGAAATTGCCGTCGAGTTCTAGGGCATGGGGCCGAAAGATCGTCCCAATGGGGAAAGCGTTATGAAGAATGTGAAGATCGCCCTGCCGCTGCTCGCCCTTGTCGTGCCCTTGCAGCCCGTGCTGGCGCAGCCAGTAGCGGATACCCATTCCGTATCTGTCGAGCGCGTCGACACCTTGCCCAACCATACGCTGTTCCGCCCTGTCGCCGCGGATGGGGAACAGCACGCTTGGCCATTGCTCGTGTGGGAAAACGGTGGCTGCAGCAACGATCCAACGCGCTACAGCGAGTTTCTCTCGCGTGTCGCCTCTGCCGGTTACCTGGTGGCGGCGCAGGGTTATGAGGGAAATGAAACAGCTGCGCCTGAACGCGAAGAACGCGGGCGCGAGGCCGACATGCTCATGGCCGAGGCCATTGCCTGGGCATCGATCGAAACGGCGCGCGACGACAGCGAATTCTACCAGCAGATCGACACGAACCGGGTCGGCCTGTTCGGCCATTCCTGCGGCGGTTTCACCTCGCTCCAGGTGGCGCCCACCGATCCGCGCGTCGGCTCGGTTATTGTTTTCAATTCCAGCACCAATCCGTTCTGGGAGCCGGAGCGCTCTGAGGTGCTGCTGAACTCCTTTCCGGCGGGTTTCCCGGTCGCATGGGTCAATGGCGGCCCGAGCGACATCGCCTATCCGAACGGCCAGGCGAACTGGGTTGCCTTGCCCGCAACGATGCCGGGCTTTCATGTCGAATATGACTTTCCCGAGTTCGATAGCGCGGGGGAACCGTCAAACGGACATTCGGGCTTCTTCAGGGGCGAGCTTGCACCGCGGCTAAACCCGGCCATCGCGGACATTGCCATCAACTGGTTTGATTTCACCGTGGCGGACGGCTCTGACGAGGCGCGCGATTACCTGTTCGGTGAACCATGCGGCTTCTGCGCAGATGAGAATTGGCAGGTGCAGGTCCGCAACTGGAGCGAATTCTCGCCTCCAGAAGGGGCTGGTGAGGCACAATGAAGGTTACAGGCGCAGCACTGGGCGGCCGTTGTTTCTTCATCTTAATTCAAAGATAACAATAGAATAGGTGCAAGAATTTTCGGCGTAGGGCGCGGTGGCGGGCATCCGCAAGAAACGAGCCGTTGCCAATTTGCAACCCATCGAGATGGAACACCAAAAACAGCCCTTGCAGGCTATAGTAAACGTTTGCAAAAACGACTATGCGAGGTTTTGTACAAAGCGGCGCAAGGGGGCGCCAAGATTATAATGGTCTACCTTTAGGAGGGGTTATGAAGAAGTTTCTGGTTTGCACCACTGCGCTCGCCATGCTGCCCAGCGCGGCCTGGGCACAGGCCGACAGCAACGATGGCGATTCCACCATCTACGTGACGGCAGAACGGCGCGCCGAAAATGTGCAGGACGTGCCGATTTCCGTCGTCGCACTTTCGGGCGACACCCTGCGTGACCGTGGCGTAGACAACCTCGACGACCTGACCCAGCAGGTGCCTTCTCTGAGCTTCGTCGACAACGGCAACACCAAGTACATCAACATCCGCGGTATCGGGATTACCGAGTCCGCGCCGAACCAGACGGTTGGCGTGGCTGTTCACCTTGATGGTGCCTATATCGCCCGTGAATTCAACTTCGGTGACGCATTCTTCGACGTCCAGAGCGTGCAGGTGCTGCGCGGTCCGCAGGGCACCTATTCTGGTCAGAACGCTTCGGGCGGTGCGATCTTCATCGAAAGTGCGCGCCCTGTAATGGGCGCGGTTGAGGGTTACGCGCAGTTCACAGTTGGCGAATTTTCGCGCCGTGATCTGGAAGCTGCCGTCAGCGTACCTGTTTCGGACAATCTGGCCGTGCGCTTTGCCGGTCGCATGGAATCGCGCAACAGCTTCTATACCAATCTCGGTCCGACGGGGGCGACTCAGGCGGTTGGCAACCTTCCGCAGCCTGGTGATCGCTCGAACTATGTCGGTCGCGCGCAGTTGTTGTGGGAGCCCAGTGCAGACCTCAACGTTCGCCTGATCCACCAGTTCAGCCATGTGGAAAGCGACGGTACGCCGCGCGTGGAGGACACGCCGGCCAACCGCGCCAACCCTTTTGTGCTGAACTACAACGTCACGCCCTATGACGGGAACATCACCGAATACCACCGCACCACCGGTGTGGTGAGCTGGGATCCCACGGATGCATTCCAGGTGAATGTGAACCTGGCTTACCAGAAGACCGGCAAGCACATTAACGGCGGTGACCAGGATCGTACTCCTGTCGAAGCCAGCCAGGGCTTCACCGCACTGGCCGACGATTACTGGACTGGCGAAGTAAACCTGCTTTCGATGACGGATGGCCCGTTCGAATGGACGATTGGCGCAACCTTCCTCGACTACCAGCAGGATGGTGACGTCTATTCTGAACGCGGTGCTGCAATCGAAACCGGTGCGGGACGCAACTTCTTTGTCGATAGCATCCGTCAGAACCAGTCGGTCTTCGGCGAAGTCGGATATTATCTTACCGAGACCTTCCAGGTGAAGGTCGGTGGCCGCTACAACCACGACAAGACCGGTTTCCGCCAGTTCCTGTTCTATCCGGCAGGCGGTCTGGACAATTCCGGCCCGGAAGTCTCATTCCCTGCCAATGGTGTCACCACCACCTTTGAAGAATTCAGCGGTCGCGTCCTGCTGAACTGGAAGCCCACTCCAGATCACCTGATCTACGGCACTGTCAGCCGGGGCTACAAGCCGGGCGGCCTGACGGCCGTAGCCCAGTTCTACGATTCCGAAGTGGTGACCAACTGGGAAGCAGGCTGGAAGGGCACGCTTGCAGATGGATTGCTGCAGGGCGCGGTCAGCGTCTTCTGGATGGATTACGACGGCTTCCAGGGCACTGTGCAGCCTGATCCCAACGATCCGACTTCGCGCCGGACCAACAACATCGACAACACCCGCATCAAGGGCGTCGAAGCTTCGCTGAGCGCCAATGCAGGCGGCTTCAATAGCGACGTCAGCATGTCCTATGTGGACTCGTCCTACGGTGATTTCATTGACACCATTCCTCCGGGTGCCCTCAACGGCAACGTTGACCCGATCGCGGTCAATGTCGGTGGGCGCCAGCTGAACTATGCACCTGAGCTGTCGGTGTCGGCAGGCGCGTCTTACGCGATTCCGGTTGGCGACGGCTATCTTACGCCGAGTGCCCGCGTTTCCTATACTAGCGAGCAGTTTGTCAGCTTCTTCCAGCTGCCTTACCAGCGCATGGACGCACGCACGCTGGTTGACATGCGCCTGACCTATGCGCCGAACGACGACTGGCGGATCACCGCATATGTCACCAACCTGTTCGACAAGTTGTACATCGCCAATGCCTCGCAGACCAATGATGGCATCGGCAACTACATCCTTGGCGCGCCTCAGGAATTCGGTGTGACTGCTGCGGTCACCTTCTGACCTTTGGCGGGGCACAATGTCCGTGCCCTGCAAATTCAACAAGCGAGGGGCGCTTCCGGTCTTGATCGGAAGCGCCCCTTGTGTTTGCACCTCGCCTGATACGATGAGGTAAGGCATGGATATGCACCCGAGCGAGATATTGGCTTCCTTCGTAGCTGATACCGACAGCACAGCCCTTTCCGCATCCACGCGTACAGCGGCCAAGCGCGTGGTGCTGGATGCCACTGGGGTGATGTTGAGTGCCAGCGGAATGGCCGAGGCCTGTGTGCCCTTCGTGGAACTGGCAAGGGCCAGCGGGCAGGGCGCGGCCGCCATCCTTGGAACCGGCTATCGCGTCCCTCCGGCTGCCGCAGCGCTTGCCAACGGGGCCTTCGCTCACGCGCTGGATTTCGAGGACGCCTTCGATCTCTCCCCCGGCCATCCCAATGCCAGCCTCATGCCGGCTCTGCTCGCGCTGGCCCAGGTCGAAGGCCCTGTCAGCGGAGAGCGGTTCCTTGCCGCGCTCGCCGTTGGTTGCGATGTGGCTTGCCGCATGGCGCTGGCGACGAGGCAGCGACTGGAAGTTGGCGGCTGGTATCCACCGCCCATCTATGCTGGTTATGGCGCTGCGGCGGGTGCGGCCAGCCTGCTGGGCCTCGATGCGCAGCAGGTGCGTGACGCGATTTCCTTCTCTCTGTGCCAGGTGACGATGCCGGGAGAGCTGAAATACAGCGCGGACACACAGCTGCGCGCGGTGCGCGAAGCCTTCCCGGCTCAGGCTGCCGTCAATTCCGTCTTCCTCGCGCGGGCCGGGCTGCGAGGCCTTGAACAACCGCTGGAGGGGCGCTCGGGGTTCTATGCGCTCTATGCTGATGGCAAGTTTTCGGCCGAGACGCTGGCAGACAGGCTTGGCGAGAAGTTCTGGATCGAGGACCTGACATTCAAGCCCTGGCCCAGTTGCCGTGGCACACATGCCTTCATCGAAATGGCGCTGGAGATGCAGCAGCGGCATGCAATCGCGCCTGCCGATATCGAGCGGATGATCTGTGCGGTTGGCGAATACGGCTCAATGCTGTTCGAGCCGGAAAGCGCGCGCAAGCGGCCGCCCAGCTCCATCGAGGCTAAGTTCTCGATCCCCTTCACGCTTGGGCTGGCGCTGACGCGCGGCAAGGTCGCGCTGGACGATTTTGGCGCGGAAGACCTGCGCGATCCGGCAATCCTTGCACTGGCAGCAATAACCGAGCCCGATTACGGCACTGACGGAACCCGCCCTTCGGATGCAGGTGGGACACTGACCATCATCCTGAAATCGGGTGAGACCCACACGATGACCGTGGACGATCCGCGTGGCTGCCCCGGCAATCCGCTGACGGACGAGCAACTGGTGGCAAAGTTCATCGATTGCGCCGGGCGCGCGCGCAACCCGCTGGATACAGCCGCAGCCGCCAGCCTTGCCGATGCGATCCTTTCGCTGGAGAATTGCGACGATGTCGGCGCGCTTCTGGCCCTATAGCAGGGCGGCGAACAGCTGATACGACAGCACGCCCACGAAGTTACCGATAATCACGCCGAACAGGGCGCATAATATGCCTGGGGTCACCAGGTCCTCGCGCTTCTGCATGGCGGCCACGGCAGCCGTGGAGGTCGGGCCGCCATAACCGGCGAGCGATGCCAGCAGCACGATGTGGGGGTCTGCCTTGAACAACCTCCCGATCGGGATCAGGAACAGCAGGTGCAATGCAAGCCCGGCAACGATGAAGCCGATCACCAGCAGCCCTTGCGTGCCGAGGTCAGCGAGGTTCACCTGCACGGCGGTGACGGATACGAACATGTACATCGCCATCATGCCGATTTCCCTGTCGCCATCGACATACCTCTTGATGCCCTTGAACAGGTTGGGAATGGCAATGGCAAAGACAGTGACGATCATGATGCTGTAATTCTGCAGGCCTGCCCAGGCGCAGCCGATTTCCACCAGGATGAAGAGTCCGATCGCGTAGGAAACGGCGACCAACGTGCCCAATGGCCTGTGGAAGTCGGGCGCAATTTCCTCTGCTGGCTTGTGTCGGTCGACAGCCACTTCGCCACGGCTCGAGCCTGCCTGCTTTCCCATCAACCTGCCGGGAATCTTGCTGCCCATCAGCAGGAAGATCACCGCCAGGTAGAATGGTGCGATTATGGCATTGGCTGCCAGCACGGCGGCGAGCAACGTATCATCCATTTGCAGCGCCTGAGCGGTTGCCACCACGTTGATGACGCTGCCGATGAACAGCGCTGTCATCGCGGCGGAGGCGGTCTCGCTTTGCTGGATGTGTATCAGCTGCCCCACCAGCAGAATCGAAATGATACTGGCCACACTTGCCAGGATAAACACCGGAAGCATGATGCCGGACGAGAAGATGATCTCCTTCAGATCAGCTCTCAGCAACAGCAGGGCAACGCCCATCGGGACCGCGAGATAGGCAATCTGCCCAAAAATCGGGGCCTGGCTCGGGATCAGATCAAGATTGGCCAGCGCGCCGGGAACGATGAGGACCAGCAGGACACTGGGGAAATATTTGCCGATAGGCTGGCGGTCGACATAGGTCGTCAGCGCAATCGTGGCGATGAATACCAGGATAAGGACAAAGGGAGCGATCGGTTCGGCCCATATGTTCGGCATCGGATGACTTCCCTCGTTTCCCAAATCATGTTCGCAGGGTGCTGGCCGGGCAACCTTGCCGGATCAGCCGGCCATGAGCGGTCGCTGGTCCCGGCGGGCCTAGGTGTTGTTCATCCTGATGACCCCGACCCGGCCTTCGATGTCGATCCTGGTCCCGAAAGGCTCCGAATATTCCGCAACGCGGCCAAGCAGTTCGCGCGCCTTTTCCTCATCCGCGAGTTGGGGAATGCCCAGCCTCGAGCCCACACGTTCCGGCCCAAGGTCTGCTGGGTAGATCCGCAATTCCGAGAGGTTGCCATCCTTGTAGACACCTTCGATCAGCAGTGCTTCCAGATTGACCTGACCGCTCAGCCAGCCGAACCGTTCGGCGTTGAGATCGCCCCATGGCCGGTCAATCCCTGCATCGGTCC
The DNA here is from genome assembly GCA_964467715.1 of uncultured Sphingomonadaceae bacterium. Taxonomy (GTDB): domain Bacteria; phylum Pseudomonadota; class Alphaproteobacteria; order Sphingomonadales; family Sphingomonadaceae; genus Alteraurantiacibacter. The sequence goes on from CAYXTJ010000036.1 coordinate 12,527, forward strand.
AAGAATAAGGCGAAATCTGCTGCTGGAAGACGAAGTTGGACAGGCCGTAACAGATCGGCCTGCCCTTGTAGATTTCGATGCCCTTGATGGTGTGAACCCCGTGGCCCATTACCGCATCAGCACCAGCGTCGATGGCTTTATGGGCAAACTCGACCTGATAGTCCGCCGGATAGTGATCGAAAGTGTAGTGCTGGAAGGCATAGCGGTTTTCATGCCAGTGGATGGTCGCGATGAAGAAGTCCGACAATTGCTTTCCGGTCTTCACCGCATGCAGGATCGCCTTGAGGTCCTCCTCGTCCATCGTGTGCGCGAAGCGGCCCGATTCCTCGGCAAGACGGAACTTCTTGCCCACGAAGGTCAGTTCCTCCGCGCTGTTGTTGAACTTCGCCGGATGCGCGAGCGAGGCCGACTGCTTTTCCCAGTCCTCCAGGATCTGTGACAGGGCGGTAAACTGATCCGGCGTCAAAGTGGCTGCCGGTTCCACCCGCAAGGTGTTGACCGATGGCAGCTTGTCCCCGCCGATGCCGCGCTTGGCGCTGGAGGCATAAATCCCGGCCATGCCGACGATGCCCTTGTCGCTGATGAAGTAGCGCGCCTTGCGCGAATCCCTGAGGTTGCGGCCTGCGCCGCAGTGGACGATGCCGAAATCCTCGATATGACGCAGGCATTCCCAGAAGCCTTCCTCGCCCATATCGAAAGCGTGGTTGTTGGCCTTGGTCATCATGTCGATACCCATGGCGACGAAGTCCTGCGCCACGCTGGTGGGCGCGCGGATATCGCCGATGGGACCGGTATAGCGATCCTCGTCCACGATGATCGCTTCCAGATTGGCGACAGTCACGTCTGCATTGCGCATGACGTCCAGCAAGGCCTGGGTGTCGGCGTTGGCATAGCGGGTAAAGGGCTGCATCTGGATCATGTCGCCCACGGCGGCGAAGGTGAAATCCCCAGGCATTTTCATGCCCAGTTCGCTTGCATCATCGCTCATCTTCTATCCTCCAAAGCCCGTCTGGCTGCCAAAGGAGGCCCCAGTGCCGCGCCGCGTCTGTGTCAGCCAAACATAGCCACGCGAGGTGAAATAGCGGATGGCTTCCTCGGTTCTGGGATTACCCGACTGGCCGCGCGCCTGCTGCACGATTACGGGCAGCTGCTCGCCTGAAACAACGCCTTGCGAGGTGGGGCGGTGCAGGGTGATCGCCAGACGCGTGCCGTCCGCACTGCGGATATAGAAGGTGCTTGTCTCGATTCCATCGAAGCGCGGGGCGACTGCGTAATGCTGCGCATCGGACTGCGCTCGTGCCGGAGTGGCGGCTGCCGTGAGGAACAGCCCAAGCGTGGCAATGCAAGCCATCGCCAAGCGCACCAGCCAGCCGCTTGATCTGTCACCGTCACGCGGCCTCAGGTTGCCGGCTGCAATCAGGCGATAAAGTACCACAATACTTCTCCACGGAGTTCAGAACATCTGCGATACATGCCGGTCGGCTCGTGTTGCAAAGGTATGCATAGTCAGGATTTCCCCTTGCCCTGAAGTATGCGTGCTTGCAATCTTCCTTGCAGGGGGGCAGCGGTGAGACATGAACAAGAAAGCAGGGCGACCAAGAATTGAAGAGGTAGCGAGGCGCGCAGGAGTTTCCTCGGCCACGGTGTCGCGCTTTTTCTCCCGACGGGATCTTGTGTCGGACAAGACTGCGGAACGCATCAAGAAGGTAGCGGACGAACTTGGCTATCGTCCCAACCGGCTGGCGGGCAGCCTGGTAACACGGCGCAGCCGCCTCGTGGCTTTGCTGGTACCGGCACTTACGGAATCCCCGTTCAATGCCATGATCGAAGCCATCGTCGATGCCCTGGGCGAACGTGGCTACACCGCGATGCTGGGCCTGACCGGCAACAAGTACGAGAACATGGACAAGGTGATCGAGACCGCGCTGGGCCTTCGCGTGGACGGCATCATCGTGACCGGGGTGATCAACGATCCAGCAACGCGGACGGCCCTGCGATCCGAAGACGTGACCGTTGTCGAAACCTGGGGCCTGCCGCTGGCTCCTATCGATTGCGCCGTGGGCTTTTCGCACCACCAAATGGGGCGCATGACCGCTGAATTCATTCAGCGCCGCGGTTATCAGTTCCCCTTGATCGTGACTGCGCGCGGATCGCGCGCCGCTGAACGCAGGGACGGTTTCGTCTCTGAATGGGCAAAGCTCACAGCTGCAGATTACGAAGAGATCCAGGTCGATATCCCTTACGGCTTCGGTCAGGCGCGATCGGTCTTTCGCCAGATGCGTAGCCTCGCCACGCAGCCCGATGTGGTGATTTGCGGGTCAGACGCCCTTGCTCTGGGGATCATCGTCGAAGCGGGACGGGCCGGATTGTCCGTGCCGGACGATCTTGCCGTAATCGGGCTGGGGAACCGTTCGATTGCGGGCGATATGCGTCCTTCGCTTACGACAATTTCAATCGACGGTCATCGCATTGGTCAGGAGGCTGCCAAGCTGTTTCACGATCGGGCTGAAGGCAAGGACGATGGTCAACGCATAATCGATGTTGGTTTCCAGTTGATCGAGCGTGAAAGTGCCTGAGCCAACACACTTCTCCTGACGTCCAATGTGCTGAAAGATGCAAAATGATAACGCTTGCATAAGAAGCTGAAGCTGGGTTATTTGCAGCATCATGGAGAAGCCCGAGCAGGATTTTGTCGTCGAGTATCCAGAGGATTTCGACACGCCGCATCGCGAGTATGCAGAATTGCGGCACAAGTGTCCGGTAGCATGGACGAACAGTCTCGGCGGCTTCTGGGCGCTATCGCGATATGACGATGTGAAGCGCGCGGCATCGGATTCCAGCACTTTCATCACATCAGTGCAGAATGTGGTTCCAAAGGTGGCCTTTACCGGTCGCCGTCCGCCGTTGCACCTCGATCCGCCGGAGCACACGCCTTATCGCCGCGCGCTCACGCCCCTGTTGTCAAAGGAACGGGCCGACAGCTTCGAAGGTGTAACCCGCGAGATCGTTCGCGAACTGCTGGCACCCATGGTGGAATCTCGCGGAGGCGACATTTGCGAACGGTTCGGCAGCTATTTTCCCGTGCGCGTATTCGGCGAATGGATGCGCATGCCGGAAGAACTGCTGGAAATCTTGCACGAGCGTGGCCGCGCCTTTGTGCTCGCCGTGCACCAGAACAACCCGGAAGGCATGAAGGAAACCAGCCTTCTGCTGTATGAAATGGCGCGGGCGATTATCGCTGACCGGAGACAGAAACCGCAGGATCCTGCAGTCGATCCGACGAGCGCCCTGCTTGCTGCGCGTTTCGAGGGCGATCCCTTGCCTGACGACCTTATCGTGGGGACCGTGCGGCAGATTTTGCTGGTGGGCATCGTGGCGCCGATGGTGATGACTGGCAACATGTGCGTCCACCTGTGCCGCGACCGGGAGTTGCAGTCCCAGCTACGCAACGATCCTTCGTTGTTGCCGGACGCTATCGAGGAATTCCTGCGCCTCTATTCGCCTTATCGCGGCTTCGCCCGCACGGCCAATCGCGACGTGGAGATGCACGGGCGCACGATCCCGGAAGGCGAACCGATGGCACTCCTCTATTGCTCTGCCAATCGCGATGAGAGCGTGTTTCCGGAGCCGGACAAGTTCATCATGAACCGCCCGAATATCCGCGATCACCTCGCATTTGGTCGTGGGCCGCACAATTGCCCCGGCATGCACTTCGGGCGCATGGAACTGCGCGTGGTGATGGAGGAACTGCTTGCCGCGACGCCGGGCGGGTTCGAGCAGGCGGGCGAGCTCACCATGAGCCGCTGGCCCGAGATCGGCGCACTGTCCGTGCCGTTGCGTTTCCTCGATTGATATAGCGCGCAGGACGCAACTCAGCCTGGCGTGAGGGGAGAGCCATGACTTCAGGCGAAATCAGCAAAACGTTTTTCATCAAGACCGCATTCCGCCTCGCGGCGGGGCTGATGGCCAGTTCCCTTGCTGCTTGTACAGCGCCGCAGCAAGCTGGGCCTCCTTCTGCCAGCATGGCACCGGCGGCCAGCGCCGAACCCTTCCAGCGCCAAGCCTACTATGTGCCCGCACGCGACGGAACGCAGCTTGCGCTCTCTGTCTATCGGCCCGTCAATGCGGAGCGCGTGCCCACGCTCTTGTGGATCCGGCCAAATCGCCGCGAAAGCCTCGATCCGCGTACAGGTGAAATCCTGCCGGCGATGAGCCGCGACGACATTGCCTTCTGGACCAGCCACGGATACGCAATCGCGCTCGCGGAAATGCGGGGCGGCGGCGCATCCTTTGGCACGCGCGACATTGATCGCAGCCCGCAACTGGGCCGGGACGGCGCGGATATGGTGGACTGGATTGCCCGCCAGCCATGGTCTGATGGCACGCTGGGCATGATCGGCTCATCCTACCAGGGATTCATCCAGTATTCGACGGCGGCACACCGGCCGGAGGCCCTGCGCGCGATCTTCCCCGAAATTGCCGGGTTTGATGACTATGGCTCGATGTTCCATCCCGGTGGGATCATGAACACGGCATTGTCTGGCGTCGCCTCGGGCAGCATGGCCAGCATGGCCGCCAATGCTTATGACCCCGAGCGAAACCTGCTTCCTGCCGTGCCGGTGGTCGATGAAGATGGCGATGGCGAACTGACCGATGAAATTCCGCTCGACATGGATGGCGACGGAGAGTTCGTGGACGAGGCAGAGCCTACCTATGCCGACGGTAATCCGCGCAAGGACATATACCTGCAGGCAACGCTCGGGCACCTGGCGAACACCCAGCTGACCGTATCCGAGCTGGCCGATGCATCGCATCGCGACAGCAAGATCGCCGGGACGGATTACACCTTTGCCGATCTTGACCCGGGCAATCGCCCGGCAGCGCTCGCCGGTTCCGGTATTGCCGTCTACAATCGCGGCGGCTGGTTTGATTACCACGTGCGCGATTCCGCGCTGTGGTTTGCAACCCTGAAGGGGCACACGCCCACAAAGCTGATGATCGCACCCACGGGGCATGGCGGATTTCCGGTCGCTGACGGAGAGGCGTTGTACCGTGCCGGTCCCTATTTCGAGCTGTTCGGCTTTGAGGACACGCAGCACGACATCAACGCCGAAAAGCTGCGTTTCTTCGATTATCATTTGCGCGGGATCGACAATGGCTTCGCCGATGAAGCGCCGGTCCAGATCTTCGTGATGGGCGAGGGGTGGCGCGACGAACAGGAATGGCCGCTGGCCCGCGCCATCCATACGCGGCTGCATTTCGGCCCCGGCGGCAGCCTTGGGCAGGAGCCGGGCGCAGACGCGCAAGACAGCTACAAGGTGGATTTCACGACCACCTCCACCTCCAACGGTGCCAGCCGCTGGAACTACATGATTTCGAGCGCCGAAACCCCGCTTTCGCTGGACCGCGACGCGCAGCGTCGATTGTCCTACCAGACCGCGCCTTTGCCTGCTGACACCGAAGTGACGGGCCATCCGGTGGTCGAACTGGTGCTCTCTTCCACCGCCGCAGAAGCCGATGTGTTCGTCTATCTCGAAGACGTTGCGCCCGATGGATCGAGCCTGCTGGTTACCGAAGGCCAGTTGCGGGGAAATTATCTCGCGCTGCGTGCAATCGATGGCATGATGGCGCAGGAAGGCAGGAGCCTTGGCGTGCGCCCGGATTTGCCCTGGCAAGGCTTCGATGCTGCCGATTATGTGCCGGAACCGCTGGCCGATGGCGCGCAAGTGCGGCTGGTGTTCGACCTGATGCCAACCAGCTGGGTGTTCCGCGAAGGGCACCGCATCCGCCTGTCGCTGGCGGGTGCGGATGCAGACAATTTTGCCACTCACCCCGGATTGCAGGCGATGGCTGAGGCAGGCGGAGCGCCCACCTGGTTCGTGCATCGCGGCGCGGCAGGCTCGGCGTTGGTACTGCCCGTCATCCCAGCTAGTGTTGAAGGCGAAACCAATTGAGGAAAGACAAGATGAAACCTATCCTCCTTGCCTTGCCGCTTTTCGCCATTCTGGCTGGCTGCGCCGCCGAAGAAACCGCCACAGATGCGCTGCCGGCCGATGTCGATGCCGAGGCGCTGAACCGGATACCGGATGATGCGCCGCCGGTGATCGTGGGCGAACGCGGCCCATACGAGGTGACGATCCACGAAGAAGCGGACCTG
>CAYXTJ010000037.1:0-18288 GCA_964467715.1 uncultured Sphingomonadaceae bacterium
TCGTCCGCCACCTGGCCTAACTCCAGATCATCTTCACCGCGGAGACCACCAGCATGGCGGCAAGGGCATAGCGCACCAGCGCGTCGTTCACCTTGCCCGCCACCAGCGATCCCACCACGATGCCGGGGATCGATCCGACCAGCAGGCTGGCGAGCAGCCACTTGTCGACATTGCCCAGCCAGCTGTGGCCCACTGCAGCGACCAGCGTCAGCGGCACGGCGTGGATGATGTCGGTGCCCACGATGGTCTTCGCGCTCAGCCGCAAGGGATAAGTCAGCGCCAGCAGCACCGCCACCAGCGCGCCAGCGCCCACCGAGGTGAGCGTTACCAGCACGCCCACCACCACGCCGCCGCCCACGGTGACGACGAGTTGCCGCCGCAGCGTGGCCGGGGTCACCATCTTGTGGAACTTGCGCAAGGGAGCGGTGATGCGCTGCTTGGCCAGTATCAGCACGGCGGTGACCAGCAGCGCGCCGCCCAGCAGGCTCATCAGCAGGTCCGATTGCAGGCGGCCCTGATGCGCATTCGCCAGCCAGATCACGGTCACGATCGCGGCAGGGATGCTGCCCAGCGCGAGGCGTTTCACCACCTGCCAGTCCGGCGAGCCGAGCTTGTGGTGGATCGCCCCGCCCACCGTCTTGGTGATCGCGGCGAACCACAGATCCGTGCCGATGGCGACGGCAGGGTTGAAGCCGAACAGGATGATCAGCAGCGGCGCCATCAGCGATCCGCCGCCAACGCCGGTCATGCCGACAAGGAAGCCGACGAAGCCGCCGGCAAGGGAATAGGTAATGTCCATGCCCCGCGGGCCGGATTATCCGTTCGCGGCCATCGCGCGCACTTGCACCAGCGCGGCTTCGGCCCATTCGGGACGGCAGATCAGCAGGTCCGGCAGCCAGGTGTCTTCCATGTTGTAGCGCATGGGGCTGCCGTCGATGCGGCTGCAATGCAGGCCGTGCGCGGCAGCCACGGCCACGGGTGCGCAACTGTCCCATTCATACTGGCCGCCGGAATGGAGGTAGATTTCCGCTTCGCCGCGCACCACCGCCATGGCCTTTGCCCCCGCGCTGCCCATGCCGATCAGTTCGCCGCCCAGCTTCTCCGCCAGCGAGACGGCTTCTGCGGCAGGGCGGGTGCGGCTGACCACAAGGCGCGGCTTTGCAGCCAGTTCGGGCAGTTCCTGCGGCTGGTCCGTGCGCAGCACCACGCCGCCATCGAGGCCGGGCAGGGCAACGGCGCCCACGGTGGCCACGCCATCCACGGCCAGGCCGACATGCACCGCCCAGTCGCTGCGTTCCTCGCCATATTCGCGCGTGCCATCGACGGGATCGACAATCCACACGCGGCTCTTTTCGAGGCGTTCCTTCGTGTCCTTGCTCTCTTCCGACAGCAGGCCATCATCGGGGCGCTGCTGCCTTAGGGCGTGAACGAGGAACTGGTTGGCCGTCTCGTCTCCGGCCTTGCCCAGCGCCTTGCCTTCGAACATGCCGCTGGCGCGTACTTCCAGCAGGATGCGGCCTGCCACTTCGGCGAGGTGTGCTGCGAGTTCTGCATCAGTCATGCTCATGCCCCCGGTGCGCTCGCTCACACGTCGCCCAGCAGGCGGTCGATGATGATATCGGCTGCCTCGTCCGGGGAAATGGCCGTGGTGTCCACGCGGATCTCGGCGTTTTCCGGCGCTTCATAGGGGCTGTCGATACCGGTGAAGTTCTTCAGCTCGCCCGAACGCGCCTTCTTGTAGAGGCCCTTCACGTCGCGTGCTTCGGCCACTTCCAGCGGCGTATCGACATGCACTTCGATGAACTCGCCATCGGGCAGCATGTCGCGCACCATCTGCCGCTCGGCACGGAACGGGCTGATGAAGGCGGTGATCACGATGAGGCCCGCGTCAGCCATCAGCTTGGCCACCTCGCCCACGCGGCGGATATTCTCGATCCGGTCGCTTTCGGTGAAGCCAAGGTCCTTGTTGAGGCCATGGCGCACGTTATCGCCATCGAGCAGGAAGGTGTGCCGGTTCATCCGGTGCAGCTTCTTCTCCACGATATTGGCGATGGTTGACTTGCCGGAGCCGGAAAGACCGGTGAACCACAGCACGGCAGGCTTCTGGTTCTTCATCTCGGCATGCTGTTCGCGGGTAATGTCGACGGACTGCCAGTGGACGTTCTGCGCGCGGCGTAGGCTGAAGTTGATCGTGCCTGCTGCCACGGTGGCATTGCTGATCTTGTCGATCAGGATGAACCCGCCCAGCGCGCGGCTGGCAGCATAGTTTTCAAAGGTGATCGGCTTGTCGGTGGTGACTTCTGCAACGCCGATACCGTTGAGCGACAGCGTCTTGGCCGCGAGATGCTCCAGGCTGTTGACGTCGATCTCGTACTTGGGGTGCTGGATCGTGGCGGAAACTGTCTGTGCGCCCAGCTTCAGCCAGTAGCCGCGGCCGGGGATCAGGTCCTCGTCGCTCATCCAAACGATGTTGGCTTCGAACTGGTCAGCGCTTTCGGGCGGATCGTCCGATGCCGCGATCACGCTGCCGCGCGAAACGTCCACCTCGTCTGCCAGGCAGATGGTCACGGCTTCGCCAGCCACGGCCTCGTCCAGATCGCCGTTCATGGTGACGATGCGCGAAACCGTGCTGGTCTTGCCCGAAGGCACGATGCGCACCGCGTCACCCGGCTTCACGGAACCGGAGGTGATCAGGCCGGAGAATCCGCGAAAATCGAGGTTGGGGCGGTTCACCCACTGCACCGGCATGCGGAAGGACCGTTCCTGTGCGGCGGTGTTGGCCACTTCCACGCTTTCGAGGTGGTCGATCAGGCTCGGGCCCTTGTACCACGGCGTATTGGCGCTGGGCGCCGTGGTGATGTTGTCGCCCTTGAAGCCCGAGATCGGGATGGGCGTAAATTCACTGACGCCGATTTCCTTCGCGAAGTCGCGATAATCGGCCACGATCCGGTCAAAGGTGGACTGGTCGTAATCGACAAGGTCCATCTTGTTCACCGCCAGCACGATGTGGCGGATGCCGACAAGGTGCGACAGGAAGGAATGGCGGCGCGTCTGCGTCAGCACGCCCTTGCGCGCATCGGTCAGGATCACCGCGAGATCGGCGGTGGAGGCGCCCGTCACCATGTTGCGCGTATATTGTTCATGGCCCGGCGTATCGGCCACGATGAACTTGCGCTTTTCGGTGGCGAAGAAGCGATAGGCAACGTCGATCGTGATGCCCTGTTCGCGCTCTGCCGCGAGGCCATCGACCAGCAGCGCGAAGTCGATTTCCTGCCCCTGCGTGCCCACGCGCTTGCTGTCTGCTTCCAGCGCGGCCAGCTGGTCTTCGAAGATCATCTTCGAATCATACAGCAGGCGGCCGATCAGCGTGCTCTTGCCATCATCCACGCTGCCGCAGGTGATGAAGCGCAGCAGTGTCTTGTTCTGGTGGCTTTCGAGATAGGCCTCGATATCCTCCGCGATCAGCGCGTCGGTTTCGTAGGCGGGGTGGTTGGTGGTGGAAGCGTCAGCCATCAGAAATAGCCCTCCTGCTTCTTCTTCTCCATCGAACCGTCTCCCGAATCCTTGTCGATCACGCGGCCCTGCCTCTCGCTGGTGGTGGTCAGCAGCATTTCCTGCACCACTTCGGACAGGGTGGACGCCTCGCTTTCGACAGCGCCGGTCAGCGGGAAGCAGCCTAGCGTGCGGAAGCGGACGGACTTCATGGTGATTTCCGGCTTCTTGCCCATCACCCTTTCCAGCCGTTCGATATCGTCAGCCATGAACAGGCCGCCATCGTGTTCGTAAGTGGGGCGCTGCGCCGCGAAATAGAGCGGCACGATCTCGATATTCTCGGCCATGATGTACTGCCAGATATCGAGCTCGGTCCAGTTGGAGATGGGGAAGACGCGGATGCTCTCGCCCTTGGCCTTGCGCGTGTTGTAGACGTTCCACAGCTCCGGGCGCTGGCTCTTCGGGTCCCAGCCGTGGGTGGCGGTGCGGAACGAGAAGATGCGTTCCTTCGCGCGGCTCTTTTCTTCGTCACGACGCGCACCACCGAAGGCGGCATCGAAGCCATAGAGGTCGAGCGCCTGCTTCAGGCCTTCGGTCTTCCACATGTCGGTGTGCAGCGGGCCGTGGTCGAACGGGTTGATGCCGCGCTCCTCGGCTTCCGGGTTCTGATAGACCAGCAGTTCCATGCCCGCGTCCTTCGCGCTCTTTTCGCGCAGGGCATACATGTCCTGGAACTTCCACGTGGTGTCGACGTGGAGCAGCGGGAAGGGCGGAGGCGAGGGGTAGAAAGCCTTCTTCGCAAGGTGCAGCATCACGGCGCTGTCCTTGCCGATGGAATAGAGCATCACCGGCTTCTGCGCTTCGGCGGCAACCTCGCGCATGATGTGGATGCTTTCGGCCTCGAGCCGCTGGAGATGGGTAAGCTTCTTCATTGCACTATGCGCAATGGCGCGGCGAGGGCGTTCCCGCAAGGGATGGCGGTGGCGAGATTTTCTTTCAACGTGCCAATATCAGGCCGTGATCGGTGTCCATTCCTCGCCATCGGGAAGCGGCGCGAAGATCGCATCGAGCATCTCTTCGGTTACGCCTTCGGCCTTCGCCGGTTGCCAGCGGGGCTTGTTATCCTTGTCCACCAGCACGGCGCGCACGCCTTCGGCAAAGTCCGACCGGGCAATCATGCGGGCAGCGAGGGCATATTCGCGCGCCATCTCTGCCGCAAAGTCATCCGGTGCGGTGGCGAACTGGCGCAGCGCCACCTTGGCGGTGGTGGGGCACTTGGCGGAAACGGCCTTCAGCTCCTTGGCGGCCCAGGTGCTGTCATCGCCCGAAAGCGCAGCGATGATGCCTTCCAGCGTATCGGGCGCAAACAGCTTGGCGATCCGCGCGGCATTGCCTTCCAGCCGGGCCTTGGGCGCCGCCGTGGCGAGATCGCGCAGGATCTCGTCAGCCGCGGCAGGTTCGCCCGCGATCATTTCCTTCGCCTCGTCCAGATCCTCGCTGTCGAGGTAGTGGGTGGCGATGCCTGCCCACTGGCATTCCGCCCCGTCCAGCGTGGCTCCGGTCAGCGCCAGGAACTTGCCAAGCTGGCCGGGCAGGCGCGCCAGGTAGTATCCGCCGCCCACATCAGGGAACAGGCCGATCGCGCCTTCGGGCATGGCGAAGCGGGTATTCTCCGTCGCCACGCGCAAGGTGGCAGGAAGCGACAGGCCCACGCCGCCACCCATGGTCACCCCGTCCATGAAGGTGATCACCGGCTTGGGATAGGTGAACAGCAGGTGGTTGAGGCGGTATTCCGCCATGAACAGCGCGCGACCCGCCGCTCCGCCATCGTCCAGCACAGACCGGCGCACGCTCACCACGTCGCCACCAGCGCAGAAGCCGCGCACCTTGGGGCTGTGGTCGATGATCACGGCCTCGACGCTGTCGTCACCGCGCCATTCGGCGAGCGCGGCCGCCATCATCTCGCACATGTTCTGCGTGAGCGAATTCAGCGCTTTCGCCCTGTTCAGGGACAGGCGACCGACAGACCCTTCGCGGCCGATGATGACTTCAGGCAACTACTGCCCCGCGCCGACGATTGCCTCGGCCTCGATCTCAACCTTGAAGGCGGGACCGGCGAGGGCGGAAATGGCCACCAGCGTGCCGGTGGGGCGGGCGTGGCCGCAATATTTGGTGAAGGCCGCGGTGACTACCTCTGCATCGGCAATGTCGGTCACGAACATGCGCACGCGCACGAGGTCTCCCGACTGGCCGCCGAGCTGCTGGATATAGTCGATGATCATCTCGAAGCAGCGTTCGGCCTGACGCCCGGCATCATCCGAAATGCTGCCGTCTGCTTCCACGCCGATATTGCCCGAAACGATGATTCGCTCGCCCACGCGGATGGCGCGGGTGAACTTGGCACTCTCCTCGAACCGAGAGAGCGGGGGAATACGCTGGCGGCCGTCATTCGGCCCGATGTTGTCAGCCACAGGATATCCTCTCGATCACCATGTCTGCATCATATGAAACGGTCAGCCTGTCCAGACGGTAATCCATTGTTACCGCAGTATTCGGCGGAACCCAGCGCAACACGCGCGCTCCGGTGCGTTCCAGCAACATGGCGCCCAGTTCCTGCGTGGCCACCTCGCCGACCATGCCCTGCACGCCGCTCGCCTCGCATTCGCCTTCGGGCTGGCGCACGGGAGGCTCTCCTCCATCCATATCGGCAGGAACGGTGGCACAGGCCGCCAGCGAAGCCGCAAGGGCGGCAACAATCGCGCAATGTCTCATGGCCAACATCCTAGCGAGCCGCGCGCCCATGCGCTAGGAGGCACGCGAGAGAGAGGAGAAGGCGGCACATGCAGGGCCTGTGGTATGAGGAATTCCACGTCGGACAGACGTTCGATCACCCTCTGCGGCGCACGGTGACCGAGACGGACAATGTCCTGATGAGCACGCTGACGCACAACCCGTCACCGCTGCACATCAATGCCGAGCACATGAAGCACAGCGAGTTCGGCCAGATCCTCGTCAACAGCTGCTTCACGCTCAGCCTGATGGTGGGGATCAGCATCAACGATACCACCCTGGGCACCACCGCAGCGAATCTGGGCTGGGACGAGGTGCGCTTTCCCGCTCCCGTGTTCGTGGGTGATACCTTGCGGATCGAGACAGAAGTGCTCGACTTGCGCGAAAGCAAATCCCGTCCCACTCAGGGTATCGTAACATTCGCCCATCGCGCCTATAACCAGCGTGATGTGTTGGTGGCGCACTGCAAGCGCACCGTGCTGCACAACAAGAAGCCTGCGGGCTGAGAGACACGTTCCGGAGAGAAGACATGTCGCTTAAAGTCGAACCCATCCTGCCCCATTTCGGAGCCGAATGCTCCGGCCTGGACCTGCCGAAGCCGCTTTCTGCCGAAGAGCTGAAAGAGGTGACGGACGCGATGGACAAGTGGGGCGTTACCGTGTGGCGCAAGACCGGGCTGACGGATGAGCAGCATGTCGAGTTCAGCCGCAACTTCGGCTATCTGGAGCGCGTACCCAAGCGTCCCGACGGGCAGAAGATGCGGCTGCCCTACCGCGAGCTGTTCGATGCCTCGAACCTCAATCTGGAAGGCGAGATCACCACCGATCCGGCTGCCGTGGAATACCGCAAGGGCGACCGCCTGTGGCACACCGACAGCGCCTTCCTGGAACGGCGCACGTCCTATTCGCTTCTGCTGGCGCACATCACCCCGCCTGCGGGCGTGGGCGGCGAAACGTGGTTTGCCGATACCCGCACCGCCTATGACGATCTGTCGCAGGAAATGAAGGACAAGATCGAAGGACTGGTCGGCATCAATTCGCTGTGGTGGAGCCGCAAGAAGGCCGGTGCCGACGTGAGCGAGGAAGAAATCCTCGAGCGCCCGCTGGCGCGCCATCCCATAGTCCACACCCACAAGGGTTCGGGCCGCAAGGCGATCTTCATCGCCGCGCACACCATGGATATCGAAGGCATGGAAGGCCCTGAGGGCCGCCAGCTGATCGAGGATCTGATCGCCCACATCACGCAGGACAAATACACCTTCAAGGTGGCGTGGAACCCGGGTGACATGGTGATCTGGGACAACCTGTGCACCATGCATCGCGGCGCGGAATATGATTATACCGCGTACAAGCGCGACATGCGCCGCACCACCGTGCGCGAAGGCACCGAACCGCACACGATGGACATGGGCGACGATCCCTACACCGCGCTGTTTTCCAGGAGCCCGAAGGCCGTGGACATCAACTCGGCGCGGGACGCGGGGCGGTAGGGCTCAGGCGCGATCCCAGCGGGCGGGATCGAGTCCGAAAAGTTCCGAAAGCTGGGCGTAAAGCGCCGGTTCGTCGCGGTGCAGGGCGTCGGGCTTCTCGAAGAATGTCACGGTCGCTTCTGCGAAGAATTCCTGATGGTTGGTTGCGCCGTAAGCGGAGATCAGCGTGTGCTGTCCCGCTTCCAGCCTGTCCAGGTGGCCCTGGTAAGCGTCCAGCATGGCCTTTTCCCAGCCTTCGTATCGCTGCCCCTTGCGCAGGATCGGGATACCGTTGGTGTGGCCTGTCAGGCTGTCCAGCTGGTGCGCAAATTCGTGGATCACGACGTTGTGGCCGTCTTCCGGGTCCAGGCCGCCTTGCAAGGCATGATCCCATTACAGGACAATCGGCCCGCGGTCCCAGTTTTCGCCCGCCATGTGGGAATCCATTTCGTGCACCACAAAGCCATCATGTTGCGGACGGCGGGTAAAAAAGGCCGAAGGGTAAACCAGCACGGTCCTGAGGGTTTCGCACCAGACCGGACTGTTCACCACGAGCAGGCAGGCCTGCGCGGCTATGGAGAGTTTCATTTCCTCCTTCAGTTCCAGCCCCTGATTGCCGTGGAGGGTAATCTGGTCGAGGAAGAGGTTCATCCTGCCTTCCAGACCCGGCCGCAAGGTTTCCGGCAGGCGGCGAAGGATCGGCACGAGCCTCTCCACAATCGCGCGCTGTTCTGCGGTCAGCGGCGTTGCCAGAAGTCGCTCGCGTTTGCGCCGCCGCGCCATATGGCGAAAGACCAGGCCGCCGATGATCAGCAGGCGGACGAGCAGGAAAGGCAGAAAGGTCATCGGCAGGCACAAGCTCGGTCAGGACAGGACACGTGGTTCAATATGGTCACGACGCGGCCTTTCGCAAACCAGCCCCGGCGCATGCGAAAAGGCCCGGCCCTCCCAATGGAGGACCGGGCCTTTTTGTTGTCGCTTGTCTGAACGTCAGATCAGAAGATGCGGCAAGCCGTCTGTGCCGGTGCGTCGAGCAGCTTTTCCAGCTCGTCGTCCAGCTTCAGCATGGTCAGCGAGCAGCCGGCCATTTCGATAGCGGTGCAATATTCGCCGACATAGTTGCGGGCGATGGTGAGGCCGGTTTCGCCTGCCAGCCGGGCGGCTTCGGCATAGACCACGTAGAGCTCGGCCGGCGGGGTGCCGCCAAGGCCGTTCACCATCATGGCAACGCGGTCACCCGAAGAGAAGGGCAGGTCCGACTGCACGGCGTCATAAAGGATCTTGGTGATCTCGTTCGCGCTCTTCATCTTGGTGCGTTCGCGGCCCGGTTCGCCGTGGATGCCCACGCCCACTTCCATTTCATCGTCGCCGATGTCGAAGATGGGATCGCCCTTTGCCGGCGGGATGCAGCTGGTCAGCGCCACGCCCATGGTGCGCACGTTGTTGTTCACCTTCTCGGCAATCGCGACCACTTCTTCCAGGCTCGCGCCGGCTTCTGCAGCAGCGCCGCAAGCCTTCATCACGAAGAAGTTGCCGGCAACGCCGCGGCGACCCACGGTGTAGAGGCTGTCCTGCACGGCCACGTCGTCATTGATGTGGAACTGCACGACCTTGATGCCTTCGGCTTCGGCCATTTCGCTGGCCATGTCCCAAGCCATGCGGTCACCCTGGTAGTTGTTCACCAGAACCAGCACGCCGGCATCGGTGGCGACGGACTTGATGGTTTCAAGGCAGGCATCGACCGGCGGCGCGGCGAAGACCGGGCCCTGGCAGGCGGCGGTCAGCATGCCGGGGCCGACAGCCATGACGTGGGCCGGTTCGTGGCCGGAGCCGGAACCCTGCACGATGGCCACCTTGCTGGCATCGACGTTCTTGCGCTTGATCAGCTGGAATTCGGGAATGGCTTCCAGCAGGTCACCGTTGGCAGCGATCACGCCGGCCATGAATTCGGGAACGAAGTTCTCCGGGTTGTTGACGAATTTCTTCATGATGTACTCTCTCCCTCGAAAATCAGCGATTCAGTTCGGCAGCCACCGGCGTGTAATCCACGCCATAGTGCTTGCACCAGTCATAGAGGATGGTGGCGATGCCGACGATGCCCGGATCGGGCGTGTTGGCGCTGCGCTGGCCCACCTGGCTGGCGCGGCCGCGATGGGCCACCAGCGTGCGGGTCTCGTCAATCGCCTTGTCGGCTTCCGCGGTCACGGCAGCCAGCACGGCGCCAAGGTCGGAGCCGTCCATTTCCTGCATCTTCTCATGGATCGGGATCAGCGCGTCGAGCAGCGTCTTGTCGCCGCGCTTCGCACCGCCGCGCGCCATGATGCCTTCCAGCGCACTGCCGACCATTTCGGTCAGCTGCTGATAGTTCACTTCTTCAAGGCCCTTGGCAGCCATGCCGGCCTTCATGAAGCCGGTGCCCCAGATCGGGCCGGAGGAACCGCCGACATGCTTGGAGCAGACCATCGAGATCTTCAGCAGCATGGCGCCCACGCCGCTCTTGTCGATTTCCGGCAGTTCCTTCTTGATCACCTTGAAGCCGGTGGCCAGTGAGGTGCCGAAGTCACCGTCGCCAGCAAGGCCGTCAAGGTCGGAAAAGTACTTCTCGTTGGCGATCACCGTGTCGCAGGTGACGTCGATCGTGTTGACGATCTGGTCGATACTCAGGGTAGACATTGCTCTCTCTCTCTCACTCCTCGGAACGGTTCAGGCTGCGGCAGCAGCGTTGCGCGCGTTCAGGTCCTCAAGCGTAACCAGCACGGGATCATCGCCCAGTTCCGGCACCACCTTTACCGCTTCGGAGAAATCCTCCTCGGCCGTGTAGGTGCTGGTGGTGATGATGGTGGGGATGCCCGCACCGTGGCTGGCGCGCAGGCCGTTGCGGCTGTCTTCCACCACCATGCAGGCAGAGGCAGGCAGGCCCAGCGTTTCCAGCGCCAGCAGGTAGATTTCCGGATCGGGCTTCTTCTTCGACACGACATCGCCCGCATGGACGAATTCGAAGGCGGCCTTCCGCTCCGCGCCGAAGAGGTCCATAACGGCATCGATGAACTTGGGGTTGGAGGTGGTGCACACGCCCAGCCGCACGCCGGCGGCCATGGCTTCATCGATGATGCGCAGGATGCCGGGGCGAACCGGCAGGTCCTTCACGATATCGGAAACCAGCGCCGTCTTGGTCTTGTGCAGCGCCAGGATCAGCTCTTCCTTGCCGCCGTGCCTGGCAACAACATCTTCCGGCCAGCCGTATTCGTCGAAATAGGCGGTCATGCGTTCCTTGCCGCCGGCAACCAGCAGCATCTTTGCATAGAAATCGACGCTCCATTCCGCGTCGATGCCGAATTCCTTGAAGGCGAGGTTGAAGCCCACGCGGTGGGCATCGCGCTCGGTATCAACCAGAACGCCGTCGCAATCGAAAATCAGTGCCTTGATCATGCTCTGTCTGTCCCTCGCGTCCGCTTACTTCTGGCTCGCGAGGAAGGCGGAGCCGTGGCCCTTGCCGCCGAACTTCTCGATGAAGCCGGAGAACAGGTTGAGGCATGCCTTGTACTGGGCATCGATCACGCGCAGCGGCTCGTAATCGTCGGGGTTGGCGCGGCGATATTCCTCGAAGCTTTCGATGAACACGTGCTTGAGGTTGGTGGATATGTTGACCTTGGCCGAACCGCGGGCGATGGCCTTGGCGAAGGTCTCGTCCGAAAGGCCGGTGCCGCCGTGCAGCGCCATCGGCGTGTTGGTGGCGGCGTTGATCGCGGCGATACGGTCAAAATCGACCACCGGTTCGCCCTTGTAGAAGCCGTGCGCGGTGCCCACGGCACATGCGAAGGCGGACAGGTCCAGCGCATCGCAGAAGATCTTGGCGTCTTCCGGATCGGTCAGCACGCTGTCGGCCTCGTCCACCACCATGTCGTCTTCCACGCCCATGATCTGGCCCAGCTCGGCTTCCATGCCGACATTGTACTTCTCGGCAATCTCGCGCACGCGCTTGGACATTTTCAGGTTCTCTTCGAACGGGAATTCCGATGCGTCGATCATGATCGAGGTCCAGCCGGAAGCGGCGCACTTCTCGATCATCTCGATGTTCTTGCAGTGATCGAGGTGCAGCACCACGGGCACGGGCGAATCCGCGGCAACGGTGCGCACCCAGGACACGATTTCCTCGTGGCTGTAATAGTCGATCGTCTTGGAGCTGGTCTGGCAGATCACCGGCGCATCCAGCGCTTCGGCGGCCTTCACCATGGCCTTGGTGGAATTGTAGTCCACGAGATTGAATGCAGCGACGGCATAGCCATTGTCCATGGCATGGCGCAGCAGGGGTTTCATGTTGACCAGCGGCATGAGTAAGCTCCTTTATTGATCCGGGCCCCGCTCAATGCTCCCCAGCGTGCGGGCCTTTCGACTCGGCTCCATAACCAGACTCTACAGCGCCCGCCACCCGTCTGTGCGCCTCTTTGTGGCTTTTGCGGTCGATTCTGCATCGGGTGCGGCGGGTTTGGAGCCTGTTTCGCCTCAGCCGGGCGGTTTTCGCACGCCGTGCGGATGTGGATTGACCGCCGCCAGCCGAAGTGGCAATCGCCGCCCCTGCCCGGCGCGGGTGTAGCTCAATGGTAGAGCAGCAGCTTCCCAAGCTGACGACGAGGGTTCGATTCCCTTCACCCGCTCCAGCGGCGCGTTCCCAAAACATCCCGGAAATGCGTGTAGACAATTCCCCTGACAGGCCCTGAAAGGCGCTCGACCGCATGCCCGCTTTCTTTCTCACCATGATGGCCTGCCTTGTCATAACCCTCGGCGGGCGCGAGCAGGTGCGCACCGCGCGGCTTGCTGCGGGGCTGGGGAAGAGCGCGATCCTGCTGGTGATCGTGTGGGTCTGCGCCATCGCCACCTCGGCCATTGCTGCTTGGGTGGCGACCTTGATGGCGCCGCTGATGCCTGGGCAAGCCAAGCAGATGTTCGTCGCCATCGCGCTGCTGCTGTCTGCCGCGGAACTCGCCTTCCTGCGCGCTGGTCCTGCACCCAAGGAGCCGACGCGGTCTGCCGGTGCCATCGGCATTGTGATGTTTGCGGCCCAGCTTACCGATGCGGCGCGCTTTCTTGTAATGGCGCTGACCTTGCAGACGGGGGAGCCGGTGCTGGCTGCGGCAGGCGGTGCGTTCGGCAGCGGGCTGGCGCTGACCCTGGCCTTGCTGGCGGCTAGCGAGTGGGAGGCGAGGGTGCCACAGCGCCTGCTCTCCTATCTCGCTGCCGGTGTGCTGGCATCGATCGCCGTTGTCATGGGACTGTCTGCCCGCGGGATCATCTGATTGATCGGAAAAACCGATTATTCCGACCTTTTCCTTTCGTGAAACCCGATTGGTCCTTGCCCGTTGATAGGGTGAACCAAGATACGAAAGGGGATAAGACAATGGCCACTACTGGCGACAATTCGAAAACCGCGCTGATCCATGGACTGAATGACCTGCTGGCTGACCATCTGGCGCTCTATTTCAAGACCAAGAACTTCCACTGGCATGTGAAGGGCCCGCGCTTCCGCGACCTGCACCTCGCCTTTGACGAGCAGGCGCTTGCAATCCAGGGCCAGATCGATGTGATCGGCGAGCGTGTGCGCAAGAATGGCGCGAAGACGCTTACCTCCATCGGCTCGGTAGCATCCGCCACCAGCATTGCCGATCAGGAAAGCGCCACGCTTTCGGCAGAGGAAATGATCACCGAACTGGGTGACGACAACGCCGGGCTGGTGAAGCGTCTGAAGCAGCTCAAGGAACATGCCGACAAGGCAGGTTACAACGCTACGGACGGCCTGATCGATGACTGGACCGACCAGGCAGAAGAGCGCGTGTGGTTCCTCTCCAGCATGCTCAACTGATTGCAGCAATCCCCGCCGCACCCTGCAATCCCCCCTCCCCCCCATCCCGCAGGGTGCGGAAAACTGGAAGGCCGTCGGAGACCTCGCGTCCCGGCGGCCTTTTGTTTATGGGGGTGGGCATGACCACCACGCATTTTGTCGAGAACGCCAGCGCCAGCGATATCGCGGACTGGCTGGAGGAACGCCTGGGCGCAGCGCGTGCTGCCAGCGAAGGCGATGTTGCGATCACCGTGCCGGGCGGCTCCACACCGTTCCCGATCTTCGAGGAACTGGTAAAGCGCCCGCTCGACTTTTCGCGGCTGGTAGTATGGCCGGGGGACGACCGGCTAGTTCCGGAAGATCATGCGGCGAGCAATACCGGCAAGATCCGCGCGCTGCTGGAACCTGTCGGCGCGCGCGTGGTGGCACTGTCCGAAGACGCGCAGCCGCCGCATTTCGCGATTGCGTGGCTGGGCATGGGAGCAGACGGGCATATCGCCAGCCTGTTCCCCAACACCGAACCCGATCCGCAAGACCCGCAAGTGGTGCGCCGCCTGACACCGGATCCGCTGCCGCCCGAGGCACCGTTTGACCGGATCACGCTGACGATCCCGGCCTTGCTCGATAGCGATGCGCTGGTTTTCGTCATTCGCGGGGATGACAAGCGCGAGGTGTTCGATGCTGCGCTGGCTGGCGAGCATGACTTGCCCGTTGCCCGCCTGTTGGGTGCGGCCTCGCAACCGGTGACATGCTTCACCTGATCCCGCCTCCGCTGCACCGGCTGCTTTACCGGCTGGCTCACCGTGCGCGGCGCAAGTCGCTGCGCTGGTTCAAGCCGGAACTGCACGGGTGCGCGGTAATCCTGCGTGACGGGGAAGGGCGCGTGCTGCTGGTGCGGCATTCCTATGGCGCGGATGTCTGGGCGCTGCCCGGTGGTGGCATGCGCAAGGGGGAGGACCCGCTGCTGGCCGCCCATCGCGAGATCGGCGAGGAACTGGGCTGCAGCATAGAACAACCCAAGCTGCTCGGCCTGCTGGAGGAAACCTTCCTCGGCGCGCGCAACACGGTTCACGTCTTCAGCGGCAGGCCGGGCAGCCCGCCAACGCCGGACATGCGCGAGATTATCTAGGTGCGCTTCTTCCATGCGGCCAGCCTGCCGCAAGCCATCTCGCATGCTTCTGTCCGGCGGTTGCAACTCCTCGCGCGCGGCTCACAATAGCGATAGCTGTGCGTCGTCGCGCGGCGGTTCGTCTGCCTGCCTGCCGTCCCGTTCCAGATTGCTGAGCGTCAGTCCCATCAGGCGGATCGGCATGGGCAGCGGCATCTCGTCTTCAAGGATGGCCCGCGCGGTATTGGCGAAGAGCTGCCTGTCGCTCACCGGCTGGGGCAGGGATCGCGAGCGGGTGGTTTGCTGGAAATCGTTGTACTTCAGCTTCAGCGTCACCGTGCGTCCGTGCGCCTTCTTTTCGGCGATCCTGTCCCACACGATGGTGATGATGCGCTCCAGCGTATCGCGCAGCGCGTCTTCATCCGAAATGTCCTCGCTGAAGGTCCGCTCGCCGCCGATGCTCTTGCGGATGCGGTTGGCGCGCACGGGCCTGAGGTCAATCCCCCGCGCCGCGCGATAGAGATATTCGCCGAAGCTACCGAAGTGCCGGCGCAGCCAGTCGGCATCCTTCGCAGCAAGGTCTGCCCCTGTCTCTATCCCCAAGCGCGCCATCTTTTCCGCACCCTTTGGGCCGATGCCGTGGAAGCGCCGCACGGGCAGCGACTGGACGAAAGCTGCACCTTGCCCCGGGCGTATCACGCACAGCCCGTCAGGCTTGTTCTGGTCACTCGCGAGCTTGGCCAGGAACTTGTTGTAGGACACGCCCGCACTCGCGGTGAGGCCCGTCTCTTCGCGGATCTTGGCGCGGATCAGCTCGGCAATGCGGGTGGCAGAGCCGATCCCGCGAATGTCATCGGTCACGTCGAGATAGGCCTCGTCGAGGCTCAGCGGTTCGACATGCGGGGTATAGTGGCGGAAGATGTCGCGGATCTGGTTCGACACCTCGCGATAGACGTCGAAGCGGTGGCGCACGAAGATCAGATCGGGACATTTTCGCTTCGCCGTGACAGAGGGCATGGCGCTGCGCACCCCGAATACGCGCGCTTCATAGCTTGCCGCTGCCACCACGCCGCGCCCGCCTGCGCCGCCCACCGCCACAGGCTTGCCGCGCAGTTCGCGATGGTCGCGCTGCTCGACGCTGGCGAAGAAGGCATCCATGTCGACATGGATGATCTTGCGCAGGCCATCAGCCTCGCCCTCATCCCCGTCGTCGCTATCGTGCATCTCGCCAGCCATGCCCCGCAACCTAAAGGCCCGTCAGGCGGCAGGGAACAGCAATGTCGCTAGGAACGCTTGGGGCACATGGCTTTTTGCGGTGCAGCATTGAGCATTTCACCGGCGCAACCTAAATGCGCCCCATGTCCACGCCCGCGCAAGCCTCCCTCCATGATTCCCTGCCGGTCGGCAAGCGCGAGCTGATCGTGCTGCTGGCGCTGCTAATGAGCCTCAATGCGCTGGCCATTGATGCGATGATCCCGGCACTGGATGACATGGCGCGCGAGCTGGGCGCGGCGGACGGCAACAGTCGCCAGATGGTTGTGGCGATCTATACCGTGACCATGGGCATCGGCTGCCTTGTGCCCGGCGCCTATGCCGATCGCTATGGCAGGCGGCCGATCCTGCTGTTCTCGCTCGCCTGCTATTCGCTGCTCAACCTCGCCATCGTGTTCCTGCATGATTTCAACATGCTTCTGGTCGCGCGCGCGCTGTGCGGCATGCTGGGCGCAGGCCTGATGGTGGCCCCCACGGCCATCGTGCGTGACCTTTACGAAGGCGACGCCATGGCCCGCCTGATGAGCGTGATCGCAGCTGTGTTCATCACTGTCCCGGTGATCGCCCCTAGCATCGGGCAGGCGGTGCTGCATGTCGCGGGCTGGCGCTGGATTTTCGTGGGGCTGGCTGCGGTCGGCGCGGTTGCTGCCGCCTGGCTGTACATGCGCCTGCCGGAGACGCTGACGCCTGAGAACAGGCAGGAGATCAACCTGAAGGTGATCGCGCGCAACATGCATGCCGCGCTGCTCAACCGGCAGGCTATCGGCTATGTCGCGGGTTCGCTGCTGGTGATGGGCGGCGTGTTCGCTTACGTGAACACCGCGCAGCAGCTCTATTCCGAACATTTCGGGGTCAGCGAGGCGAGTTTCCCGATCCTGTTCGGCGCCACTGCGGCGATGATGGCGGTGGCCAATATCACCAATTCTCGCATCGTGATGCGTTTCGGTGCGCGGCGCGTGTCGCACACCGGCGTGATCGTGTTCATCGTGGTGTCGGCAATACAGGTCTGGGCTTCGCATTACCGCGCGGGCGAGATCGCGTGGTTCCTGCCGCTGACCGCGATCAACCTCGGCCTAGTGGGCTTCCTCGGCGCGAATTTCGGCAGCATCGCCATGCAGCCTTTCGCGCAGATCGCCGGCGCGGCCTCCAGCGTGCAGACATTCTTCCGCATGTTCGGCGCGGCGATGCTCGGCATGCTGATCGGCCTTGCCTATGACGGGACGGCGCAGCCCTTTGCGTGGTCGTTGTTAATCCTGTCTACCCTCGCCCTGCTCTTCGTGCTTTATAGCGAGAAGGGCGTGCTGTTCCGCCGCCTCAACGTGAAACGGCCAAAGGATCGCCTTGTACCGTGACTGTTGCCGCCGCCAACGCTCCCTTCGACCTGATCGTGATTGGCGGGGGTGTGAACGGCGCAGGGGTTGCGCGCGATGCTGCGGGGCGGGGCGCAAGGGTGCTGCTGCTGGAAGCGGGTGACCTTGCCGGTGGAACCTCCAGCAAGTCCACCAAGCTGGTGCACGGCGGGCTGCGCTATCTCGAATACATGGAATTCGGCCTTGTGCGTGAAGCGCTGGGCGAGCGGGAGACGCTGTGGGAAATCGCCCCGCATATCGTGCGCCCGATGCGCTTTGTCCTGCCGGTGAACAAGGCGATGCGCGCGCACTGGAAGCTGCGCGCCGGGCTGTTCCTCTATGAGCATATCGGCGGCAAGGGCACCCTGCCTGATAGCGATGCGATCAGGCTGTCTGCCCACCGTGCGGGCGAAGCGCTGAAGGGCGAATGCAGCAAGGGCTTCGAATATTCGGATGGCTGGGTGGATGATGCCCGGCTGGTGGTATTGAACGCCGTCGATGCACAGCGCCGCGGGGCGCAGGTGCGCACGCGCTGCCCGGTCACCGCGCTCACCCGCGAGGGCGAGTTCTGGAAGGTCGAAGCGGGCGGCGAGGTCTTCTACACCCGCGCCGTGGTCAATGCCGCAGGCCCTGCGGTGCATCAGCTGGCGAAGCTTGCGGGCCTTTCGCCCAAATACGGCATCCGCCGCGTGCGCGGATCGCACATCGTCGTACCGCGCCTGTTCGACCACGACTTTGCCTATATTCTGCAGCAGCCGGACACACGCATCTGCTTTGCCATTCCCTATGAGGGCGAGTTCACGCTGATCGGCACCACTGACGCCGAACATTCCAGCGACCTTGACCATATAGAGGCGGACGAGGACGAAGTCCGTTACCTGTGCGATGCGGTGAACCGCTATTTCACGCACAATATCACGCCCGCGGACGTGGTCTGGTCCTTTGCCGGGGTGCGCGCACTGGTGGACTTCGG
>CAYXTJ010000038.1:0-18023 GCA_964467715.1 uncultured Sphingomonadaceae bacterium
CTCGATCTACATGATGAGCCACTCCGGCGCTCGTGGTTCGCCGGCACAGATGAAGCAGCTCGCCGGCATGCGCGGCCTGATGGCCAAGCCGTCGGGCGAGATCATCGAAACGCCGATTATCTCGAACTTCAAGGAAGGCCTGACCGTTCTTGAGTACTTCAACTCCACCCACGGCGCTCGAAAGGGCCTCGCGGATACGGCACTGAAAACGGCGAACTCGGGTTACCTGACCCGCCGCCTGGTCGACGTGTCGCAGGACTGCGTGATCGTCGAGGACGACTGCAAGACCGAGAATGCACTGGAGATGCGCGCCATCGTCCAGGGCGGTTCGGTGATCGCATCGCTGGGCGAGCGTATCCTGGGCCGCACCGTCGCCGAAGACATCATCAACGCCTCCACCGGCGAAGTGATCGTCAAGGCAGGGGCACTGGTGGACGAGCCGATGGTCAAGGAAATCGAGGACGCCGAAGTCCAGGTTGCCAAGATCCGCTCGCCGCTGGTCTGCGAAGCCGAACAGGGCGTTTGCGCCACCTGCTACGGCCGTGACCTTGCTCGCGGTACGCCGGTGAACATCGGTGAAGCTGTCGGCGTTATCGCCGCGCAGTCGATCGGTGAGCCGGGCACGCAGCTGACCATGCGTACCTTCCACATCGGCGGTGCTGCACAGCTCAACGAAACCAGCCATCTTGAAGCGATCTCGGACGGCAAGGTTGTCTATCGCGACATGCCCACCATCACCGACAAGAAGGGTCGCCGCCTGTCGCTGGCCCGCAACGGTGAAATGGTCGTGGTTGACGCTGAAGGCCGTGAGCGCGCGATCCACCGCGTGCCCTATGGTACGATGCTGATGTTCGCAGACGGCGAAAAGGTGAAGGAAGGCGATCGCCTGGCAGAGTGGGATCCGTTCACCCTGCCGATCATCACCGAACAGTCGGGCGTGGTGAAGTATCAGGATCTGGCCGAAGGCAAGACGCTGGAAGAACGTGTGGACGAGGATACCGGTATCGCGCAGCGCGTGGTCACCGAATATCGCGCCGCCGGTCGCTCCAAGAAGGAAGACCTGCGTCCGCGCCTCACCCTGTTCAACGATGCCGCTGACGAGACCGAAGCAGCACGTTACATGCTGGCACCGGGCACCACCCTGTCGGTCGAGGATGGCCAGCAGGTTGCCGAAGGTGACATCCTGGCACGTGCTTCGCGTGAAGCCGCCAAGACGCGCGACATCACCGGAGGTCTGCCGCGTGTTGCCGAGCTGTTCGAAGCCCGCATCCCGAAGGACAATGCGGTGATCGCCAAGATCTCCGGCCGCATCGAATTCGTGCGTGACTACAAGGCGAAGCGCAAGATTGCGATCATCCCGGAAGAGGGTGATGCCGTCGAATACCTGATCCCCAAGACCAAGGTGATCGACGTGCAGGAAGGCGACTTTGTGAAGAAGGGTGATACGCTCATCTCCGGCTCGCCCAACCCGCATGACATTCTGGACGTGCTTGGCGTGGAAGCGCTGGCCGAATATCTCTGCACCGAGATCCAGGAAGTCTATCGACTGCAGGGCGTGAAGATCAACGACAAGCATATCGAGGTGATCGTTCGCCAGATGCTGCAGAAGGTCGAGATCACCGATGGCGGCGACACCACGCTGCTGCCGGGCGAACAGGTCGATCGCACCGAGATGGACGAAGCCAATGCCAAGCTGGGCAAGGGCAAGCAGCCTGCTGTGGGCACGCCGATCCTGCTCGGGATCACCAAGGCAAGCCTGCAGACCCGCAGCTTCATCTCTGCCGCGTCCTTCCAGGAAACCACCCGCGTGCTCACGCAGGCGGCCGTGGAAGGCAAGAAGGACACGCTGATCGGCCTGAAGGAAAACGTGATCGTGGGCCGCCTCATCCCCGCCGGTACCGGCGCGGGCATGAACCGCATCCGCGTTACCGCTTCGGCTCGCGATGCTGCGCTGCGCGCGCAGTACAAGAAGCTGGCCGAAGCGCAGGAAGCCGCCGTGGCGGTCGAGGAAGAAGTACTGACAGATGCCGTGCCTTCCGAAGACGCGATGGCCGCAGCCATGGGCGCAGCCGCTGCCCCGGCTGAAGCTCCCGAGGTGGACGAAACCCCGGCAGAGGACGCTGGCGAGGAGTAAGCACTCCTTCCAGCTGACTGGCTGACACGAAAGGCCCCGCCGGAGCGACCCGGCGGGGCTTTTTCTTATGCGCCGCCATCCGGTGCCTGCACAAATCATGCTATTGCGAGGCATTCGCATGGTAATTCGTCCAATGTGGGCTATGATTTCTTGCGAATGATTCGCAGAAAGGAAGGCGGTGCAACACAAGGACGAACAGGGCCGCAGCGAGTATATCCGCCAGATCACCCGAAGCGCGGTGATCGAAGGCCTGCGCCAGCGACCCGTGACGCGTGGCATGTCGTGCGATGCGCTGCGCATGGTGATGGGCATCCGCCTGCTTGCCATATGCAACCGCGCGGGACAGGATCCGCTGCTCGAACTGATCCAGCGCTTCGGCAATATCGAGGCTGCAAAGCGGTTCATCGACTTTGCCGATACCGTCGGCAAGGCCTGGCCCGAGCCGGTTCGCGTGATGCGCCCGTGCTACCCCATCTCCAGCCCGGACGAATTCACCATCGCGGGCATGGCCGATGCGGCCCGTTCGGGAAACCGCGTTCGCTTCGAAAACAATCTCTCCGGGTTCGTCTCGCCCGAATATTACGAGGCGATGTTTGACCGCGCGGCGCGCGCCGTCGCTGCCTTCGACTGACACCGGTCTGCTGGTCATGCTCATCCGCTGCCGGAAACCGATCCCGGTGCCGGACGTCTCCATCCTATGACCTGTCGCATACTTGCCCTGATGCCACTGCTGCTGATTGCCGCCTGCACCGCGGAGGCACCTCCCGCTCCGGAACGTGCTGCTGGAGAAGAGGCGCAATCACCGGCGGTGCCTGCGCTGCACCTTCCGCAAGGCGAATACCGCATCGCCGGGGCAGACGGTGAGGATGTAAACTTCGGCCACGCGATCACTGTCTCGATCAGCCAGGACACCATTGCGGTGACCTCGCAATGCGTCACCCCGGAATGGACCTATCGCATTGAAGCCGGCGGGCTGCACACCACGCCAGTGATCAAACCCATATGCGAACGCGGGCGCTATCCGGCAGAGGAGGCCATCGTCGCGGTCTTCGATGATCCGCAAAGCCTGCAGCGCACGCCCGAAAACGGCTTGCTTGTTGCCGGTGGCGGCCACGACATAACCCTGTTTGCGCAATAGCCTACTTGCCGCGCTCCGCCCGCTGCCGCATATCGTGCGGCATGAGTAATCCCGCGCTTGATGCGATGCTTTCCGCCCATGCCGCCAGTGGTGATCCGCGCTTGCTGATCCCCGCGCTTGATGTCTGCAAGGATGCGCAGGACGTGGCCCGCGTACTCGATCTGGCAGAGGAAACCTCGCAGAACGACCTGTCCGATCCCGAGCTGGTGCGCATCGCCGCTGCTGCGCTGGAGGCAGGCTATCACGATCTCGCGCTGCGCTTGTCGGAAGGCCTGCCCGAAGCGATGGAAAGCGAAGTCGGCGCGCTGCTTGCCACCGGCGTGCTGGACGAGGCGGAATACCGTTACCGCGAGGTGGTGGCCGCCAACCCCGCGCTCGAACAGCCGAAACTGCTCGATGCCATCCTCGCCGCGCGAGCCGAGGCGGGCGAGGAAAGCAATGTCGTGCAGCTCGCCACGCGCGGCGGCCCGCCTGTCAATGGTGCGTCGAAGGAGCAGGAAATGGAGCGCGCGCGCCTGTCCTTCGTGGAAGCGGGCAGCGTCACCTTCAAGGATGTGGGCGGGCATGACGCAGTCAAGAAACAGATCGACCGGCGCATCATCGCGCCCTTCCGCAAGCCTGCCCTGTTCGCGCGTTTCCGCCGCAAGGCCGGTGGCGGCGTGCTGCTCTATGGCCCGCCGGGCTGCGGCAAGACGCTGCTCGCCCGCGCCACTGCCGGCGAATGCCAGGCGCGCTTTATCAACGTGCCGGTCACCGATGTGCTCGACAAATATATCGGCGAGCCCGAACGCAAGCTTGCCGCCATTTTCGAGGATGCCCGCCGCGAAACCCCGTCCGTCCTGTTCTTTGACGAGATCGAGGCGCTGGCGGGCAAGCGCGGCCATGCCTCCTCCAGCCACGAGATGGCGGTGGTCTCCACCTTCCTGGCCGAGCT
Organism: uncultured Sphingomonadaceae bacterium; assembly: GCA_964467715.1. Taxonomy (GTDB): domain Bacteria; phylum Pseudomonadota; class Alphaproteobacteria; order Sphingomonadales; family Sphingomonadaceae; genus Alteraurantiacibacter. The sequence continues at coordinate 4,207 of CAYXTJ010000038.1, forward strand.
CGATGGCTTCGCCCAGAACAACGAGGGCGTGCTGATCCTTGCCGCCACCAACATGCCGTGGTCGGTCGATCCGGCATTCCGCCGCTCTGGCAGGTTTGACCGGCTGCTGTTCGTGCCCCCGCCAGACCGGGAGGCGCGGGCCCTGATACTGCGCCTGCAGCTTGACGGCAGGCCGGGTGCCGATGCTCTGGACCTTAAGGCGATTGCGGCGAAGACCTCCGGCTTTTCCGGCGCGGACATCCAGAACCTTGTCGATACCGCCGCAGACTTCGCGATCGAGGAATCGATCGATGCGGGTGACGAGGTGCCGATCACCATGTCCCATTTCACGGAAGCGCTGGAGGAGGTGAAGGCGACCGCGGCAGAATGGCTCACCACGGCGCGCAATTTCGCCAAATACGGCAATAGCGGCGGCCAGTATGACGAGGTTGCCAAGTTCATCGCGAAGTACGGGAAGTAAGCCCGGGATGCGCGATGATGTCCGCTACCGGATAGACGATGAGCCTGCGCGCATGCCGGTGCCGGGGATGGACCTGCTGATCTTCATCTCGCTTCCGGCAACGGTGTTCCTCGCCCTCTCCTTTTCGCTGTTCTTTATCGCCATTCCCGGCGTGGTTGGCCTGCTCATCGGCGGGCGCCACCGCTGGTTCGATCCGCTGATGTGTGTCCTTTCCTTTGCGATCTTCTTCTTTGGCGGGATGGTCGACAGATTGCTGCTCGACGTCGGGGTATCGGGCCTCGCCAGCGAATATCTGCTCGACCTGTACATCGCGCTGATCTTCCTGCCGCAGGTGTTCGCGGTGATCCAGCAGCAGCGCACCGTGCAATTGCGCCGGGCGGTGGCCCTATGAACGAGGGGCTGTGGGCAGCGATGGACATGGCGGAGATGTATTCCCGCCGCGGCGCGCATGGCGCAGCTATCGAGGCGTGGCGCGATGTGCTGACCGAGGACCCGATGATCGCGCGTGCCCATGCCGGCCTCGCCAGCAGCCTGCTGGAAGAACGGCGGCTGATCGGCGCGCGGGCGGAGGCGAGCCGCGCGCTGGAACTCGATGCACAGAACACGCAGGCGCTGCTGGTGCTGTCGCTGTGCGATTTCTTCGAGAACCGCCGCAGCAAGGCCATCACCCGGCTCGACGAGGTGCTCGCTATCGATCCGCTCAATGTCGAGGCGCTGCAGATCAAGTCGCAATATCTGCGCGATGCGGGCAACTGGCAGGCCGCCGAAGACGCCATTACCGAGGCGCTGCGCATCTGGCCCGGCAGCCGCGCATCGCAGCTGGGACATGCCCGCGTCTGCCATTCGCGCGGTCGGCTGGACGAGGCCGAGGCCAAGGCGCGCGAACTGGTTGCCGAAGACCCCTACAACGTCGGCGCGCTGGCGCTGCTTGGGGAGATCCGCCGCGATCGCGGTGATGTGGACGAGGCCTGGCACCTTGCCATGTCGGCCCTGTCGATCGATGCCAACAATGTCGAGGCGCTGGACTTGCTGGGCGGGGTGAAGCTGTCGCGCAACCTCATCGGCGGCATGTACTGGCACATCGCCCGCTTCCTGCGGCGCCTGGGCAACCGCTGGATCATGTGGTTCGCCTGGGGCCTGTGGCTGGGCTACATGATGGTGCTTTCTACGATGGATCATTTCCAGGCGTCCGAACTGGTGCAATGGCTGTTCATCGCCGCCTATCTCGCCTTCGGCCTCGGCATCTATGCCAACCGCCTGCTGGTGGACCGGATCGTGATGAAGGAATTGCGCAAGTTCCGCATGCACCCCGACTATTGAGCGCAGCCATGCTCGCCATGGGCCGCGTTGCGCGCTAGAGGCTGCTGCCATGAGCACGATCACCCGCTTTGCCCCTTCGCCCACGGGCCGCCTGCATGTCGGCAATATCCGCACGGCGCTGCACAACTGGCTGCTGGCCCGCAAGGCTGGCGGCACTTTCATGCTGCGCATCGACGATACCGATGCCGAGCGCTCCAGGGAGGAATATGTCGATGCGATCCGCGAGGATCTGGCGTGGCTGGGCATGGTGCCAGATGGCGAGGAGCGGCAGTCCGCGCGCCTTGCCATCTATGACGAGGCGTTTGAAAGGCTGAAGGCCGCTGGCCGTGTCTACCCGTGTTACGAGACCGCGCAGGAGCTGGACCTCAATCGCAAGATCCTGCTGGGTCGCGGCTTGCCGCCGATCTACGACCGTGCAGCATTGGCCCTCAGCGATGACGAGCGCGCGGCGAAGGAAGCCGATGGCGTCGCCCCGCACTGGCGCTTCAAGCTCGACCATGACGAGCCGATCCGTTGGGAGGATGGCATCCGCGGCACGCAGAAGTTCGATGCTGCACAATTGTCCGATCCGGTGATCCGCCGTGCCGATGGCAGCTGGCTCTACATGCTGCCATCTGCGGTGGATGACATCGCGATGGGCGTCACCAACGTGCTGCGTGGTGAAGATCATGTGTCCAACACAGCCGTGCAAATTCAGATGTTTACCGCACTCGATGCTGCACCCCCTGCCTTTGCGCACGAGGCACTGCTCGTGGGCAGCGAAGGCAAGCTGTCAAAGCGGCTCGGCTCGCTGGGCTGCGATGCTTTCCGTGAACAGGGCGTGGAGCCCGAAGCGCTGGTGGCGCTGCTGGCAAGGCTTGGCACGTCGCAGCCAGTGGAGCCGATTGCAGATCGCACGTCGCTGGTGGAGGGCTTTGACCTTGCCGCCTTCGGCCGTGCGCCAGCGCGCTTCGATGACGAGGAGCTCCACCGCCTCAACACCGCCATCGTGCACACCATGGCCTATGCCGATGTTGCGGATCGCCTGCCTGCGGGCATGGACGAGGCCGCATGGCTCGCCATTCGTCCCAACATAGAGAAGGTGGCGGATGTGGCGGACTGGTGGTCCATCGTGACAGGGCCTGTCGCTGCTGCCGGACTGAAAGCGGAGGACAAGGCCTATTGTGCCGCCGCCGCCGAAGTCCTTGCCGAAACGGGCGATGACTGGAAGGCGCTAACGGCTGCGCTGAAGGCGCAGACCGGGCGCAAGGGCAAGGCACTGTTCCTGCCGCTGCGGCTGGCCTTGACCGGCATGGGCCATGGTCCTGACATGGCCAGCCTGCTGCCCCTGATCGGCACCGAAGCGGCACAGAAACGGCTTCAGGCTGCCGCAGCCTGACCACACGAAAGCACGACAAATTGATGCGACTGGAGGCTTGCGTCAGCCTTTGCCAGGCCTATATGCTCTCATGTTATACCGTAACATGGTTTCATGAGGGCCGATCACTTTATGTCGATCCGCAATTCCGCTGCGCTGCTTATGTCTGCTGCCACGCTTGCCATCGTTCCTGTTGCCTCTGCCCAGGCACAGGACCAGGCAAGCGATGATGACCTGCCGCACACGCATGATCCGCATGAGGATGTGATCGTCATCACCGCAGGCGGGTTGCAGCGGCTGGATTTCCTCGCCGGCACCTCGCTCGTCGCAGGCGAGCAGCTTGATCGCAACCAGAACGGCCAGATCGGCGAAGTGCTCGAAGGCCTGCCCGGCGTTTCTGCCAGCGGCTTTGCGCCCGGTGCCTCGCGCCCGGTCCTGCGCGGCTTCGATGGCGAGCGTGTGCGCGTGCTGGTGGACGGGATCGGCTCCATCGATGCGTCCAACACCAGCGCGGACCATGCCGTGTCGATTGACCCGCTGACCGCCGAAGCCATCGAAGTGCTGCGTGGCCCCGCCGTGCTGCTCTATGGCTCTTCTGCCATCGGCGGCGCAGTGAACGTGCGCGACAAGCGCATCCCGCGCCATCGCCCGCAAGGTGGCTTCCATGCAGAAGGCCTTGTCGGCATGGATACGGCGAGTGACCTGTTCAACGCTGGCGGCGCGATTGATGTGTCGCTCGGCAACAATCTCGTGTGGCACGTGGACGGATCCTATCGCCGCACGGACGATATCGAGATCGCTGGCTATGCCTTGTCTGATGATCTGCGTTCTGACCTGCTCGCCGATGCGGCCGAGGAGTTCGAGGAAGGCCATGACGAGGAAGGCGAGGAGCTTCTCGAGGCTGCCAATGTTCGCGGCATCCTGCCGGACAGTGTGAGCGAGACCTATTCACTGGGCAGCGGCCTTACGCTGTTTTCCGGTTGGTCGAGCTTCGGCGTTTCCGTCAGCTATTACGATACGCTCTATGGCGTGCCGCTCGCCCCGGGCGCAGGCCACCACCACGAAGAGGAAGATCACGACGAAGATCACGAAGGCGAAGAAGGCCATGATCACGGCGAGGAATCGGTTTCGATCGACCTCGAACAGTTCCGCGCCGATTTCCGCGGCGATATCTACGTCGGCGGCGGCTTCCTTGAAAACATCACCACGCGCTGGGGTTATTCGGATTACACCCATGTCGAGCTGGAAGGCGATGAGGTGGGCACCACATTCGCGGTCGAAGGCGTGGAAGGCCGGGTTGAACTGATCCAGAGCGAGCAGGACCTGGGCGGCGCCAGCTTGCGCGGATCAATCGGCGGGCAGTACTTCTACCGGGACGTCGCAGCCATCGGCGCCGAGGCTTTCGTACCGCCGAACACCACGCAGCAGGTGGCACTGTTCGCCTTGCAGGAATTGCGCACCGGCCCGGTGGAATTTGAACTCGGCGGCCGTTGGGAAAACACCGAACAGGAAGCGGCGACCCTCGCCCTCAAGCGCAGTTTCGATACTTTCTCCGGCGCGCTGGGCGTTTCCTACACCACTGACAACGGCGTTCGTGCAGGTGTGAACCTGTCGCGCACCGAACGTGCTCCCGCATCCGAAGAGCTCTTCGCAGACGGGCCGCACATCGCAACCAGCCAGTATGAACTGGGCGATCCCGATCTGCGGATCGAGAGCGCGTGGGGGCTGGAAGCCTATGCCAATGCCTCGATCGGTGGGGCAGAAATGCGCGTTGCCGTTTACCAGAACTGGTTCGACGATTTCATCTACCTTGCCGAAACCGGGCTGGAGGAAGACGAGCTGCCGCTGTTCGCCTTCCAGCAGCAGGGGGCAGACTGGTTCGGCGTGGAAGCAGAAGCCAGCGTGCCCTTGTACAATGGCGATGCTGGCGGCCTGATTGCGGATGTCAGCGGGTCTTACATCCGCGCGACGCTGGACGATGGTTCACCCGTGCCGCGCATCCCGCCGCTCAACATCAACGCAGCGCTTGAATGGCAGAGCGACTTTGTCGACCTTCGCGGCGAAGTGGAATGGTATGACGAGCAGAAACGCATTTCCGCCCTCGAAGCGCCAACTGACGGCTACAAGTACGTCAACCTGTCGGCAAACTTCCATCCCTTTGCCGATGAGCGGATCGTGGTGCTGCTGCAGGCGAAGAACATCTTCGACGTGGAAGGCCGCCGCCACGCCAGCTTCACCAAGGATTTCGTGCCGCTGGCAGGCCGCAACTTCAGCCTGACGATCCGCAGCCTGATATAAAAGGCAATGCGTTACTGGCCGGTGATCTCGTCTGCGACATTCTCGACGGCGTCACCGGCCTGTTGGGCAGCGTTGCCCACCTGGCCTGCCGCCTGAGTGATCGCTTCGTCCTTCAGCACTTCGGCGTCGGCTGCCTGCGAGAACATGTAGAGCACAACGGCTGCCGCCATCAGCACAAGCAGCAGCACGATCCACTTTAACGTGCCGCCACCGCCGGAAGTGTGCGGCTCATCGCGAACGATGGTGGTGTGCGTATGCGTGGTGCCGTCGATATCGCGGGTTTCGGTGATGCGTTCTTCAGTCATGGAGTCCTCCATTGATTGAGCAGTTAAACCCGGCAATCACTGGAGCGGTTCCCGAAAAACGCGCTCTCTCTCAAACCTCGTCGTAATGGAACGGCGCGATCACAGCCTTGGGGTGGGCTTCATATTCGAAGGTCTGCGGCCGGTCCGGCTCCAGCCCCTTGGTGGATCGCAACAGCGCAACGCCGCCACGGTGCCAGCCTTCGTCATATTCGCAGTAGAAATTGATGATGCCGTGCAGCGAGGCGATGCGCCATTTGCCGTTCTCGCGCACATATGTGTTCTCGTAGGTCGCCTCGCCCCAGCGCCCTTCCTTGCCGACCCAGCCGATCATGATCAGCGTGCGCCAGCGGGCCTTGGCGTGTTTGCCATCGGGATCGATATGGATCACCGGCTGCAACTGCATGGGGTTGAAGACCGCACCGTCTTCATACTTCGGCAGCTCGTGCAGATACTGGCGCACCCGCTCCTGCCCCACGTGGACACCGCGCCTGGCGATCTCCAGCGTGCCGTCCCTGGCGAACAGGTCTGCCGCCTTGTCCCACAATCCCTTGTCGACATAATAGCCATAGGCCGCCTGGAGGTTGGCGATATCCACCCAGTCCTCTGCCTTGCGCGCCTTTGCTTCGAGCGCGTCGATCCGTTCGGACAATTCTTTGGTCGTGGTCTTCGCTTCTCCCCCCCCCGGGTGCAATGCTGTGCCCGGTTGCTAAAGCCGCGGCCCCTAGAGTCTTGGCAAGGTCACCCCGCGCTGCCCCATGTATTTGCCAGCCCGATCGGCATAGGTCACTTCGGGCCGTTCATTGCCTTGAAGGAAAAGGAACTGGCACGCGCCCTCATTGGCATAGATCTTGGCGGGCAGCGGCGTCGTGTTGGAAAACTCGAGCGTCACATGGCCTTCCCAGCCCGGCTCCAGCGGGGTGACGTTCACGATGATGCCGCAGCGGGCATAGGTGCTCTTGCCAAGGCAGATCACCAACACGTCTTCCGGAATGCGGAAATATTCCACCGTGCGCGCCAGCGCGAAGGAGTTGGGCGGGATGATGCAGACATCGGTCTCGCGGTCCACCAGGCTGTCGCCGTCGAAATCCTTGGGATCAACCACGGCGGAGTTCACATTGGTGAAGATCTTGAACTCGGGCGCTACCCGCGCGTCATAGCCGAAGGACGAGAGCCCATAGGAGATGCAGCCATCGCGCCGCTGCGCTTCCACAAAGGGCTCGATCATGCCCTTCGTCTGCGCCTGTTCGCGAATCCACTTGTCGGAAAGAATTGCCATGCCTGATGGATTCCCGAAGGGCGCGGGAAGGGCAAGCGCGCTGAGGTCTTATCCACCGGCAAGCAGGCTGGCATTCCCTCCCGCAGCGGTGGTATCGATCGTCGTCACGCGCTCTGCTGCGAAGCGGGCGACGTAATGCGGGCCGCCGGCCTTGGGGCCGGTACCTGACAGGCCCTCGCTGCCAAAGGGCTGGCTGCCGACGACTGCGCCGATCTGGTTGCGGTTGACGTAGAAATTGCCCACCCGCGCATGCGATTCCACATAGCGGCGGCGTTCGGCGATGCGGCTGTGCAGGCCCAGCGTCAGGCCATATCCGGTGCTGTTGATGTCATCGATCACCTTTTTCAGCGCGTCTCCGGGGTATCGCACCACGTGGAGGACGGGGCCGAAATGCTCTTCGTCCAGATCGAGGATCGAGCCGATCTCGATGATCGTGGGGGCGACGAAATGGCCCTTGGCGCAGCCTTCGGGCAGTTCGCGCCGCCAGACGGGGAAGCCTGCTTCCTCCATCTCGGCGATATGCGCTTCCAGCTTGTCCTTGGCTTCCGCGTCGATCACCGGGCCGACATCGGTGGCGGGGTTGGCGGGATCGCCGATCACCAGCGCCTCGAACGCGCCCTTGATCATGGTCAGCATGGTATCTGCCACGCTTTCCTGCAGGTAAAGCACGCGCAGCGCGGAGCGGCGCTGGCCCGCGCTCTGGAAGGCGGATGCCATCACGTCGCGCGTCACCTGTTCGGGAAGCGCGGAGCTGTCCACGATCAGCGCGATGCCCTCTTCCGTGGCGAGGCCATAGGAATTGAGGAAATCGTCCAGCCCGTCTGTCGATTGCTTGCGCGCGCCTTCTGTCAGCTTGCTGGCGAGGGACTTTGATTGCGGATGCAGGCGGGTGGCATCGGCGGCCTGTTCCAGCCGCTCCTCCACGCAGGCCCCCTCCTCCATGCGATAAGCGGATCGAAGGGCTTGGCGGTCTACGCGGGCTGAATTCATCAAGCCTCTGTGCCTACGCTGGCACGCGCATTCAACCTTAGTGAGCCGGAGCTATCCCTCCTCAAGGGCAGGTGAGCGTATATTCCCGGCTAAAATCCGGAAAAATCAGGATTCCTTCCACCATTCATAGCGGAACACCTCGCCATCCTTGCGCACCTTGCCTGCCGAGGTGAGGCGGAAATGGGCGGGGAAGCACAGCAGGTCTTCCTCTGCCGCTTTCTTCATCACGCGCTGGCGGGTGAGGCTGGCGGCAGCAGGGTCGGAATCGAAGGCGAAGGGCAGATCGAAGCGGATCATCTGCAGCGGGTGATGGATCACATCGCCCCAGAAGATCGCTTCCTCCGCGCCGTACTGGCCATGCACCGTCACATTGCCGGGCGAATGGCCGAAGGCAGGCTCGATCCACACGCCATTGCCGATCTCGCGATGGGCGACATGGTTTTCTTCCACCAGAATGCCTTGCCCGGCATCCATCACCGGCAGGATCGAATCGAGGAAGGCTTCCTGATGAACCTCCTCGCCTTCCGGATTGGTCACGAAGTAATCATAGTCCTTCCTGCCGAACAGATACTTCGCATTGGGGAAGGTGGGCACCCACTTGCCGTTCTCCAGCCGGGTGTTCCAGCCGACATGGTCAAAGTGCAGGTGGGTGCACATGACAAGATCGATATCTTCCGGCGCAAAGCCTGCCGCACGCAGGTTTTCCAGATAGCGCGTGTCCATCTGGTGGACTTCGGGGATGGACCGGTTCTTGTGGTTGCCGCAGCAGCTGTCCACTAGGATGGTCTGCCCGTCCACCTCGATCACCCAGCTGTGCACGCCGAAGGTCATCATGGATGTTTCGGGATCGTCGGTGATCTCCGCATCGGGGGCGGTGTACCATTGCTTCAGACGGGCGAGGTCTGCCGCTTCGACGCCCGGCAAATTGGCCAGCATCGGCGTGGGCGAATCCATTTCGTGGATCTTGTGGACGCGCATGCGCCCCAGCGTGATCGGCTTCATCGGTTGCTCTCCTCTCCCTATTGCCACGCAGCCTAGTGTGCGGCGGGGCGGTGCGCTAGGCCTTCGCGCAAGATGAAATGTGTCTTCTCTCGCAAGGGTTTCGATTCCAGTTCGGGCGGCGGCCCGTCTCCCATCGTGAGGGGTGCGCCGCTGAGCCTGCCGATCCCGGCGGGCAAGGGGATGCCGGGGGTGAGCTACGCCTCGCTCGGCCTGTCGAGGCATGTCCGCGCAGCCAGCGGCGGCAAGCTGACCGGGCGTAGCAAGGCCCATGCGGACCCGGCCTTCACCGATGACGGATTCTGCCTGTTCGGCCAGTGCGGCGCGGCGCAGACGCATCTTGAAAACCAGGGCGTGGGACCGGGGGACCTGTTCCTGTTCTTCGGCCTGTTCCGCGATGGCAAGCAGCGGGCGCATCACCGCATCTTCGGCTGGCTGTGGGTGGAGGATGTTGTGCGGCACGGCGATCCGGCGATGGAACAGCTGGCGGAAATGGGCCATCCGCACGCGGTGCGGCCGCATTCCACCAATGATGCCATCTGGGTCGGGCGGGGAGTTACCGCGCATTCCTGCCATCCCGAATTGCGGCTTTCGGTCGAAGGCGGACCGCCAAGCCTGTGGCGCGTTCCTGCGTGGCTGGAGAGGGCAGGGCTATCCTATCACGACAAGCCAGAGCGGTGGAGCGGAGAAGGCGTGCTGCAAAGCGTGGCACGCGGGCAGGAATTCGTGACCGACCTTGGCGAGGATGATGAAGCGCACGAATGGGTGCACCGCATCCTTGCGCTGATGCCCTAACCAGCAGGCGGGTTGTTGAAGATGTTGATCGCGGCGTGGGTGCGCGCTTCCACCTCTTCGCGCGGCAGGCCGGGCGGAATCGGCTCGCCAAAATGCATGCGGATCACGCCGGGCCGCTTCCACAGCGTGGCATAGCTCTTGCCGCTGTCCACCGCGACGGGGATGACCGGCAGCCCCAGCAGCTTGTAAAGCGCGGCGAAGCCTGCCTGCAATTTCGGCCGCTCGCCATGCTTCACGCGTTTGCCTTCGGGGAAGATCACGATGGGACGGCCTTCCGCGATGCGCGGTCGCGCTTCTTTCAGCATGTTGCGCAGAGCCTTGGCGCCTTCGTCGCGATAGACCGGGATCAGGCCATAGGTGCGGCCCGCGCGGCCCCAGCCGGGAATGTCGAACAGCTCCTTTTTCGCGAAGGCTGCCGGGAAGTCATAGCGGTTGGGCAGGTCGATCGCTTCGAATGCGGCCTCGTGCTTGATGGCGAAGAATGCCGGGCCGGACGGCTGATGGCCGGTAATCTCCAGCCGCAAGCCAAGGATGTGCATAACGCACCAGAAATGCAGCGAGCCCCAGCTGTCGCAAATCGCCCTCAACCGCGAGGGGAAAAGATAGATCGCCACAAAGGCGGCGAGGACGTGCAGCACCGAACCGCCATAGAAGACGAGGTAGAACACAAGGCTGCGGATCACGTGCATGGCAGTCGGGTCGTTCCTAACTCAGCGCCAGCAGCCAGGCGGCGATCAGCTTGTGATATTCCACGAACAGCGTGCCAAGGCTCGGTTCGGTGTGCACGGCATCGCGCACGACTTCGACATCGCCGGGCAGCCTGTCAGCCAGTTCCACAGCCGTGCGCCGCATGTGCCAGTCCGATGTGACGAGACGCATGGAAGTGTAGCCGTTATCCGCCATCCATTCGGCCGTTTCGCGGGCATTGCCGCGCGTGTCGAAAGCGGAAAAGCCGAGCGTGATGCAGCACTCCATCAACTCGTCCTCCACGCCGAACTGCTCGGAAAATTCGGCTGGCTTCACGTCTGTATCGACGCCGGTGACCAGCATCATTTCCGCAGCGCCCGCGCGGAGCAGGTCCAGCCCGCGATCGATCCGCCCGCCTGCGCCGGTGGGCACCACGATGGCATCGGTGTGCTCGTCACCCGCTGGCTGGGGCAGCGCCATGGCGAACCACAGGAAGCCCAGCGCCCACAGCACCGCGAGGAAGGAAAAGCCGCGCCGGATCACAGGATGCGCCTCAAGGCGCTGAGCACGGTGACGCGCGATGTCACGAGTGCTAGCACTACGCCAAGCACCGGCACCGCACCGATGATCGCCCAGTCGGTCACGCCCAGCCAGCCGCCCGCGACAAGGCCGGAGCCGAGTCCGGCGAACTGCCGGCCCAGCAGCATGATCGCCGCCAGCCCCAGCAACAGCCCGGCAACCCCGCCAGCCACCGCGTCCCAGAAGATCGCCCGCTGGAAAATGCCCGCGATCTGGCTGTCAGTGCCGCCGAGATGGTGCACCACCTCGATCGTCTCGCGGTTGGAACCCAGCGCGCTGCGCGCCGATAGCCAGACTGCGGCAGCGCTCGTGGCCGCCAGCAGCAGCACCAGACCGAGCGCGAGATATTGCAGCGAAGATACCGCCTGGAACACTGGCGCGAGCCAGCTCGCCTGCGCGTCCACCCGTGCTGCGGGTGCCGAAGAGGCAAGCGCAGCGCGGATCGCGTCGAGCCGTTCCGCCGTCACCGCACCGCGAACGCGGGCATCGATCAGGGCAGGCGTGGGCACTGCTTCATCGTCAACCCGCGCATCGCCCAGCCAGGGCTCGATCAGTTCGGCCAGCTCGGCATCCGGCACGCGGCGAACTTGCGCCACGTCTTCGCGGTTGTTGAGGATGGCGAGCGCCGTTTCTGCCTGCCGGTTGCGTTCTGCCGGGTCCGCCTCGACCACCTGCACCGTCACTCCGCCGGCAATCTCGTCCTGCGCATTTCCGGCAAGATTGGAAAGGGTAAGGCCTGCCGCCACGGCGATCACCGTCAGCGCGGTCATGATCGCGATCACCCACGGCATGGGGCCGGACAGGCGACCTTGCGGCAATATGCGCGAAGTTTCGCCGCCCAGCCTGCGCGAGCGCAATTGAAGTGACATGCCGCTCATCCGCGCGGAGCCTCGCTTTTGGGCGGATAGCGCAACGCGCCGGTAGGATCGGACAGCCTGCCCTTGTCGAGCCGCATGATCAGCGATTCCGGAACCTTGCGGATAAGATGCACGTCATGTGTCGCCACCACCACCGTGGTGCCGAGGCGATTGAGCGATTCGAACAGCCGCAGCAGCTTCAGCGCCATTTCCGGATCGACATTGCCTGTCGGCTCGTCCGCCACCAGCACTTCGGGCCGGGCGATCACCGCGCGGGCGATGGCGCAACGCTGCTGCTCACCGCCGGACAACGTTTCCGGCCGGGCATCGGCGCGATGGTCCAGCCTCACCCAGCGCAGCATGTCGTCCACCGGTTTCTTCACCGCTTCCTCGCCCATGCCGGAAATGCGCAGCGGCAGGGCGACATTGTCGAAGGCGGACAAATGCGGGACGAGGCGGAAGTCCTGGAACACCGTGCCGATGCGGCGGCGGAACTGCGGCAGCTTGCGGTGCGGCAGGGTGATCACATCCTCGCCGAACATCGAAATGCCGCCGCGTGAAGGGCGCTGGGCAAGGTAGAGCAGGCGCAGAAGGCTGGTCTTGCCCGCGCCGCTGGCTCCGGTGAGGAAATAGAAGCGGCCGGGATAGAGCGTGAAGGACACATCGCTCAGCACTTCGCCGTCGCTGCCATAGCGCAGCCCGACATTGTCGAACTGGACTATCCCGGTCTCTCCCGCATTCATGCCGTGCGCCAATCCCCGCCGGAATTGACGTCATGACACCGGCTGGCGGTGCAAAGGCGGGTGTGCTTGTTCATCGCGGCAGGCTATAGCTGGTGTTCGATGTGGAAAAAAGCCACGGACCGCCGCAACAAACTTGCTCCACAGCTTGTTGCGCGTGTCGCACCTCACTAGGATTCTTATTCAGGATGATCGTCCAGTGTCCCGCCTGTTCCACCCGCTACGTGGTGCCCGATACGGCAATCGGTGTCGATGGCCGGACCGTGCGTTGCGCCAAGTGCAAACACAGCTGGTTCCAGGACGAGCCGGAGCCGGAGCCTGCCGCCGAACCTGTCCCGCCCCCGCCGCCGGTGGCAGAGCCTGCGCCGGAACCCGAACCCGAACCGGAGCCGCCGGTCCACCAGCACTCGCCTTTCGATGCGCAGCCGCCGTTCCGCCCGCGCCGCAACTGGATGAAGATCTGGACATGGGCGGCTGGCATCTTCTTCGTCTTCGCCGCCGCCATCATCTTCGCGGTCAGCTTCTGGGGTCTGCCGGACTGGGTGCCGGTGACTCAGCCTGATTTCGCCGTGGGCGAGCCGGACCTGCAGCTGGATTTCCCGCTCGACCAGCAGGAAAAGCGCGAGATGCCGGGCGGGCAGGAATATTTCGCGGTCAACGGCAGCGTCACCAATATCGGCAGTCAAGCGCGTGACGTGCCGCCGATTCTCCTGGTCCTGCGCGATGCGCGCGAACGCAAGGTGTTCGAGCTGGAGATCATCCCCGAACAGTCCTCGCTGGCGCCGGGCGAAAGCCTTGATGTCACCCGCGCCGTGCTCGACGTGCCGCGCTCCGCCCGCATCGCCGAAATCGGGTGGAAGGCGCAGTAAGCCACACTGCCCCGAGCAGCTTTTTCAAATCAGGCAATAAGCGTGCTTGCAGGGGCAAGAGGGCTTTGCTAATGGCGCGCTCCTACCTGCTGGGCGGCTACAGATTCTGCCCTGTGCGATGTGCGGTCGTGGCGGAACTGGTAGACGCGCAACGTTGAGGTCGTTGTGGCCGAAAGGCCGTGGAAGTTCGAGTCTTCTCGACCGCACCAAACACGGGGAAGCACGCCGCCGGCGCGCTCCCCTTCAGTCTTTCAAACCTATTCGACACCCGTCATCGGATTGATC